>JBEKSN010000086.1:0-14193 GCA_049517055.1 Candidatus Acidiferrales bacterium | reverse complement strand
GACCAGCCCGCCCACCATAAGCACAGTCTTCCTACGCTGCGCAGGGATGTCGAATTCGCGCTCAAGTCCGCGACCCGCCAGAATCATCCAGGGTCATGAGCTCTCCTGGAAAGGGATTGAAAAAGGTCTGGTCGCGCAGATAGTTTAATTTGAATCTTATGACCCAGGATCTTAGTATGCTCGCGGCACTGCACAACGGCGTCCTGCCTTGACGATAGGCTTCCAATATTTCGAGGAAGTGCAGTTTTTCACCTGAGGACAGCTTCTTCTTGAAGTAACCGAGGGTGTACGTAAGGACATTGATTGGCGATGCGCGTCTCGCGGGTTTGCGGAGCGCCTCCGCAAAATACTTCGTGTATAAGTTCAAGACCTTAGCGGTCCGTTCTCCATCTGCATTCGCAACAATTCTCTCCAGTTCTCTCAACTTCGTTTGGCTGTAAGCCATCAAGAGAAGCTTATTCAGCGAATGAAAGCGTGCGACAGCGTGCATCGACCCGGATTGTTGAAGTTTGCGTAATCGAGCAAGCGCGAAGATGCGCGTCAGAAAATGTTCGCGGATGCTCAGATTCTTAAGCCGGCCTTCGTCCTCAACTGCCAAGTCCCCGAACTTTTGTAGAACAGCGCCCCCGAAAAAACCGGCCGTTCTACCAATTGCCGGACCTCTCTCCGGCCCGGAATAAAACTTCACATCTGTAAATCCACAGGATGGCGATCGATTTTTCAGAATGAACCCGTCTACCTTTTCCAAAATGTCGAGGAACCCGGACGTAAATCCCCGCATGCTTTCCGAAAGATCCAAGCCAGACGAGGGCTGAATGAGTTTCAACTCGTCCCCAGAGCAAATGATGCGCACGGGCGCACGTGGAATCCCCAATCCGATCTCCACTTCGGGGCAAACGGAGATGACCTCTATGTGTGGCTTAAGGCGTGCAACAAATTTATCCTGAATGATCCCTCCATTGTATCGGCAGGGATCAAAGCCGATGCATTTGCTGATCACAATTGTGGGTTTCGGGAAATTGGTCAACGGCATTCTCCCATCGCACGCACGATCCCTCGCAGCATTCCTGCAAAGATCAGTTGGTGGATCGGATATAGGAGGTACCAGTAGATCTGTCCGAACAACCCCACCGGGTCGAAGATGGCAGTCTGGCGAATGAGCGATCCTGTACCGGACGGTCCCACCTCGAACTGCAACCACGCTCGACCAGGTAAACGCATTTCTGCCGACAGTCGGACCAGATGGTCGCGTTGGACTTCTTCGACCCGCCAGAAATCAACGGTGTCGCCGGGGAAGAGATGATCTGGCACGCGCCGCCCTCGCCGCATGCCCGCCCCGCCAAACAGAAGATCCAACAACCCACGAATCCGCCAGAGCCAATTTCCGTAGTACCAACCCGTCTTCCCGCCCAACCGTTCGATTGGTCGAAAGGCTATGGCGGCAGAAAAAGGCACACGCGCCGACCGCGAGTCCACAATACGGCGGCCGAATGCAGTTCCGCCCCACTGCCGGGAAGCTGCAACGGAAGAGAACGCGTCGGACCAGCGCGTTTCGGCAAATTCCCGATCTTCATTGGCGAGCGCCCTCGTCAGTGCTTCACGAAAGCCAAGTGGGTGAATGGAGAATAAATCAGCGGCTGACCGGTCCCTGACAATGGTTTCGTTACGCAAACTATCCACTAACTCGCGACCTACACGCGCGTAGACGGGTGTGACAAGACCCAACCAAAGACTCGACAGCCGTGGGGACAGCACCGGCACAGGAATCATCCATCGCTTCAGCCTACGCTGACAGGCGTATTCCTTCATGAGGTCCAAATAGCTGACTTGGTCGGCTCCCCCGATCTCAATAATGCTGCTGCCATTGATCTTGAGGTCGAGCGCCTGTGTCAGATAAGCAATAACGTCTTCGACCGCAATGGGCTGCGTGCGTGTTGTCACCCAGCGAGGAGTGATCATCGCTGGTAGTTTCTCAACCAAGGCCCGAATCATTTCAAAAGAAGCGCTACCCGAACCAATCACGATTGAGGCCCTAAACTCGATGGTCGCTACCCCGGACTCTCGCAGGATACGGCCGACTTCCTGGCGGCTTCTCAGATGTGGCGACAGTTTGCTCCCGCTGCCAAGTCCGCCGAGGTAGATGACGCGCTCGACGCCCGCATCGCGCGCCGCGATCGCGAACGCATGCGCCGATCGTCGGTCTTCCTCCTCAAAGGAATTCACCGAAGCCATTGCATGTACGAGGTAATAGGCGGTGTGCACGCCAATCATGCTCGGTGGAAGAGACACCGCATCGAGAACATCGCCCTTCACCACTCGCGTTGTGTGCGCCACGCGCTGACTTAGAGTCTCGGGATGTCGTGACAGGCAACGTACGCGGTAACCGGCGGCTTCGAGTGCGCGAAGCAAGCGTCCACCGACATACCCTGTCGGCCCCGTCAGCAGAATTAATTTGGAATCATTCACCAAGAGTCACACTTTCATTCAAGACTAGGAAGATTAGGCATCTCAACCGCTTCCGGTCTGCGAGAAGTTTCCACTTATGGCTGTTGTAAAAGCACTCCTGCCATTGAGGCTATTCGGGCAACGGAAGAAGAACTGTTTAGTTTGAGACAGGTTCTTATGAGTTATCGCAAGTATGGATTTCGGTTGGGGCGGTCTTATAATTTCTGCAACGACAAGTTCAACGATTCTAAGGGTAATGTACTGGCGGGAAGGACTCGAAAGCGGGCTTTGCGAACAAATATCCCTGAAATAGTCGCACCCCTTCGGTCGCTAACCACGTGTATTCAGCTTCGGTTTCGACGCCCTCAGCGATTACGTCAATCCCAAGATCGTTACAGACCTGGCCGACCGCGCGAACGATGGCCTGACGCGGACCGTGGCTTTCTATTCCGCGGACTAGCGTCAGGTCGAGTTTGATCTGATCGGGTTGGAAATTGGCGAGCAAGTTCAGTCCGGAATATCCGGCGCCAAAGTCATCGATGGCTACCGTTAGACCAAGGCCACGGTACTCATTGATTCTCTCGGCGAAGCGCCCCTGATCGGCGATAATTTCCCCCTCGGTCACTTCGAGGACGATGCGCTCGATAGCAAGATTGCTTCGATCTGCGGCTTCCAGGGTAGATGAAATTGATGTCGTCGAGGAGTACAGGCTCTGCGGGATGAAATTGAGGTTTAGGTTGCAATCGATTCCCAGCCGCGCGGCAAGGATAATTGCCGCGACCCGTGCCCTCTGATCAAAATTAATCAGCCTCTCGGCCGACACCTGTTTCAGGATCTGATAGGCAGACTCGTTGCCCGGCCCTCGGATCAGCGCTTCATAAGAGATGACTTTGCGCGCATCAACATCGACAATGGGCTGAAACGCGAACGTGAAGTTCGGATCGGCTGTGTCCTGCTCCATGCTTCAGGCCACCGGTTGCTTTGAACCGCTGAGTTTCCCATGCCAGCGGCCTTCTGCGAAAGCGGCAAGCAGCTTCTTTGTGCGTCCTGCATCGAGCTGAAGGAAACATGAGCCATTCTCAAAAAAGTCGTTTAGCCCATCAATTTTTGTGAGCTCTTCCGGCGAAACGCTGGAAAAACCCATACTCCAGCCTCCAAAGGACCGCTTGGCAATCGGTTCCCTAATAATCACGGTTAATTGCCTATGACGCTTATCCAGAAGAAGTTTCTGGTATAGCTGATCAATCTCCGATGGTTCGCCTTCCAGGACTTGAAAGAAACTGCCGTCAGAATAGAGAAGGATGCCAGTCAGGCCCACGCGTTCATTCGACTCGCGAGCTTGTTGCAGGATGTCGGTAAGCTGATCTGTTTTGAAGTCCTGTGATGCCACGCTTGCATAGATGAGATGAATCATGGGAGGCATTTCAATCTCTCCATTTTTTGATTTACGAGCGGCCCGACAATCGCTGGCTTACGGCCACTTGTCCGAAGGAAGGGGATACTGCTTACTTATACGACGGAATCAGTGGGTGCGAACTTCTATCTTTCGGAAGGCATCGGAAGTGATACCTAACGCATAACCCAGTGACGAGTCCCAACTGGGGTCGGAACTAGTCCCACTGAATCAAACAGTTTCCGTTCAGGAATCCAAGCGCCTGATTAACGCGCAAACCGTACAAATGAAGCGCCACTTCATATGGACGGTAATCCGAGTTATCGGGAGTTGGCCCATCGAAATCATTTCTCGATACGGGCTGACTTTTGCTGAGCGACGATTCGCGGATGCTGCGAGGAATAACGAGGTAAAACTTTTTGCAGCCTGTTAACCGCAAAGCCGCTCTGAGCCGACCCACAGTTGAGCCAGATCTCTGAGATTGTGTTTGTATGTACGCGTTACCAAGTATTGCTTCCCACCTTTTACGCGCAGCCTGTACTCCCCGGTCGGTAGAGGTTGGATCTCCTCCACGGCCGAAATATTCACGACGACTGAGCGGTGGATGCGAATAAAGCCGTAGGGCTTGAGCTTCTCCGCCATGGACGAGAGGGAAGCGTGCACCAAATGGGGATTCGTTCGGGGTCGCAACGAAACGTAATTACCTTCGGCTTGCACCGCCAAGATGTCGGCTAAATCCAAGAGCAGGATGCTACCCTTCGCCTTAAATGCGATTCGTGGCATATGTCAGCGGGACAGATCCGATCGTTTTTCCCGTTCCATCAGTCCCTCGCCCGCTCCGGCTCCCGCTAGCCTGCAATGTGCGACTTCGCCGAGCTTACCAACCGATTGGTATGTACCGGTGTCGAACCCATTCGTTAGAAACGATGCTATCGGACTCGCTTGCCGTTGCCCGGCTGGCGCAGAGACCTCAGCCAGCCCACGATATTTTTGATCCCGGCCTTTATCACTTTCGGATCCTGAGCATTCTTTGCCAGCGAACCGTAGCCTTCCACCATCGCAATCAATAAGGCGGCGGCGTCGGTGGGTTCCACGTCGCGGCGAACGCTTCCGTGGAGCTGGCCCTGTCGCAAAACGGAGGCTACGGCCTCGCGCCAGGCATCGAAGATAACCTCCAGCCTCTTCCGGAATCCCGCGTCAAGAGGAGACATTTCCTGCGCCAGATTGTTCAGCTCGCAGCCACCGCACACATCCCCCGGCCGAACGGGTATATCTCGAACGATGCCAATCAGAGCGTCGATGGGATCTTTGACGCACCGTAAAGGCTGAACCCACGTGCGGTGGACGTTGCGGGAGATGACCTCTTCGACCACGGCATATCCCAAGGCTTCCTTGTTTTCGAAGTGGTGGTACAGCGCTCCCTTGGTGACACCGGCAGAGGACAGGATGGTGTCCAGGCTCGCGCTCTGAAATCCCGTTCTGTAGATCTCGCGGGATGCTGCTCGCAGCAAACGCTGCCGCGTGCGCTCTGGAGCACGCAGGCTAATCGCTCGACGTTTCGGATTTGTGCGTGCCGCCAACATACCAACCAGTATGTATGGTAACTAGAATTATCTGAAAGTCAATCACAACGGTATGAAAAGTGGGAGAAAGAGGCGCTCTAGCCGTTTTGCGACCGTCCCAGGATTTTGTTACTCCGCCACTCGTTTCCGAACTCTGAGGTGTTGCGCCCGTCGTGTCACGTAATCGTTGTGAACGTGGAATACGGCATGCTCCCCAGTTCTCGGCCAGCCATCTCGGCACGGAAAACTTTGCTCGCACCAAAAGGAGAAGATATGAGCGCACTAAGACGCATGCGGAATTTCTGGATACCGTGGGTTGCGGTAATCGTTCTGGGTTGTTTCAGTAATGCGGTGGCTCAAACGAACTACAAAATCACCGATTTGGGCACTAACAAAAGCACGGACAACTACAGCATGGCCATGGGCCTCAATAGTGAGGGCTGGACGGAGAACATGGATGGGTTCGTGAACCCTCCCGAGAATAGTGTGTTTACGACCGTTGCCAGGGGCCGCGCGGTGATCAGCATCTACGGATTCAACATCGACTTGGGCACGCTTGGAAAACCCGGCGCCAACAGTTGGATTAACTGGGGCGGGATCAACGACCTCGGGGAAGCCGTTGGCCAGTCCGAAACAGCGGAACTAGATCCGAACGGCGAAGACCTTTGCGGCTTCGGCACACACCTTACGTGCGTTCCATTTCTTTGGCGAGCGGGCCACATGAGCGCGCTCCCGACGCTCGGCGGAAATAATGGGCAGGCCAGCGCCATCAATAACCGCGGAGAAGTCGCCGGATATGCCGAAGACGGTGCCGTGGACTCCACATGCCCAGCCGGCACAACCAACAATCGGATTGACTTGGCGGCGTTGTGGGTAAACGGCAAAGCCGAAGCTCTTCCTCTGGTGGGTGGCGATGTAGATGCTGTCGCGTGGGGGATTAACGATCTAGGCCAAGCGGTAGGCTACTCGGGAAACTGCACCACGGCGACGCACGCCGTAATGTGGAAAGACCACACTGCCTTCGTGCTTCAGGATCTCGGAGGTACAGGTTCCAATTTCGGCTACGTCATTAACAACCGCGGCCAAATCGCCGGGCAAGTGGGCACTGCTGACGGCACAACCTTCTATGCCGCGGTTTGGCAGAGCGGCGCGGACGGCGCAGTCACCAGCATCGGCGTTCTGCCGGGAGATTTTGCCGCCTTTGCCACCGGCATCAACAACCGGGGCCAAGTGGTGGGAAACACCTTTGACTCCAATTTCAACTGGTCCCACGGCTTCATCTGGCAGGATGGTGTGCTGACCGACCTTAACACGCTAATTCCCGCGGATTCCAACCTCTTCATAATCTCGGCTAGCAATATCAATGAGGCTGGACAAATCTCGGGTATGGGAACGGTGATGAGCGGGCCGCATGCGGGCGACATCCACGCCTATCTTTTGACCCCCACACACGAACGCATAGGCGCGTCGATGGCAGATTTCGCGCTTACACACCCGCATTCGGTTTTGCACGCGAATGCTTGCAACCACTCTTTGCAGAGATTCAGACTCGGCCGATAGCGATAAAGGGTATTTCCGGCGCTTCCGCAGCATGCATTCCAGCCGCATGCTGCGCGAAGGCGCAAGACCGCAGATCGTGCGGGACAACATGGGTCACGTCGATATTCGGCGTGACCCATAATGTTTACAGCAAGAGCTGGTGGGAAAAGAGGGCGGATGCGCTTGTCGCCATGTACTGGATGGTGTTGCACCGACCGGTTGAACCCGCACGAAGTTATCAGGCGTTGTTAATTCTTTCGCTGTTGGGCCCGGGCTGTTGAGGGTGGAACATGGCCCTTCAGACGCATGTAAACGGCGAGGTTGCCGTAATGCTCGTTATTGTGGGTGATGTTGTACATCAGCACGGCGCCCCGGACGGTATTGGTGGACCCCGCGCCACCAACATTCGCAATCTTCGCCGGCTGAATGAAGTTCGCGTCGGTGGTCGCTGCGTACACCCGGTCGCAGTAGACGAGCGAATCGTTCAAGGCCTTGACGAGTGCAGCCTTGTCAATGATTTGCTCGTAGTCAGCGGTAGCCGGCGATTTTTCGCCCGCAACTTGCGAACAGAAGAAGAAGTTCGCATCAACCAAGTGACCGATAATCTGACCGAAAGTCCGGAGCTGCGGCGTCGGTCGAAAGGCGTATTCATCCGCGGGCATGTTCTCTGCCGCTTCCGCTAGATCCCGGCGAATCATTGCGTGCATCGCCTTGGCACTTCCCGCCAGCGAGGGCGACAACTCATCGAAATAGCCGGCGTCCGTCGCTTGAGCGGAGGCCGCCGGCAAAGTCACATACGCAAAGACAAAAACCAGCATAAGCACACGCAGCATCGGGTCGTCTCCCTTCACAGTGTGAATCGTTTTGGCCCGCGCGAATCACTTATAAAACGCGACAACACAGTCTTGTCAAGTCTAATCGCCAAACTCCAGATTAGCGCGGTAACCGGAAATGTGGAGTACTAGGAAAAGACTTGCCCGGTTATCCGACTCATCGGAGTTGGCAGTCTTTCGACCGGGTCCGGCTAACAGATGAGCCGGGTATGCGTCTAAAGCAAACAATGCGAAAGCTGCCCATTTTCCTCCTCCTTCTCCTCGCTTCTGCCTCTTTCGCACAGTTTGTCGCTCCACAGTTGTCGAGTAAAGACGCGATACGCATCCGCGAGTTCTACAACCTCATCCCACAGGTCGCCGAGCAAGTGTGGCCGAACTGGATCAAGACGCCCGCTCCACTGTTGCTGGTCACTCAAGAGACCGAATTCCTTACTCATTTCGCTCACCCGCCTGAAGACTTCAAGAAAATCGCCGATGATCTCTACGCCCGTCCACGTCACTTTCCCACCGGCATGCAGGCAACTTTCCCGGCCTTCGGGCCGCCTTCAATTATTGTGATTGGCGAGGCGGAGGATACTGAAGCGAAGCGCAGTACACCCTGGCTCTTCGTCTTAATGCACGAGCATTTTCATCAACTGCAGGACAGCCAGCCTGGTTTCTTCGAAGCGGTGAAAGAACTTGGCCTTGCGCACGGTGATGAAACCGGGATGTGGATGCTCAACTATCCTTTTCCGTATGAGAAACCTGAGTTGGACCAATCGTTCGCACAACTACGGGATCTCCTGGTGGAGGCATTGCAGGAACAAAATGACGAGAAGTTTCGACTCAAAGCGCAGCGATACGCGGCGGAGCGCAAGAAGTTCTTTAGCGCACTTTCTCCGGATGACCGCAAGTACTTAAGCTTCCAGCTTTGGAAAGAAGGGATCGCACGCTACGTTCAAATCAAATCCGCGGAGGCCGCAGCACAGTACCGACCCGCCCCAGAGTTCGCCGCGCTCTCAGACTACGAAACCTTCGAAGGCTATGCCGCAAGAGCGCGCTCCGACACTCTGAACGAATTGAGGCAGGCGGACCTCGCCAAATGGCAGCGGATTGTCGTGTACTCGTTTGGCGCCGGCGAAGGCTTGCTTCTCGACCGCTTCAGCCCAAAGTGGCGTGACGGCTATTTCCGCCAGCTCTTTACGCTCGATCCATACTTCGAGAATTGAGCTTGCTTCGGGATCAAGATGCTCGCTAAGTCCTGTTGCCGCGATTGTTCCGCCTGACGCGGGTACGGGCTTAGTGGCAGACAGTGGAATTATTTCGCGAGCTTGCCTTTTTCATTCTGAGCTGCAAGCCCATATCGTATTGCCGCTTCGAGCGTATCGATGTTCGTATCCTTTATAGCTTTAAACCGAATGCAATATCCGGTCACGCTCGCCTTGCCTAGTTTTTTTCCATACGTTTTGGCTAAGTACTTCTTATCTTTGAGACCAAGAATATAGACAGAGATTCCGGTTCTGTTTCCGCTCACACCAATTTGAAAAAACTCTCTACTTTTTCCATCGGCATATTTTATGGTGTGAGATCCATATCCAATCGTAGGGTTGGAAACAGTATGATCTTTGCTGTCTTTACCATCGAAGAACCATAATTTGCATTCTGGTGACATTTGAAGTGTGAGCCGATGCAACTCTCGCATGTCGCTGCGTTTTGGCTCCGGTTGGCTGGCAATATACTTCTTGATTTGTTCTTGTACGTTCATATGTTCTGCGATTGACGCGCAACCCGGACAAGTGAAGTGCTACGAAAAGGCTTGTCCGGAGCGGCGGCCCCGTCGAAGAGTGGAGGAGGCCTGGCCGTTTTCAGGCCGCTGGCTTGGCACCCTGAACGGATTTTACCGCTTCTTGGATCACCTTGATCACGACTTGCGGCTGCGCCAACATCACTACGTGGCTGCTCGCGGCCTCGGTCGTGGTGGCGCCCATGCGTTTGGCAAAAAAGCGCTCCAGGTCAGGCGGTACGGTGTGGTCGTTTTTGGCGACGATGTACCAGTTCGGCTTCGACTTCCAGGCGGTTCCGCCGGCTTTTGCGTCAAACAAGTCGGGTTTCGGAACGCCCTGCGTGGCCCAAACGAGTTTCTGCTCCTTCTCCGAAAGGTCTCCGCAGAAATACTTCGTGCCCTCCGGACGCAGCCAGATACGTCCGTCTAAAACATCTATTTGGGAGAAGACGTCGGTTTTCGGGAAGTTGGACAGTTGCGTCTGGGACGTCTCATCGGCGTCGGGAGCAAGTGCAGCGATGTAGACCAGGCCGGCAACGCGCTCGTCGGTTCCGGCGCCGGTGATGACGGTTCCGCCGTAGGAGTGGCCAACCAGAATAACGGGGTTGTTGACGCGGCCTATCGTTGCTTTCACTAAGGCCACGTCCTCTGCCGTTGAGTTGAGGCCGTACTGCGCTGCAATACACTCATACCCCTCTGCCTGAAGCGGACCGATCACCTTGCTAAAACACGAGCCGTCGGCCCAGAGGCCATGGCAGAACACGATGCCAGGTTTGGTGCCTTTCATTTTGCTCGGCTGTTGGTAAGGTTGCGGTGAACTGATTTCGTTTATCAGTCGGCCGCTGTGTGCGATCACACCGGCGGCCACCGTGCCGCCGGTGGTCGCAAGAAACTCGCGGCGATTCGGCTGCGGTGATTTTAAGGAGCGATTGTGATCTTCCATTGTGGTTCACCTCACTTGAAAGTCGAAACGAAGCGCTGCTCAGCGCTCGGAAGGATATCACTTTCCGTGCGAACGGTGTTCTACAACCAAGGTCCCGCCAGGATGCGCTAAAACTGGTGACAACAGGCGTCATCGCCGGCTAAACGGCAAGTGCCTGATTAACGCGCAAGCCGGACGAGTGGAGAAATGGTACGGTAATCCGACTAATCAGGAGTTGACCGCCGCTGCTGAGCAGGTTCTCCAGGATGTTCTGTAACGCGAGATGGTTTTGGCGATCACGGTCCGGTCACTTAGCGGACGTAATCGGCGCCCGCGCAGCACGTCCGGGGAATACGCCTTCCACGAGCTTGCCGTCCCTCACGACCGGCGTCCCATTCACGAAGACGAATTGTATGCCCTCTGAATATTGCAACGGCTTTTCATAAGTCGCCTTGTCGATGACCTTGTCGGAATCGAACACGGTGAGGTCCGCATCGGCGCCGATTCGAATGCGGCCCTTGTCGCGAAACATCGGTGCATGCTCCTCAAGCCGCAGCGCCGGCATGAGCGTCATCTTCCGCAGCGCCGTCATTAGATCCAAAGCCTTTTCCTCTCTCACGTAGTGGCCCAGCACACGGGAAAACGTGCCCTGTCCCCGAGGATGAATATTGGGCCCAGTAGCTTCTGGTCCGTCACTCGCAATCATCACGATCGGATTGGCCACGGCCGCTCGCGCTGCGTCATCCGGAATCTCAAAAATGACTACACTCCCACCCTCCTTGCGGTACCGCGCAAAGGTATCTGCGGTTAATCGTTCCCCAGTCGCGCTCCACTCCAGATCCTTATAGGTTATTCCCATTCTCTCTTGCCAACCGTCATCGAAAACGGCAGACTCCAGTGCGGTGCTGGCCGCAGTGTACGGATAGCATTCGGTCGTAACATCCAATCCTCGCTTCTGCGCATCCGCCACCATCTCAATTAACTGAGGCGTGTACTTTAAGCCCATGCTGCTGATGTGCACGACATGCAGCGGCGCGCCTGTCACCGCGGCGTCCGCAATGACTTCCTGAATTCCCACCAGGCCCGTCTGCGGTTCTTTCAATCCGGAGTAACGTAGATGAACATGAACGGACGCCTTGTATTTCCCCGCCAGGCGGAACATCTCTAGGATTTCCCAGCGGGTCGCCGCTGGTGTGTACGCGATTCCCATTCCGAGGGCCAAAGCGCCACGTTGCAAGCCCGCCTCTATTGTTCGCTCTATTTCCAGGAGTTCTTCGGAGGTTGCTTCTCGGTGCGCGGCGTCGCCACGAGGCAGAAAGCTTCCGGGATCGTGCATTACTTTCATCCGCACCGGAATATGGCCAATGCTCACACCGAAATTAATCAGCGCTTTCCCCTGCCGTTCAGCGTACCAGCGGTCAACATCGTCCGTGCCGACTTCAAGCTCGAGCGATGTCGTGACACCGTCTCGGGCTTGATACCTGTATTTTTCCGGTGTCTGCCCATGTTCGTGCAAATCGATGAAACCCGGTGCGATGACAAGACCCGTGGCGTCGAAGTTGGTTTTACCGGTGAGTGGCGCTGCGGAAATGGCTCGGATCTTCCCTGCAATGATCCCGATATTGCGGATTGCGTTAAGGCCTGATTCAGGGTCCATCACTCGCCCGTTTGCAATCACGGCATCATAGGTGTCTTGCGCACGCAGTGGGACAAGCACCAATGCCGACCAAATGAGAAAGACTCCAACCAGGAAAGCCGCCTTGAAATGAGGAGGGAGTTTCATTGGTACCTTCCTGAATCGACTGCGACGATACGGTAGCGATACACGATCTGGCGGAGGAGCGAATCAGTAGCCACCATTGGCCGCACATCTTAGATGGTGTCTCAAATCAAGTCAACGAGGCGCAACCGCCTTTCAACTCCAGATTAACGCGCGAACCGGACAAATGGAATCCCGGCCAAAACCAGTTCTCCGGCCATGTGACTACACAGGAGCTAGCGGCCAGATTTCTGCGGCGTTTACTGATTCTGGAAGCCTCAATACAGACGCAGGGACACGCCTACATCGTCTCCGTCTGGCGTTGCGACCGCTTAAAGCGGCTTGCGTATTCGCCGGCAGTAATGCCGAGAACACGTAGAAACGTTCGGCGCATGGCAAGCGGGGTCTGAAATCCACAAGCATCCGCGATCTCCTTTAGGCCCATCGCGGAGCTATCGATCATTTGCTGCGCCGCCTCCACGCGCATGCGATCGACGAACTGCCCTGGATTCATTCGCGTTTCGCGGAGACAAACACGGGTGAAATTGCGTGCGCTCATTCCCATCCGTTTAGCAAGTCTTTCAACGCTTAAATTCTCACGCAGATTCTCGATCATCCAGACCTGCAGTTCGCGGAGCGGCTGCGATGTTGCCGCTTGCCGCGAGAGCATGTGGCTGTATTGGGACTGTCCGCCCGGACGAACGAGAAACATCACCAATATCCGCGCGATTTCCAGAGCAACCTGGTGACCGTGATCCTCTTCTACGAGTGCCAGCGCCAAGTCCATCCCAGCCGTAATACCTGCCGACGTATAAATCGACCCATCTCGCAAATAAATCCGATCAGGCTCAACTACGACGGAGGGATATTGCCGGGAAAGCTTGTCGCAATAGGCCCAATGGGTGACCGCCCTTTTGCCGTTAAGCAGCCCAGCGGCTGCGAGCACGAACGTTCCGGTGCAAATAGCCGCCACCCGACGAGATCGAGATGCCAACTCAGTGATGCGCTTTAGATAATGGTCGTCATACAGTTCGTCATTCGCCCCTGGACCGCCCGCGACCACCAGTGTATCGATCTGAGCGGCCAGGTTTGTGAAGGGAACGGTATCCGAGATTTTGAATCCATGATTCAGTTGCAACTCTGTTGTGCCTTCCGGGCTGGCCACCGCCACTTCGTACTCGGGAGCGAATTTAAACACCTCGAGCGGACCGACAAGGTCCAGCATGTCCACAGGTTGCGGACCAGTAATTACGATTCTCCTCATCTGTGACCCCCTCGATACATTAACCCGTGTGCGAGACCCGTGTCCGATTTTGATTCATCTATGTCATGGCGTTGAAGTCCACTTGGGAATTAGTGTTGCCCTCGTCCAACGATATCTCTGACTTCCGGTTGCGACTAAGGTCAGTCGCGGGCAAAAAAAGGAGCATCGGATGGGAAATACGTATCGCGCGATGGAGATAACTTCACCACGCGTTTTCTCCTTGGTCGAAAGAAGGATAGCCGTCCCCGGCGCCGGACAGGTGCGAATCCGCGTCGAGGCTTGCGGTGTATGCCATTCGGATTCGGCAACTGTGGAAGCACAATTCCCCAACCTTTCCTATCCGCGCGTGCCTGGCCACGAGGTTATCGGAAGGATAGAAGAAGTGGGGCCTGGCGTCACAGCTTGGAAGGTCGGCCAGCGTGTCGGAGTTGGATTTTTCGGAGGTGAAGACGGAACCTGCGAGGCCTGCCGCCGTGGTGAAACCGCCTATTGCCAAAATGCAATTATGACCGGCATCACAACTGACGGTGGCTACGCGGAAACGATGATTGCGGAGGCACGCGCGCTCGCCCTGATACCGGATGCACTCAAGTCAGAAGATGCGGCCCCCTTAGTATGTGCCGGCATAACAACGTTCAACGCGCTCCGTAACGCCGCGCGTGCCGGCGACACCGTTGCCATTCAGGGAGTCGGTGGACTTGGCCACCTTGGCGT
>JBEKSN010000085.1:0-14312 GCA_049517055.1 Candidatus Acidiferrales bacterium | reverse complement strand
CGAGTAAAGCCTTGCAGAGGCTCTTCATCGGCGCCTGCCGGAATTAAGAAACAGCAGACGGCCAAAATCGTCAGGATGGCAACGTGTCGCATGCGGACTCCTTCTTGTTGCTTGTCGGGTGGCTCTCGAAGAATCAAGCGCGAGCAGGTTACAGCAAAGAAATGTGAAAACCAAATAATCTCGCGGCGATTCCACGATGAGAAGCAGAACACAATTTGAGGTTCTGGCAAGGGTTCGGCGAGACAGCCTCCAGCGTTTTGGTAGATTGGGTTAAGAGGCTATTCCACGCCGAATTGACACGTGGCTTTCCTCTGCATAGCATCGAGGTGAAATGGAAAAGGCTGCCAGATGACTCACTGCTTGAACTGCGGATCGGAGCGGGACGCGGACATATGCGAGGCGTGCGGTTTGAGTTCTACCGCAGCCGAATTGTCACTGCGGCAAAAATTGCTGAACCGCACCGCGATCTTTCTGGTCGGTGGGCTCGCGCTGGTGGCGGCAAGCGAACGTTACCCGGCTCTGGAACTGGATGGGATTCTGATTTTTACCGGCGTTCTGTTTTTTCTCACTCTCGGTTTGGGGATTTTGGTTGAACGCCGCGCCTTGCGGCATCAGGAAGCCGAAGCTCTGAAGCGCATCTACTACGGACTGATTCCGCTTCCCTGGCTTCTCGCGATTTTGTTGCTCGGGAACGGCGCGCTCGATCGTTCTGCACCGCACATCGAGCCAGCACGCGTGATTTCGAAATTCGCGATGTCCGGCCCGGTGCCAAACCGCCGCCTGATCGTTACTTCCTGGCGTGAAGGGAGCCGCCTCGAACGAATTCCCGTGGATCGCGGGGATTTCGACCGGGTGAGCCGAGGGGATATGGTTGACGTGCAGGTGAGGGAAGGATTGGCGGGAATTCCGTGGGTTGCAGGAGTTTCGCTGCAGTGAATAGTTCATCGCGCTGGGAGAATTAACAGAACGTGCGCCTGCCGGATACCTGGACCGATCGCTTCACTTTTCTCGAATCCCTCGAAGAGGATTGGGAGCCGATTCCGCGAGCGGCGCTTGTTGCCTGGGTTATTTTTTATTTGTTATTTCTGTATCAAGCTGCGCGGGGCCAGGGAATTTTATTGCTGATCGATGGTGTATTCATCCCGATTCACGAGGGCGGCCATTTAATCTTCCGGATCTTCGGCGAATTTCTTATGGTTGCCGGCGGGACCGGGCTGCAATTGCTCGTTCCATTCTGGTTGGGGCTTTATTTCTTCTTTCGCCGGCAGCCGCAAGGCGTGGCGTTTTGTTTATTTTTTATGTTCGGGCAATTTCTGCCGGTCGCCACGTATATGGCCGACGCGCGAGCGCAAGAATTGCCGTTGCTCACGGTGGGGGACGCGGAATACGTAATTCACGACTGGGCGTATCTTTTCGGCAAGCTGGGTTTGCTGCAGCACGATACGCAAATTGCGAGCGCGGTGAGAGCTATGGGCTGGCTCGGAATGATTGGCGTTGTAGTCTGGCTGGTGTGGCGTGGAGTGAATGATGTTCCGAAGGCGCCAGCGCCGAGTGGCGATTCTTTCGGGAGCTAATAAAATGCGCGCATGTCAGGCGGATGCGGAAGATCGACTTGCAGAAGGCGGCCGTAGTCTCCCAAGGTCAGCTTGATTTGCTCGGACGGGCCGACATCTCGCACGCTCCAATCCGAGGACGCAAGCAAGCGCGTGGGTACCGCAAAATTATCGCTCTCCAGATCGTTACCATTTTTACGCAAATCGGCGAGAGGCACGGTATAGGCAACTCTGGCTTTGATGTCGAGCTCGATGTAACGACGTCCGAGGAGCACGAGCACAAAGCGGGAGTCTTTCTTTTTCTCCGGCCGGTAAACGTTGAAGGCCAGCGGAGTTTTGTCGTCCAGTTTGACCTGCGCGACGGCGACAGGCTTCCAGCGGATGCGTTCGCTTTCACTGTCGGCGTGCCCTGCGGCAGGAATTACGAGGATGGCGAGCATCATCCAGAACCACACCGGACCCGCAACACGCAAAGCGCTGCGGCGTAGGAAATCGCGGCCCGCAAATTTCTCTGGAGCAGCTGCACCCGCGCGCAAATGGCCGGAATTTGTTCTTGGCGGCGAAGAAAAGTGTGAAGACGTCATATGGGTGTTTTTGCGGAAGCTAGTAGATGCTCGATTCGCGTTTGCGGCCAGTGTAGTCGATGTAGACGATTTTGGTGTCGGTGTAAAAGTCGATTGCGGCGTGGCCTACTTCGCGAGGCCCAACGCTGGAATCTTTTGCGCCGCCGAAGGGGACATGCGCTTCGCCGCCAACCGTTGGTGAATTCACGTGCGTCATGCCGGTCTCGATCTTGTCCACAAATTCAAAAATCTTATTCGAGTCGGTGGAATAGATTGAGCTAGAAAGACCGTAGCGCACCGAATTTGCGGCTTGCAGGGCTTCGTCGAAATTCTTCACGCGAATCACGCTCAACACCGGGCCGAAGATTTCTTCCTGCGCGATCGAGCTGTCTGAGCGGACGTGGTCGAAAACGGTGGGCGAAACGAACCAGCCCTTGTCATATTTCGGGCCGTTGAGGCGCTGGCCGCCGCAGAGCAGCTTGCCTTCCTTCTTGCCGATTTCGATGTATTTGAGCACGCTGTTCATCTGATTCTCGTCCACCGACGGCCCCATATCGACCCCGACTTCGAGTCCATCGCCAACAACATATTTCTTGGCGCGTTCGACGAGCGTTGAGACGAACTCGTCCGCGACTTTTTCTTCGATCACGACGCGGCTCGTTGCCGTGCAGCGCTGGCCGGTGGAAGCAAACGCGCCCGCAAGCGTGGATTCCATGGCAAGTTGTAAATCGGCGTCGGCGAGAACCACGACGGGATTCTTGCCGCCCATCTCGCACTGAATTTTTTTCAGCCGCTGCGCACCGGAAGCGTAAAGCGCACAGCCGATTTCGTTCGAGCCGGTGAAGGAAAGGCCGTGGACGAGCGGGTTCCGCACCAGTTCATCGCCCGTCTCGCGGCCCGAGCCCATCACCAGATTCAGAACGCCGGGCGGTAGCCCAGCCTGCTCGAAGATTTCGACAATTTTCATGGCCGAGAGCGGAGTGAGTGTTGCGGGCTTGAAAACGACGGTGTTACCGCAAACGAGAGCGGGAGCAATTTTCCACACGGGAATCGCCACGGGAAAATTCCACGGAGTGATTGCACCGACGACGCCGAGAGGCTGGCGAATCGTGTAAGAAAAATTCTTGGGCAGCTCGCTGGTGAGCGTTTCGCCGTTCAGCCGCCGCGCTTCGCCGGCCATGAATTCCGTAATGTTGATGGCGCGCTGCACTTCGCCGAGAGAATCTTTGAGCGATTTGCCTTCTTCGCGGGTCAAGAGCCGCGCCAAATTCTCTTTTTGTTCCTGCATCAGGCGGGTAGCGTTGAATAGAATTTTTCCGCGGTTTGGGGCGGGAGTTTCGCGCCAGGCAGGGAAGGCGCCCTTGGCGGCGGCGATGGCTTCTTTCATTTCCTCGCGCGTCGAAAGCGGGATGCGCGCGACGACTTCGTCGGTGTTCGCAGGATTTCTCCGCTCGACGATCTTCGTCGAGCGCGATTCCACCCACTTGCCGTTGATGTAATTCCTGCAAAGCGTCGCCGCGCTAGTTGCCGTCGCCATTTTCGTCCTATGTAAATTCCTTCTTAATTATTACCGGGCTGGTTTTTTTGGGTCCGAACGGGTCTGTCAGAATCCAAGTGATAACCATAAAAATATAAAAAGCATCAGACAAAAGCGTGAAAAACGGGTCCACATTGGGATCGTGATTCCAGACCCTACCGATGTCGCGCGCGAAGGCGCAAACGAAAGGAGGCAGCCAAAAGCAGAAAGCAAGGCGAGTTAGCCGCCCTTTCGTCGCGATGTCATATCCACTAGCCACCAATGTCGCCGTGATGAGCACGAACATGAGCTGATGCCACGAGTCCCATCTGGGAATAAAGCGTACGGTCATCCAAACGAACAAGACTTGTAAGGCGCCGATAATGAGGAGGCTGACTGCTCGCCAGCGCGAACTCATGGTCTTCGCAGCGATTGTATTTGCGTCCGGCATTTCTAGGCGCGGACCTCGCTGAAGGATTTATCGAGGAGACGGATACCCTCGTCCACGTCGGCTTTTGAAATATTCATGGGCGGGGCCATGCGGATGGTGTTGCTGTAGAGGCCGCCTTTGCCGACGAGCAGGCCGTTGGCGCGTGTGCGTTCCATGATTTGATTTGCTTCCTGCGCGGCGGGCTCTTTGGTTTGGCGATCTTTTACGAGTTCGAGCGCCTGCAACATACCCATGCCGCGAACGTCGCCGATGAGCGGATATTTTTGCTGCAACTCTTCGAGTTTTTTTCTGAAGTAGCCGCCGACTACATGCGTATTCTCTAGAAGGTTTTCTTCCTCGATCACTTCAATCACGGCGCGCGCGGCGACAGACGTGACCGGGTTGCCGCCGAACGTGGCGATATTCAGCCCCTGAAATTTGCCGGCGAGTTCAGAGGTAGTGATCGTGACTCCAGCGGGAACGCCGTTGGCCATGCTTTTTGCGGAGGTGATGATGTCCGGCGTAACTTCCCACTGCTCGATGCCCCACCATTTTTTGCCGGTGCGGCCCCAGCCCGTCTGCACTTCGTCGGAGATAAAAAGGCCACCGTAATTCTTCACGATGCGATGCACGATTTTGAAATATTCGGGCGGAGGAGTGATGAATCCGCCGACACCTTGAATCGGTTCGGCAATGAATGCAGCAATCGAGCCGCTGGTGGTCGTTTGAATTACGCTTTCCACGTCGTTCGCGCAGGCTACGCCGCATTCGGGATATTTCAAATGCAGCGGGCAGCGGTAGCAATACGGATTCACGGCGTGGGAGACGCCGACGCTGATCACTCCTGCTCTGCGCCAGGCGGATTGCGCGGTGACGGATTTCGTAAGCGCGGAGCCGCCGGAATATGCGTGGCGGAGAGCGACAATGTCGTAGCTCGGGCTGGCGCTGCGCGCTAGAAGAATCGCTGCTTCATTCGCTTCCGTGCCGGAACTGGTGAAAAAACTCTTCTGCAATTTGCCGGGAGTGATTTCGGCAAGTTTTTCAGCGAGCGCGACGATAGCCTCGTTGGGATACAGCGTGGAGGTGTGCTGGAGCTTGTCCACCTGCGCTTTGATTTTGGAAGTGACTTTGGGATTGCAGTGGCCCACGCCGATGGTGACGATACCGCCAAAAAAATCGAGGTACTTGTTGCCTTCCACGTCCCACAGATATTGCATAGAACCGTGGTCGGCGACGAGCGGGTGCTCGTAATAATTCGCCACCGAGGGCCAGATAAATTCCTTGTGCTTGCGGACGACTTCTTCACTTCGAGTGGAAACAACTGCTTTCGGCGTGGTGGTCATGCTCGGTCCTTTTATTATTGCTGCGCCGACTGCTTTGGGAACCGCATGCGTGCGCGAAATCTCGCCGCAGGATCGAAATCAAATCTGCACCCGGCGATACATTACAAAGTTCCAGTGCAAACGTTCGCCAGAAGTTTACTCCCCGACGCGCAGCGCAGCAAGCCGGGCAACAGCCGCGACTTGCAAGCCCCCAGAAATATAGGCGCAGTTTGGGGTTAGTGCTCGTATAATCCCCGGCGAAGCGATGGACCGCATATTAAACAACCTGTTTCGCGGGCTCGGACGCGTCTTTCCCGGCTGCATCACGCTGAGCCAAGCGATCGCGTTCAATATGTTCCTCGCATTTTTCCCCATGCTGCTTCTAGTGCTGGGAGTGCTGAGCAGCAACGAATCCTTTCACAGCGCATTGAGGGATTTGCCGGAGCATCTGCGCGTAATACTTCCTCCGGGAAGCGAAGACGTAGTGGTGCAATATTTCATGCGCAAAGGCGTGCATCCCTGGAAATGGTTTTTACTTGGGTTGGGAGGAACGCTGCTGGCGGGATCGCAGGTGATGGTGGGCTTCATCGAAGGATTCCGGATTATTGAGGGCGATGTAATTCAGCCCGGCTACTTGCGGACCCACGGGCGCGCATTGCTTCTGCTGGTTCTGACCATCGTGCCTTCGCTTACGGTTATCATCCTCACGGTTTTCGGCAAGCAAGCGAGGAGATGGCTAATCCTCCAATTTGGATTGCGATTGCTAATCACGGCGCTGGCATTTATTTTCCAAGTCAGCGTGGTGTTTGCGCTCTCGATGTTTGTGCTAATGCTGTTGTACCGAATCGGGCGGCCGGAGCACAAAGGTTATCTGGATCTGCTGCCGGGCGCGGCGGTGGCTACGGTGCTATGGTGGGTGGTTGATATTTTTTTCGGCGTGTACGTTCGGACGATGCCGTACGACGTAGTGTACGGCGGGCTCGCGGCTGCGATTGGTTTGCTATTGTGGCTATACTTGACCGCGATCGTCGTGCTGCTGGGCGCCGCATATAACGCTGAGTGGCGGGAGTCAGCCGACGGCGATCAATTTCCAGTGGAAAAAGGCATGGCGCTGCGATAGGTCGCGGTGCATTGACCCGGCAAGTCGTCCACGGTGCAGTCGAACCCCACACTTAAGGAGGCGGACTGGGATGGCGAAAAAACGGGCGGGTGGGATTTCTCGGCGGGAATTCGTCAGATTGACGGGTACGAGCGCACTCGCTGCGGGGATCGGGCCGGCATTTATTTTCCCCGGGCGCGCTCAGGCGCAACAGAAGACGCTGAAAATTCTGCAGTGGAGCCACTTCGTACCTGATTACGACAAGTGGTTCGATGGTATTTACACCAAAGCATGGGGGCAGAAGCACGATACCAACGTAATGGTGGACCACATCTCGCTGAATGAAATTCCCGCGCGGGCAGCTGCGGAGGTGGCCGCTCAAAAAGGCCACGATCTCGTAATGTTCCTCTCGCCGCCCGCGGCTTACGAGAAGCAAGCCATTGACCACAGCGAAATCTACCAGGAAGTCGAGCGCAAGCACGGCAAAAAGATCACTTTGGCGCACCGCTCGACGTATAACCCCGTAACGAAACGATACTACGCGTTCAGCGATTCCTACGTGCCGGACCCTGGGAACTGGAGAAAGGATCTCTGGGAGGCCGTCGGATATCCGAATGGCCCGGACTCATGGGACGACTTGCTGGATGGCGCGCGGAAAATTCGCAAGGATCCAAAGCTTGGCAACCCCTGCGGACTAGGCCTGGCGCAGGAACTCGACACCAGCATGGCTACCCGTGCGCTGCTGTGGTCGTATGGAGGCGCGGAGCAGGATGAAGAGGGAAACGTCACCATCAATTCCAAAGCCACAATCGAAGCTCTAAAGCACATGCGCGCGATCTATCAGGATTCGGAGACGCCAGAGGTCTTTACCTGGGATCCATCGTCGAATAACCGGGCGATGCTGGCGGGAAAAGTGTCGTACGTCGCGAACGCGATTTCCATCACGCGCCAGGCGGAACGCGAAAAAGCCACGAACCCGATGATGGCGGAGATGTCCAAGAAGATCATGATCAACAAAGCGCTGAAGGGGCCGGTCCGCCGCATCGCATCCGAGCACGTGATGGATTGCTATGTGGTCTGGAACTTTGCGGAAAACAAAGAAGGGGCCAAACAATTCCTGGTAGATTACATTGACAACTTCGGCGAGGGCTTCAAGGCCAGCAAGTATTACAACTTCCCCTGCTTCCCGAAGACAGTGCCGGACCTCTCGCAGCAAATCTCGAATGATCCGACCGCGGACCCGCCCGACAAGTACAAAGTACTCACCGACGTTCTCGATTGGGCCACCAACATCGGCTATCCCGGGTATTGTTCAGCGGGAGTGGACGAAGTATTCAATACCTGGGTGATCCCGACGATGTTCGCGAAAGTGGCCAAGGGTGACATGAGCCCCGAAGATTCCGCGAAAGCGGCGGAAGCCGAGATCAAGCGAATCTTCGAGCGGCGCAAAGCGGGCTAAGGGCGGGCCGGGATAAAATGGCCGTTGTCGAAACCAAGGGACTGACCAAAGTCTTCAAAAAAGGCGAACTGGGCGCGGTCAATGACGTCAATCTGACGACCCAAGAAGGAGAATTCCTCGTCTTTCTGGGGCCTTCAGGTTCCGGGAAGACAACTCTTCTTCGAATGATAGCGGGCCTGGAGACGCCCACCTCGGGCCAAATCCTAATCGGCGGGCAGGACGTCACTCATCTGTCGCCCCGCGAGCGCCGCATCGCCATGGTATTTCAAAGCTACGCGCTCTATCCGCATCTCACCGTTTACAAAAACATTGCGTTCCCGCTTAAGGCGCAGAAAGTTCCGAAGGAACAGCACAAGCCAAAGGTGGAGTGGGCGGCGGGCCTGCTGGGCATTGAGAAGTTGCTTCATCGCAAGCCGCGCGAGCTTTCCGGCGGTGAGCGACAGCGCGTGGCGCTGGCGCGGGCAATCGTTCGCGAGCCCACCGTTTTTCTTCTCGACGAGCCGCTCTCGAATCTCGATGCCAAGCTGCGAACGTCGGCCCGCGAAGAGCTGGAACAGTTTCATTCTCGTATCAAGACCACTACGATCTACGTGACTCACGACCAAGTAGAAGCTATGGCCTTGGGAGATCGCGTCGTCGTTTTGCATCAGGGCGTGGTACGGCAAATCGGAACTCCGAAGGAAGTTTACGACGACCCGGCCGATACGTTTGTGGCCACGTTTCTTGGCTCGCCGGCCATGAATCTGATCCCTCAGGAGAACGACATCGTTGGCTTCCGGCCGGAGCACTTGCTTCCGGCCGCCCTGATTTCTCCCGACCAGCGCGTGTCGATGCATTTCCATTTTTCTCACGAGGAATACCTGGGAGCCGAGCGCATCCTCTACGGGTCACTTGCCGACAAACGCTTCGAAGCCAAAGATGTGATTTCGCGATTGCCTTCTCGCGTGGAGGCTTCTTTCGAACCTGGTTCGATCGTGGAATTCGCCGTTCCGCGAAATGAGCTGAAATTTTTCGATCGTGCGACGGAGAAGCGCTCCGCGCCGCGGGTCATCTCGTGGCAATAGCGCCGGGCTCGCGCTCAACTCCGGAATCGCGCGCCTGGTGGCTCGGTCAGGGAATGTTTTATCCCGCGATGATCTACGTGCTCGCGGTCATCGGCCTCCCGTTTGCGCTTGCGGTGGTGTACGCCTTCAGCGATATCAAAGTGGGGAGCGTCGGCTATCATTTTGTCGGCTTGCAGAATTTCAAGAGTATTCTGCACAGCGCCACATTTCTTCGCGCACTCTACGATTCCTTTATTTTCACCGTGGGCTCGCAGATTCTGGTGCTGGTGGGATCCACTTTACTGGCGCTGGCGCTGGAGAAGAAGTTCCGGGGCCGCGGACTGGTGCGTTTTCTAATGCTGCTGCCCTGGGTTGCGCCGGTTTCCATCGGCGCGATCGGCTGGAAATGGATTCTCGATTCGCTTTACAGCGTGATCAACTGGGTCCTGGTTCGTGTCCCGATTTTTCATCTGGACAAGTTGAATCCTCCACAGTGGCTGGGCGAACCCGCGCTGGCCATGGCGTCCGTAATCGTGGTGCACACCTGGCGCCTGCTGCCCTTCTCGACGGTCATTTTGCTCGCAGGGCTTAGCGCGATCCCGAAAGAGATCCCGGAAGCGGCAGAAATTGACGGTGCAGGATTCTGGCGAAAAATGTTCCAGATCAACATTCCCATGCTGCTGCCAATTCTGAATGTGGCGCTGCTCTTCGGCATCGTATTCACATTTACCGATATGACCGTCGTTTACATTCTCACTCGCGGCGGACCCTATGACTCCACGCAGGTCGTGCCGTCGCTGGCATTCTTTACCGGCGTCCTGGGCGGAGACTTGTCGGAAGGCGCTGCAATTTCGCTGTTCATGGTGCCCATCCTTGTGGTCGTCGCCTACATGATGCTGCGCGCAGCGAACCGCTCGGAGGTAACCTGATGGCCCGAGGGCGCGTTCGCGAATTGGTGGTAGAGGGCGGCCGCTGGGCCGTTGTGGTGTCCTTTTCCGTCGCGCTGGCATTTCCGTTCTACTGGATGTTGATCACCACCTTCAAGCAGGACGCCGATCTGTACAACACTGCGAACAATCCTTTCATATTCAACTTGAAACCTACTTTGGTGCACCTGCAGGTGCTCTTTCGCGACACGATGTACGTGCGTTGGGCCGGCAACACAGCGCTTGTCGGCGCGCTGGTGGTTCTGATCACGCTGGTGCTCTCCTTGCCGGCGGCCTATGCGCTCGCGCGGCTAACCGGAAAATGGGGCGAGCGTATGGGCATCGCGATGTTTCTCACGTATCTCGTGCCGCCCACTTTGCTTTTTATTCCGCTATCCCGCGTCGTAGCATTGCTCGGCTTGCAGGACACCATTTGGTCGCTCGTGTTCGTCTATCCGAGCTTCACGATTCCATTCTCCACCTGGTTGCTGATGGGTTTCTTCAAATCGATCCCGCGCGAACTAGAAGACGCCGCGATGGTCGATGGTCTTACGCGCTTTGGCGCATTCGTGCGGCTCGTCGTGCCGATTTCGATTTCGGGCATCCTGACGGTTGTAATCTTTACCTTCACACTCGTAACGCAGGAGTTTGTTTACGCTCTGACCTTCATCGCGCCGGAGAGAAACCAGATGGTAGGTGTAGGCGTGCCGACGTTCCTGATTCGCGGCGACGTCTATTTCTGGGGTGAGCTTATGGCCGCCTGTCTGATCACTAGTCTCCCAATCGCGCTGCTGTACAATCTGTTCCTCGACCGCTTCATAGCTGGGTTCACGGTCGGCGCGATTAAGTAGTGTGGCTAAGGTTGCGCGTAATAGCCCTGCCGAGTGCGCGCGGTTAGTCCAGGCTTTGCGAGTTTGATCTCCAGGTGGTGGTATTCGTCTCGACGATCGACCGCGGGAGAATCAAAGGAAATCTCGTAGTAAGGCGCCGAATCGGAAAGACATTCTTGCAGTAGGCTGGCGATATCGTTGTTGAAGTCGAGAGCTAGGCCACCGCTTTGGACGGCAAGTACCGGGAGCCCCAGATCCGCCAACTGCACCTGGCTAGGTTTGCTGATCCCTTTCACGAAGTCCTTATAGTAGGAAGCGCGGGAGAGAGACTCGCTGTTGCCCAGGGGATCGACGCTGTAGAGCGTGACACGAGCCTGAAGAAGCTGAGTTGATAGGCTCACAATATTTGCGAAGATCTGTTGCTCCTGCTTCGAGTCGAGATCGACGCGCGGACCAGTGAGCAGAGGCCAACCCGGAGAAACCCACACCATGATCTTACGACCCGGGCGCGGAGCCATCTTCGCAACAAGCTGCCCTAGCGTCTGAATGGAAAACTGAAAGCGCTCGGTTGCGCCATAGAAGCCGGCGGAGCGGGAGATGGAACGCAGGCCGACGTCGGCCTTATCCAGCGCGGTACTAAGCGCATTGCCGTCGCTCGAGAACTCCCCCAAGCTCTGAGTACCCTTATCTGTAAAGAGCACCAGGGCGACCGGGTAGGCGAGGTGACCGCCCTCAGCACGTAGGAATTTGTCGATCTCTGGGCGCGCCACGCTCACGGTCTGGTAACTGGTATTCACCGCATCGATCACGAGGATGACTTCAATGGGAGCCTCGCGTCCGGTTACGGCCTTGAAAGCGGTGATGGCTTGCGGCGCGTTGTTATCCAGGACGGTGAAATCTTGCTGCTGAAGATCGGCAACAGGCGGCCCAGACTTCGCGGCAACCACGACGTCGAGCTGGATCTTAGCGTTGGCAGGATGAGTTGGCGGGCTGTTCTGCTGCCCTGAAGCCGCCGGCGTGCATAACAAAGTCACGAAAAGAAAACATCTGAGGGGTGCATTGATGAACACGATTTTCCTCCGTCCGAACGAAGACTGACGAATCTCCGCTGGACCACTTTCCGATTTGGAGTGTGCGAGCCGCCACTGATGACGGCGTATGACGCAGCAGCAAATAGTCGCGGTGGGAATGGCGGGGACGACGAGACTCGAACTCGCGACCTCTGCCGTGACAGGGCAGCGTTCTAACCAACTGAACTACGTCCCCGCGAATGTGCATCTGCTGGTGGGCGGTCACGGATTTGAACCGCGGACCTTCCCGGTGTAAGCGGGACGCTCTAACCGCTGAGCTAACCGCCCATCGAACCCATCCATCGTAGCAGAAGGCACGCGGTCCAAGCTAGACTTCGCGCCAAAAATTCGGAGCCGGCGAAGGCCGGGAGCCTATAACGCCACTTGAATGACCTCGATCCAAAATTACTACGCCATTTTTTGCCCGCTCAAACCTCCACTAGCGCCTACCTGTACGTTAGTACAGGAGCAAAAAAAAGCCTGTACCAATGGCCAGTTTTTCACGCAGCGTAACGGATGTTAGCAGATTCACCACGAACGCCGCACACGCTCCGAAGCTGCGCGCACGAGCGTGCTACGCTGAATCTTCCAGCGGTGAGAGTGCCGCGGGCGCACAATCATGTCTTCACGACTCGGCGAAATACTGGTCAAAGACAGCCTGATCTCAGCGGATCAGTTGAAGCAGGCGCTCGACTATCAGAAAAAGAATGGCGGAAGGCTGGGCACCTGCTTGGTAAAGATGGGACTTGTAAGCGATGATGACATTACCGCGGTGCTTTCCCGCCAGTACGGTGTGCCCTCGATAAACCTGAAGTTTTACGAAGTGGATCCTCTGGTAATCAAACTGGTTCCGCAAGAAACCGCCATTCGATATCAGATTGTCCCGCTTTCGCGCGTGGGGTCGACGCTGACGATCGCGATGACGGATCCAACCAACGTCTTCGCGATGGACGACATTAAGTTCATGACCGGTTTCAACGTGGAACCGGTGGTGGCTTCAGAGTCGGCGATCAGCGAAGCGATTCACAAGTTTTACGGCGACGTCGAGAGCGTGGAAGAACTCGACAAGGTGATGAAGGACCTCGCCGGCGACGATGCTTCGCTGGAGCTTTCGGCCGAAGAGCAAGAAATGGATTTGGCCACGCTTGAGAAGGCAGCCGAAGAGGCTCCGATTATCAAGCTGGTGAACCTGATTCTCACCGACGCGGTGAAGCGCGGGGCCAGCGACATTCACGTGGAGCCGTACGAAAAAGAACTGCGCGTGCGCTTCCGCGTGGACGGCATTTTGCAGAACGTGATGGCGCCGCCGATGAAACTGAAAGACGCCATTACCAGCCGCATCAAGATCATGTCGAAGCTGGACATCAGCGAAAAGCGGCTGCCGCAAGACGGCCGCATCATGATCAAGTATTTGAAAGACGGAAAGAAAAAGGAACTCGACTTTCGTGTTTCCACCGTCCCGACGCTCTTCGGCGAAAAAATCGTTTTGCGGTTGTTGGACAAAGAAAATCTCCGGCTGGATATGACCAAGCTGGGCTTCGAACAGGAGTCGCTGACCAAGTTCGAACGGCAGATTCTGAAGCCTTACGGCATGGTGCTCGTCACTGGGCCTACCGGGTCGGGCAAAACGAATACGCTGTATTCCTCCGTCGCGCGGCTGAATACGGTAGAGACCAACATTATGACGGCCGAAGATCCCGTCGAATTCCAGCTTGCCGGAATCAACCAGGTGCAGATGAAGGAGCAGATCGGGCTGAACTTCGCTTCCGCATTGCGCGCTTTCCTGCGGCAAGATCCCAACATCATTCTGGTCGGCGAAATTCGAGACTTTGAAACCGCGGAAATCGCAGTAAAGGCCGCACTCACCGGCCACTTGGTGCTTTCCACGCTTCACACGAACGACGCGCCTTCCACCATCAGCCGCTTGATGAACATGGGCATCGAGCCTTTCCTGGTGGCCACTTCCGTGAACTTGATCTGCGCGCAGCGGCTCGTTCGCCGTATCTGCGTCCAGTGCAAGGAAGCATTGCAGGTTCAGCCTGAGGCGCTGATCGATGCCGGCTATACGCCTGAAGAGGCCTCGAAGGTGACCATTCAGCACGGTCACGGCTGCGGCACCTGCAACAACACCGGTTACAAGGGCCGGGTCGGTCTCTATGAAGTGATGGAAATCAACGATGAATTGCGAGAGCTCATTCTCGTCGGCGCGTCCGCCCTGGAGTTGAAGAAGAAAGCCCTCGAGATGGGAATGATCACACTGCGCCGGAGCGGTCTCACAAAGGTCGCGGCCGGGCAGACGACGATGGAAGAAGTTCTGCGCGAAACCGTTTTGTAAGGGGAGAGAAAATGGCTGGCATCACCTTAAGCGAACTCTTGAAAAAAATGATCGAGTTGGGCGGCAGCGACCTTCACTTGTCGACCAATAGCGCACCACGGGTACGCGTACACGGCAAGCTGCGCCCTCTCGACATGCCGCCCCTTACCGCGGCGGATACCAAGGC
>JBEKSN010000084.1:0-14323 GCA_049517055.1 Candidatus Acidiferrales bacterium | reverse complement strand
GAAGGCGAAGGGCGAAGGGCGCGCGTTTGGTTCGAGCGATGAGTGCGTAATGGCTCTCGAAGCAGGCGAAGTAGAGTTGTTGACGCCTATTCGCATGCGTTACACCGGTGAGGTAATCGACCTTACCAATGCGTATGACGATCAGGACGTCTCACACACAGAACCTGTAAATCTAAATCGCCAGTTCCTGCACACCACCGTGGGACGCGTGATCTTCAACGATCACTTGCCCACCGAGATGCCTTTCGTCAACGGCCTACTCAAGAAAAAGGGTGTCCAGGCGCTGGTGCAGTATTGCTACCTGCGCTTTGGTCTGGAAAAAACTGTGGTGGCGCTCGATAAGCTGAAGGAACTCGGCTTCCTGTACGCAACGAAGTCCGGCGTCTCCATCGGCATCAGCGACATGGTTATCCCCAGCGTGAAGTTCAAGCTGGTGGACGCGGCCGAACACGAAGTGGTCAAGGTGCAACAGCAATATCTTGACGGAGCCATTACCAACGGCGAGCGTTACAACAAAGTGATCGCCATCTGGTCGGACGTGACTGAAAAAGTCGCGGACGAAATGTTCAAGGCTTTGGAAGAGCAAGACAAGCAGGGCATTATCAACCCAGTTTACGTGATGGCCGATTCCGGAGCGCGCGGTTCGAAGCAGCAGATCCGCCAGCTTTCCGGAATGCGCGGCTTGATGGCCAAGCCTTCGGGCGAAGTCATCGAGACTCCGATCACTTCAAATTTCCGCGAAGGCCTCACCGTGCTGCAGTACTTCATTTCCACGCACGGAGCTCGCAAGGGCTTGGCCGATACGGCGCTTAAGACCGCCGATTCCGGCTACCTGACGCGGCGTCTGGTGGACGTGGCGCAGGACGTGATCATCAACGAATTCGATTGCGGCACGGCAGACGGAATTTACGTCGAACCGATTCTCGAAGCCGGCGTCGAGGTGGAATCGTTGCGTGACCGCGTAATAGGCCGCGTGTCTCTGGAAAAGATCAAAGACTACGAAGGCAGCGTGATCGTCGAGATCAACCAGGAAATCACCGAGGAACTGGCCAACGCGATTCAAGCGGCAGGCATCGAGCGTGTGAAGATTCGCTCGGTGTTGACATGCGAATCCCGCCGCGGTGTTTGCGCTCGGTGTTACGGCAGAAACCTGGCAACCGGACGTTTCGTCGAGATGGGCGAGGCTGTCGGAGTGATCGCGGCGCAGTCCATCGGCGAGCCTGGCACGCAGTTGACGATGCGCACGTTCCACATCGGCGGCACGGCAACCCGCGTCACCGAACAGTCGAAGGTCGAAGCGCGCAACAACGGCTTCGTGAAATTCATCGACTTGAATGTGGTCGAGGGCCGCAACAAGACGATGGTGGCCATGAACCGCTCCGGCTTGATCGCGGTGGTGGACGAAAAGAACCGCGAAAAGGAACGGCACCACGTGGTGTACGGTGCGCGCTTTAAGGTCGAAGACGGCCAACCGGTCACGCTCGGCCAGACCATGGTCGAGTGGGATCCATACACCTTCTCGATCCTTACGGAAACGGGCGGGTCAATCCAGTTCAAGGATTTGCAGCCCGGAATCACGATCGAAGAGCAGGTGGACGAAGTCACCGGGTTGTCGCAGCTGGTGGTCACGCTTCCTCCAGGTGACGAAAAGCACCAGCCCACGATTCTCGTTCGCGATCCGCAGGGACGCGTCCGCAAGAAGTATCTGATGCCATCCCGCGCGCACTTGATGGTCGCGGATGGAGATGAGGTGCAGCCGGGCGACGTTCTGGCGAAGATCCCGCGAGAAACGACCAAGACGAAAGACATCACCGGCGGTCTCCCGCGCGTTGTGGAACTTTTCGAAACGCGCAAGCCGAAGGATCCCGCGGTCATTAGCGAAATCGACGGCATCGTGAAGTACGGCGACATCGTTAAGGGCCAGCGCAAGATCTTCGTAGAAAGCGAAGACGGAAGAACGTTGAAAGAATATTCCGTCTCGCGCGGCGTGCACATTAACGTACAGGAAGGCGAACACGTTCGGGCCGGCGAGCCATTGATTGACGGACCGCTGAACCCGCACGATATTCTCGCCGTCCTCGGTGAAAAGTATACGCAGGCTTACCTGGTGAATTCGATCCAGGAAGTCTACCGTCTGCAGGGAGTCAACATTAACGACAAGCACATCGAGACGATCGTTCGTCAGATGATGCGTTGGGTGAAAGTCGAGGACGTGGGCGATACGACGTTCCTTCTGGAAGAGCAGGTGGACAAGTTCCGCTTCCGCGAAGAAAACGACCGGATCATTCACGATGGCGGGCGCCCGGCAACAGGCCGACCGTTGCTCCTTGGAATCACCAAGGCGTCTCTCTCGACCGATTCCTTTATCTCCGCGGCGAGCTTCCAGGAAACCACCCGCGTCCTTACCGAAGCGGCGATTTCCGGAAAGGTCGATTACCTGCGCGGCTTGAAGGAAAACGTCATCATGGGCCGGTTAATTCCCGCCGGCACGGGTCTCGATCGCTATCGGAATATCCAGCTGCTCACGGAGATTCCGAAGGAAGAGATTCAGCAGATGGAGCCTGAGCTCACACCGGAAGAAGCTGCGGCGCTCGATTTCCTGCGCAAGGATACCGACGCCGTCGCAGAGAGCTAGTCCTCCGCGGTTTTTAGTCAGGGCGTCCCGGTGCAAACCGGGACGCCTTTTTCATTTGTGCTCGATTGGGCAGGTTTTACCTGTTAAGTAACTTGGCATAGGCCGTTGTTTTGTTTCGCCGCGCAACGCTTCCCGCCCGTAAACTTTAGAGAGCCCTGGTCACAGCCTTGGTAGCAGGGCTGCCGCTAACCACGGCGAGAGCGTCGTTATGCCTGCAAAGTCGACCGACAAGCAGTCTAAGAGACCCGCGTTCGCTTCTCCCAGCGAAGCGGAGTACAACGAACTCGTCGCAGTGATTTCAGGTTCGCAGCGCAATTACCGCGACCTCATCGATAATCTGGATCACGCTGTCTTCACTCTGGCTCTTGACGGCGAGATACGGGTTGCAAACCGCTGCTTGTCGGAGCTTCTGGATGTTTCTTTTCAGCACCTGATCGGCAGGCGGCTAACGGACTTCATCGAGCTGCCCACCTACGCCCAATTTCAGCAGTGGCTTCCTCTGCTTCTCGAGGCCGGGTCATGGACCGGAACCGTAACTGTGCATTTAAGAAAGGACCGCGAGGCGAGACAATTTCATTGCTGGGTACAAGCGCTCAGTGAGGATGGCCAATTCACGTCGGTGACCGGCTGGGCGCGGGACGTCACTTCGGAGCGCCAATCCGAGGTCCGTTTTGCTGAACTTTTCGAAACCCTTCGGGAGGGAATCTTTTTAAGCACGCCCGAGGGAAAACTGCTGGATGCGAATCCCGCACTCGTTCGGATGCTGGGTTTCGAAAGCAAAAAGGAGCTGCAGGCTCGTAACGTTCGAGATATTTACGTAAATCCATCCGAGCGGGATTCACTGATTCGCGACGTTTTCGCAAACGGATCGGTACAAGACCGCAAGATTATCCTGCGACGCAAGGACGGCAAGACGATCGACTGCCTCAACTCCTGCGCCGTGATTCGCGATGCTGCGGGCCGCGTCTTGCGCATTCAAGGGACGCTGGTGGACGTGAGCGAGCGGCTCGAAATGGAAGAGCATCTGCATAAAGAGCAGGAGTTTGTTCGGAGTCTGGTTGCCAGCTTCCCCGACGTTATTGCGGTGCTGAGTCTCGAGGGCACCTATACCTTCATAAGTCCACGAGTGCGAGATGTGCTCGGCCGGCCTGCGGAGGAATTCATCGGAAAGCCGCTGGGCGGGGAAGTTCACGCGGACGATCTTACGAAGCTCCAAGCGATTTTTCAGAAAGTGGCGACCGGGCGCGGCACCAGCAGCCAGTTCGAGTACCGCGCGCATCATGCGGATGGGAGTTGGCGGATGCTTCGCGCCAGCGCAAGCCCGCTTTACGATACGCAGGGAAAGATCAATGGCGTGGTGGCCTCGGCACGGGACGTCACGGAATCCAAGACTATCGAACAACAACTGGTGCAAAAAGAGAAACTCGCGGCGATGGGCGAAATGATGACAGGAGTGGCCCACGAATTGAATAATCCTCTTACGGCGATCCTGGGCATAACCGACCTTATTCGCGAACGCGCGTTGGATGACGCTATGCGCCACCAGATTGAGACGGTCCTGAAACAAGCGCGGCGCGCTGCGACCATCGTACAGAACCTTCTGGTCTTTTCCCGCCCGTCTTCCCTGCGCAAATCGAGGGTACAACTCGATCAAATCGTCAAACAGGCGCTGGATGCTCAGCACACGTCGCTGCAGCAGAAGAAAATTACGGTACAGTTTCAGGGAGCGCGCGATCTGCCGCCTATCGAAGGAGACCCGAAACTTCTGGTGCAGGGATTCTCGAATCTGATCTCAAACGCGGAGCAGGCAATCGGATCCGTCCGCGAAAGCGGAACGCTTCGAATTACCACAGGGTTCGCTGACGGGAAAATCACTCTGGCGTTTTCCGACGACGGCCCAGGCATCTCGCCGGAAACCCTGGGAAAGGTATTCGATCCTTTTTTTACCACTAGGCGCCCAACGGGCGGGACGGGACTCGGGCTCACGATCTCCCAAGCAATCGTGAAGGAGCACGGAGGAAAGATCGAGGTCGAGTCGTCGCTAGGCGCAGGCGCCACTTTCCGAGTGCTGCTTCCGGCGGCGGTCGAAGAAGTTTCGCCCGAAGCAGCTATCCCGCGGGCTGCCGCACCCCCGCTCTCCGGCTCAGCCGAATTACGGGGACACTCCGTTTTTGTGGTGGACGACGAAGAGAGCATACGCGAGATCGTGCAGGAAGGGCTGGCGGCTCGCGGAATGATCGTCGAAGGCGCGGCGAGCTCGGAGGAAGCGCTGTCCCACCTGATCGCCGGCCATTACGAATTCGTGCTTTGCGATTTCAATTTGCCGGGATTGAACGGGGAACGGCTTTTCGAGAGAGTACGGTCGCAGCTACAGTCTGCAACTCCGCGATTCGTTTTTATGACCGGGGCATTGCTAGACCACTCGCAGGTGACGCAGTTCCAAGAAAAAGGTGCATCCGTGCTGCAGAAACCGTTCCACGTGGCAGCGTTGGCCAAATTGCTGACGCAAATTCTGCAATCGCAGGCGGTTATTGCGAAATAGAATAGGGCCGAGTCATTTATTCGACTTTGAGGCGGGCTGCACCGGCATAGCATCCAGTCCAAAATCCCAAAAGTAAAGATTCGTTCCGCCACCTTGGACAATTTCCGCGAGAGCGTATTCGCCTGGGTCGATGTGCTGTTCCAACGTAAATCTATAAACGCCCGGCGCGATCAGCCAGCGCTGTATGAGCAGGGTCGTCTGTCCCGTGGTTCCTTGCTCCTTGAATAGCTGATCGAGATTTTCAAGGTACCGGCTGTCTCCTTTCACTTTCGCGCGAAGCAATTCCAACTCCGGTTCACGGCCGTCGGCGGTACGCATATAAAACTCCGTCTGGCCGGCTTTGATGCGCAGTTTCGCGCGCGGGCCGATTAGTGAAACTGTATGCCTGGTTGGAATGATGGGAATCGGGACCAGCACCTGCTTTAACATTTGTTTTTTGCTGAACTTGATATCCGCGGGTGCCTGCGGAATTGGAAAGACTGCCTTGCCGTCAAATTCGAAAATACCCTCGCCGGGCGGCAGAAAAACTCCGGGGGCGACTTCCAGGCTGGCGTCAATATCGAGCGCTTGGGCTGTGCGTCCCGCTTCGCGAGCGTGCACCTTGGCAATCACGTCCGCATCGCGCTTGGCCTCGTCGGCTTCTACTTTGTGCGTCGCGTCCCAGTCGATAAGTGATTCCGGCATTTCTTCCCACTGCGATTGCTCGATGCTGTAGTAACGGACTCTGTCGCCTTCGACGTTATATTCGCGAACGAGTTGAAAGCTGCCGTCGCGCAAGATCAACTTCTTACCGCGGGGCAGTGACGTTGTGGAGGAGGTAGATGGCGATTGATCGGGGGCAGAAGATTGGATCGCCCACGCAGGGCCGGAAACACCGGGCGCAAATAAAGCTATAGCAAAGGCGAGGATTAGGAGTCGTCCCCGTGGCCCAAGCCGTTGATCTCTACTTTGCCACCGCGGTGCCATCGTGATTGCGTCCCCCAACTCGCTCTCTGCGCTCCTACTACGATGCGTTTTCCAGCGCGGGAGTTTGGTTGCACTCAGGATAATCCGGCACGCGGGCGACTACAACCGTGCGCATGATTTACGAAGGCAAAGGGAATCAAAAAATGAGGCAGAGGGGCAAACGCCAGTGTGGGAGGGGCCGATAAGATGGGATTCCGAAGACTCCAGGAGGGGGGCTGATACAGAAAGCTAGTGGTCGCAGCGCGGCTGAAGAACCGCGAGAATCATGAGGTCGGAATTGGTGAACAGCCACTTTTCAGCTTCGGCGCCGGCGGCTTCCGCAGCGCGGGCGATCGTGCCCAAGTGCTTATTTCGCGCGACCCCGCGAAGATGGTCCAAGCATATACCGGTCAGGGTAGATACTTCGGTTTCGGTGAAGGTCTTTTGGCTCGACTTGATGCGCACCATGCGTTCCCTCTCTCACTTTGATGCAGGGACAGAATAAATGTCACTAATTACGCATGCAATAGTCCTTCCGTTCTATTCGAGGCAAACCAGAGGTCTATGAATACAGCAAGAACTCTCTTGCATTCTATGGTTTGCCGAAATTATGCGAAATCCAGGAGAAGGACTGCGTGGGCAGTGACTTTCTCCAAAAATGGAAACTAAAGTCTACTGAGGAAATGTTTCTACCACTTCACGGATTTGTTTCGCGTGGCGTAATTCGTGGTAAGCGATGGTACGGATCCAATCGTAGATATTCAGGCTGCCTAGAAATGGATGCGGGGAGCGGTAGGCGCTCAGATCCTGGGCTCGCGTGGATTCAATGAAGGCTAGCGTTCCTTCCCGCGCTGCAGCCAAGCGACTGAGTGCGTCTGGTCTGTCGGCAACTAAGGAAGAGTCTAGTGGAATGGGCGTTTTTCGTTTTCTGCCCCGCCAAGCGACGAGAACCACAGGCAAGTGAAATCTCAAGAGCACCGGCAATTTTCCTGGCGGCGCCTGCAAAACCGCCTTCGAGCGGGCGATGATGAATTGTTCGGCCATGGTCACGTGCGCCGCGACTTCGGCGGGCGACCAGGCATCAGCACTGGGTGATTCGTGCCAGAGGTTTGCCGGGACATCGGTAGCTATTGCAAAGAATCTGTTTCGCGACATTTGCAGAAGGCCGAAAATCGGAGCGAGGTTTTTCACGCGATATGCCTTCAAATGACAAAGCCACCGGCCTTTTCGAAAGCTCGGGCAAGTTGCAGGATTCTAGACTCGCTAAAGTGCGGGCCCAGAATTTGCAAGCCGACTGGGAGCTGAGCTTTCGTTTTTCCGCACGGAACTGAGATTCCGGGAATTCCCGCCAGACTCCCTGTAACTGTATATATATCAGCTAGATACATCTGGAGCGGGTCAGAGGTTTTCTCACCCAACTTGAACGCCGGGGTCGGCGAAGTTGGCGTCAGAATGGCGTCCACCTTCTGGAAAGCGTCCGAAAAATCCCGCGCGAGCAATGAGCGCACCTTCTGTGCGCGCAGATAATAAGCGTCATAGTAGCCGGAGGAAAGAACGTAGGTGCCCAGCATGATGCGGCGCTTTACTTCAGGGCCGAAGCCGCGTTCGCGTGTCTTCCGGTACATATCGAGAAGCGTGGCACCCGGGACACGAAGACCGTACCGTACGCCATCGTATCGTGCCAGATTCGAGCTGGCTTCGGCGGTGGCGATAATGTAGTAGGTAGCGATCGCGTACTCGGTATGGGGCATCTTGAGCGGAATACGATGGCAACCGAGTTTCTCCATTAGAGCGATGGCAGCGATGACCTTCTTTTTCACTTCGCTGTCGATGCCTTCGCCGAAATACTCCTCGGGGACGCCAATGCGGAGGCCCCGGATGGGGCTTTCGATTTCCACATCGTAAGGAGGGACGGAAGCGGCTGCCGAAGTGGAGTCGTTCTCGTCATGCCCAGCAATAACAGCCATAACGGCTGCGGTATCCGCGATATTTCCGGCAAAGGGGCCAATGCGATCAAGAGAAGAGGCAAAGGCAATCAATCCATAGCGAGATACGCGACCGTATGTTGGCATCAGGCCGGGAATGCCGCAACAGGCTGCCGGCTGGCGAATCGAGCCTCCCGTGTCGGTTCCAAGGGCCACCACAGCCAACCCAGCAGCAACGGCGGCTGCTGAACCGCCGCTGGAGCCTCCTGGGACGCGGTCAAGGGCTACGGGGTTCCGTACAGGTCCATATGCTGAGTTCTCATTGGAGCTGCCCATCGCAAACTCGTCGCAGTTGGTCTTTCCCAAGATAACGGCACCTGCATTCTCCAAGCGTGTCACGGCAGTGGCGTCATAGGGAGGAATGTAGGATTCCAAAATTTTCGAGCCGCAGGTGGTGCGGATACCGGAGGTGCTGATTACGTCCTTGATGGCGGTTGGAACGCCAGCGAGTGGAGGCAATTGATCGCCGCGAGCTATGGCTGCGTCCACGTGATCGGCCTGGGCATACGCGCGCTCGGGCGAGAGCGTCAGGTAGGCATTCAGCTCGGGGTTTCGCCGATCAATTTCAGCATAAAACCCGCTCGCGATTTCCCGGGCCGAAATCTTCTTCGCTTGAAGGGCGGCGTGTATGCCGGCGATGGTCCAAGGCGCGGCGCTCATCTTTCAATTACCTTGGGAACGCGAAAAAAGGGCTTTATGGCGTCGGGAGCTTGGCTTAGGACTGCGTCAGCGACGGTGCAGGGGTGGACGATGTCATCTCGTAGCGGTGTTCCGGCTTCTTGGTTCGACCCGGATAGAGGGGAGTCTGTACCCCCAGTCGCGAAAGACATTTGGGTCATCGGCTCAACATTCGTTAGGTCGAGCTGTTGGAGCTTTCCGACATAGTTTAGGATTTCGTCCAGCTGGCCTCGATACATCTCAGCTTCATCGGGCGTTAGCTCGAGGTAAGCAAGTTCGGCGACGCGCAAAACATCATCGCGGCTAATGGTCATCTAATTGGTGACCTCTCGGATTAGATGCTAAAAAAGATTAACTGCCTTTGCGGCTGCGGATAAATGGGATGTGCTCGTTGTCCATTTCGCGGGAGACGCGCTTGGGGCCGGGCTTGGCGATGAATTTTACCTCGCGGACGAGATTTCCGCCCCAAGCCTGATTGACTCGCTCGCAAAATTCTTTTTTCATGGATTCAAGTTGCTTCTGCCAGGCTTTGCCATCGGCCACGATTTCGAGGCGCCCGGCTTCGCAGCGAATCGGCTTGGTGTGTGCCGCAAGAATTTTTCCCACGACCTTGGGCCACGCGCTAGTGAGCCAAGCGAGAGCTGCCTCGGGGCGGTCGAGTCGCCGCAGCACACCGCCAAGAAGTTTTCCGGCACGATCCATGGATGGCGGATTCTAGCACAGACTGTCTGCGCAACGAATCTCGGAAGCTATAACAAGCTGCTCGCGAAAGTTTGGACGCGAGAAGCGGATAGTTTCGACTCGTGGAATTGAGGAGACTATATGCGAGGCGGTGAAGTTTTAGGGAGAGCAAATGATTCCGATACGTGTGATCGCTATTTCGACCGATATCGCGGAGTCGGTGCGAATGACGATGAAGGACCCGCACTACGGTTTCCCGGCATACACAGAAGTCGCTACAGGCGGTGCGCCGTGCAGGCATTGTCTTCGAATGATTTCTCCCGGGGAGCGGTGGACGCTTTTCACGCACGACGCTTTCGAGGGCATCGAGAAGCTGCCTTTGCCCGGGCCGGTTTACGTGCATGCGGAATCGTGCGAGCGCTATCCAGAAGACGGAAGCTTTCCTGCGGAGCTTCGGAACAGTCCACGAACGCTGAGCGCGTACGCTCGGGGCGCACAACTCTTGGCGCAGGAATTCGCGGAGGGTGGCAACGTGGATATGGGGATTCAGAAGCTTCTTGCGCGCACGGACACGGACTACATTCACGTGCGCAGCACGACGGCGGGATGCTACACATTCCGAGTGGAACGCGCGGACGGAGCATTGTGAGCTTTCGCCGGGCGCGGCAGCACAAGAGCGGGCGGGTTTCGCAATCTCGCAATCGAATCAATCGTAACGGAGAGCAATCATGGGGTCCACGAGCGTCGCACGGCGCGCCGGGAAATAGCACGAAGCTAGTGCGACGGCTGCGAGAAATAACGTGACGCAAAGCAAGGTCAGGCCGTCGAGCGCGCTGAGACCGTACAGGACTTGAGCCAGCAGGCGCGACACGGCGGCCGCAGCCAGCAGCCCGACGAGGGCTCCAATGGCCACCGGCTTTGCGACTTGCCAGACCAGAAGCCGAACTACGCCGCCAGGCTGCGCTCCAAGCGCCATGCGAATGCCGATCTCCCGCGTGCGCTGGCTGACGGCAAAGGAAGTGACGCTCACGATGCCGACCGAGGCGAGCAGCAGCGCGAGCAAGCCGAGGGTCGCTGCGAGCAGCGCCCCGATCTGGGAGGGCCAAATCCAGATGGACAGGTTTTCCGCAAGCGGCTTTGCTGTGCTGGATACGTTCGGATCGATCTCACGCGCGAGCCCGGGCAGGGCGGCAATCAACGGCGCTGGATTTCCCCGCACGCTAATCAGCATTTTTGCATCGTGGAATTCGTCAAGCGCTGCGGGCTGCAGGGGAAGATAAAGATAGGGCAGGCTGGCAGCCCACAGGTAAACATTGCGCGTATCGCGGACAACGCCGACGATTTCGAAGGGCGGCGATTTGCGTCCTTGGCGGAAACGCTTTCCGATGGCTTCCTGACCCGGCCAAAGCTGCCGGGCCAGCGATTCGTTCACAACGGCGAGTCGCGCCCCGGCAGAGGTTTCCTGCGCTGTGAAGGGCCTTCCCCGCACGACGCTGATGCCGAGGGTGTCGAAGAATTCCGGCGAGACGAGGTTGTAATTGACGATGGGCAGCTTTTGTTCGGCAGGGAAATCCTCGCCGTCGGCGAGTACTGAGGATTGCGAAAAATCGTTTCCCAACGGGACAGTAGTTGACATGGCTACATTCCGAACGCCGGGCAGTGATTGAATTCGTTCCGCAAGACGGCGGTCAAACTCGAGGCGCCGCCCGGAATCGTAGCCCAGCACAAGCAAGTCGGGCGAAAGTACAGCGACGTGCGTTAAATCGAAGCCGGTATCAATGCGTTGGGCTTTGTGCAGCGCACGCACGAGAAGCCCTGCGGCAATCAAAAGGAAAAGCGAACCACCCACCTGCGCGATGACGAATGCACTGCGCATCCGTCGGCCCTTGCGATAGGTGCTGGCGCCGCCTTCCTCGCGAATCGCCACTAACGGATCCTGCCGGGAGGCGCGCAACGCAGGCATCAGCCCCGAAACGACGCCGCTGAGTAGAGAAATTCCCGCCAGGTAAAGAGCGACGCGCCAGTCCGGACTGACGTCGAGTGAAAGCGCGGGAGCGCCTGGCGGATGCGCCAACCTGAGCGCAAGGCCGGCGGACCACCAGGCAATGAGCAGGCCAGCTACGCCGGCAGAGCCGCTCAGCATCAGGCTTTCGACGACCATCTGACGCACCAAGCGTCCGCGCGATGCACCCAGCGCGATGCGAACACCCATCTCTTTCTGTCGCGTGACGCCGCGAGCCAATTGCAGATTGGCGACGTTGGCGCAGGCGATCAACAGAACCAATCCAACGGCGAACATCAGGGCAAGGGCCAGTGGCGCAAGGTCAGACTTCTGGCCGGGTGTGAGAAAACTTCCCCTAGTAACAAGAACGGTCGAGCGGCGGAGCTTTCCTTCGTCAGTGGCGTGGAATTGGCTTGCCAGGACTGCCATTTCGGATTGCGCTTGAGACTGTGTCGCGCCGGGCTTCAGACGGCCGACCAGGAAAAGCCAGCCAGCCTCGCGGTCCAGGAGCATGTCGGGACCGAGGTGGACGTTGGCGTTCATCATTATCGGGACCCACAAGTCGGGTACCTCGGGGTCGCAGCCGATAAAATCTCGAGGCGCGATTCCGATGACGGTGTAAGACAAATTGTTGAGCGTTATCGTGCGCCCGACTAAGCCGGCATCGCCGCCGAAGCGTCTCTGCCAAAGACTGTAGCCGAGCACGACAACGGGATGCGCGCCGGGAGTGTTGTCTTCATCCAGAGAAAATGCACGGCCGAGGGCGGGAGAGGCGCCAAGCATATCAAAGAAATTTGCCGAGACCATTTGCGCCTGCAGCGACTCAGGAGCAGAACTGCCGCCGGCGAGGAGCACGCGTCCTCCGGCGTACGCTGCAACGCTCGAAAATGAGGTGTTTCGGTCGCGGTAGAGGCTGTATTCAGGATAAGAAAAAATGCCGGTGCCGGGTTCGCCCTGGGTGACCGAATAGAGATTGACCAGACGCTGCGGGTCGCGCGCAGGCAGCGGGCGCAACAGCACGGCATTGTACAGCGAAAAAATGGCGGCGTTCAGCCCGATGCCGAGAGCCAGCGTGATTACTGCCGCAATGGTGAATCCGGGCCGTTTTGCGAGCACGCGAAGACCGTAGCGAATGTCTTGGATTAGAGTTCCCATGGAGATCCTCCAGTGCGGCGGCCCAAAGCGCAGTAGCGTAAGGTTATGGGCATTCGATTAGCAATCCCAGTTCCGCCCTATTTGCTCCGTAAGTCATTGAGGAAAAAAGGGAAGGCCGGACGAGAGAGCAGGCAGCATAAAAAGAGAATGTCCGGTCTAGACACGCGGTGTTCGCAAACGAACACGTGGATCACAGGAATATAGCGGACCGGATCATGAGATGCGCTTGCTACGGCAAACATGAACCGGCGAGCCGTCGGCGATGAATGCGGAATCGGGCTGACGGTTAAGTATTCGCGAGAATTCCGCACCATAGAGGGCCTTGCAATTGCCGTCAACGCCGGCGTCGGCGGCTGCCCAAACTTGCCAAGGGACATGCACTACCTGGTATTCCTTGCAGCCGCCAGCGGGCTGCGCGGCATAACCCCAATAATGTTCGGTGATGAATTGTTCCAGGCTTCCTTCTGCAGGCTGGATGCGAGGTTCTGCGGCCTTTGCATGCAGGCGAGACCATTTACCATCAAGCCGCCATTGATAGACCGCTGAGATGCCCGCGCTGTTCGCTACAATTTCGTGCTTCATGGGTAGAGCAATATAATTTTCTCCGTACGCGATGCGAGCGAGCAGTGCAATAGCGCGCCGGGGCACGATTTCGCGAATGAATACCACGCCACGTTTATTTGTTCCGGCATCGTCGCGGCGAACGTAAAAGCGAAGGTTTACTTCGTCGAAGTCGGTGTGAAAGGGAATTGGGAGAATGCCGAAGAGTTTTGTTTTAAGAAAGCGAAAGCCGACAAGACTGACGAACGTCTTGCCTTCAAATGAATCAAGTTCGGTGCCGCGTGGAACGTAGGGCTGCAAAAGCTGGGGACTGACTTCGTAGTTGAGCATGACGAGATCGCGCCATTCAGCGGAGAGGAAGACGCTTTTGTTCTCAGACGCTTGATCGGCCCGCGGCATTAAGCCGGGCCATTCAGACCGAGTTGCGGGGCGATGGCGCGGAGAGCCTCAATGCAGAAGGCGATGTGTTCTTCCAGGGGAATGCCCAATTCTTCGGCGCCTTTGTACACGTCGTCGCGGTTGACGCCGCGGGCGAAGGCTTTGTCTTTCAGCTTTTTCTTCACCGAGGCGGGTTCCACTTCGTGAATGCTCTTGGTGGGCTTAATTAGGGCGCAGGCAGTCAGGAATCCAGCCAACTCGTCGCAGGCGAAAAGCGCGCGGTCCAGCGGTGATACGCGCGGGACGCCGCAATAGTTGGCGTGGCCAAGAATTGCGTGAATCATTTCTTCGGGATATCCGCGTTCGCGGAGAATTTTCGAGCCTTCGTAGGGATGTTCTTGCGTGGGATGATGGGCGGCGTTGGGCCAGCGTTCGTAATCGAAATCGTGGAGCAGGGCTGTGAGGGCCCAGAGATCCTCGTCGCCGCCTAGCTTTCGCGCGTAGGCGCGCGTGCAAGCCTCCACTGCAAGAGCATGCTTGCGCAGGCTTTCGCTTTGCGTGTACTCACACAGAAGCTTCCAAGCGTCGTCTCGGGTTGGCATGGTTTCCTCAGGGCAATGCTGCAAGATGAGGCCTACGAAAAGCAAGAGCGATGCTGGGCACCCTGGATTCCGCCCATGCTAGATGAGAAATCCGAGCTAGAGTTCTAACATTTCGAGGGCCGCAAGCGCATAGATCGCCGCGCAATCAATGATTTTTCG
>JBEKSN010000083.1:0-14375 GCA_049517055.1 Candidatus Acidiferrales bacterium | reverse complement strand
TGCCGTAGACACTTATCTTTTGCGGGTGCCGCACTCTTCGAATTTTGAAGGTGCGGCTTTTGACGTTCCGCTCGAAATTCTTTGTGGGTCGTGGCTTCAGCCACGACATAAAAAATCCGCAAACGACCTGATTCCTTTCGGCGGACTCTTCGCCGAGCCTTGCCCTCCCGCACGCGAAGAATTTGAAAAGCTCACAGCGTGCACATCCTTGCATTCCTCCTTCCAACTTCCTATCATTGTTGCGATGAAAATTTGCTTTAGGACGGACGCGCAGCAGGGCGGCGAGCACTCGCGCCCCCAGCATTCCTCCGTCTCTAACCGTCACTTTGCCTCCGCCCGAAAAGGAGTTCCGCCATGCCGCTCGCTCGCGTAGATCTGGTGCAAGGCAAATCCGCCGACTACCGCAAGGCCATCGGCGAAGTCATCTATGACGCGATGATCAAAACTATAAACGTCCCTAAAGATGACCGTTTTCAGGTGATCACCGAGCACCCCGCCGAAGGCCTGGTCTTCGATCCCAACTATCTCGGAATCCACAGGACCGCGGACTGCATCTTCATCCAGGTGACGCTCAACGAGGGCCGAACCGTCGATATGAAGCGGGCCTTTTACAAAGCGATCGCCGACGGACTTCACGACCGGCTAAAGCTTCGCCGCGAAGACGTGGTCATCAACCTCGTCGAAGTGAAGAAGGAAAATTGGTCGTTCGGCAATGGCGAGGCGCAATATGCCTAGCCGCCAGGGCCGAAATTCGGCCGATTGGAGTCAGCTTTCGAGGCCGAACTTGTGCCTCGCCTTGGGCACCTCCGAAGACGCGCCACCCATTTCTAACCGAAACAAGCCCAAATATAGAAGTCATAGAAAACACACGACTAAACCCTGTCTAACCGGGGCCAGAATTGCATGCCAAGCCATCGCAGCCAGGAGCGCAACATGAGCGCAGCAGCCGGAAAGCAATCGCAGGATGAACTTCCCGCCGCAAAATCGGGAGAATTCCTGATTGGGGGAGACCTCCGCGTCCACCGGCTCGGTTTTGGCTCCATGCGGCTTACCGGCAAAGGCGTTTGGGGCGAACCGAAGGACCGCGACGAAGCCGTTCGCGTTCTTCACAGCGCCGTCGCCCTGGGAATTAATTTTATAGACACCGCCGACTCCTACGGCCCGGGCGTCAGCGAAGAAATTATTGCCGAGGCGCTCTACCCCTACCCCGCGGGACTGGTGATCGCCACCAAAGCGGGCTTCGACCGCCCCGGCCCCGATAAATGGGTCACCAATGGCCGCCCTGAAAATCTGCGCGCCTGTTGCGACAGAAGTCTCCACCGCTTGCGCTTGCAGCGGATTGATCTGTTCCAGCTCCATCGAATTGACAGCAAAGTCCCGGCGGCGGATCAGCTTGGAGCGCTGAAAGATCTCCAGGCCCAGGGCAAAATAAAACACATCGGCCTATCCGAAGTCAGCGTCGCGCAGATCGAAAACGCGCGGACCATCGTGGAAGTGGTCACCGTGCAGAATCGTTATAGCGTGCTGGACCGCGCGGCCCAGGACGTTCTCGACTATTGCCAGCGCGAGAAAATCGGCTTCATCCCGTGGTTCCCGCTGGCTAACGGCGAAGTGTCCGCGGCCAAGGAGCTCGCGCGCATCGCCACGCGGTTGAAAGTCACGCCTTCGCAACTCGCGCTGGCCTGGCTGCTGGGGCGCTCGCCCGTCCTTCTCCCCATTCCCGGGACCTCTCGCGTCGCGCACCTGGAAGAAAACGTCGCCGCCGCCGCGTTGAAGCTCGACCAAGCCACCATGCAGGAGATAGACAAACTCGGAGCCAAAGGCTAAATCCATTGAGTCGCGAATTTTGCCACTTTGGAGTGCGGGAGCTTGCTCCCGCTTTCACCCGCGAAGCCACGTCGCGAATGGCGCAGACGCCGTTCTTCAGGGGGTCGGAGCTTCAGTTCATCGTGAACGCAGTGAAGGGCTCCGACAAAAACCCGCGGCGCACAGCGCCTTCCTTTCGCGGTGCCGTTCCCGCGAGTTCTCGCATTCGTTGCGACTCGCCAGCAGCCAGGCGAGAATCCTAAATTATTTGTGAGAGAGGACGGAAGATGAAAATTGTAGCGTTGATCGCGCGGCTTCTTTTGGGCCTGTTGTTCTTAGTCTTTGGGCTAAACGGGTTCTTGCACTTCATCCCGATGAAGGGGTTGCCCACCGGTCTCGCTGGCCAATTCGCGACCGTACTCATGCAGTCGCACTACGTGCTCTTTGTAAGCGCCCTTCAAATCGCGGGCGGCGCGCTTTTGCTGGTGAATCGCTACGTCCCACTCGGGCTCACAATTCTCGGCCCGGTGATCGTGAACATTATCCTCTATCACGCGCTAATGGATCTTGCCGGCTTGCCGCTGGCGATCGTCGTGGCCATTCTTTGGGCCATCGTCGCCTACCGCCAACGCCAATACTTCTCTAGCCTCTTCGTGCAGAAAACTTCCTAGAAAATCGCATGTGCCAACGTGATTAAATTCGCGAAAACTTCAAGGATCAATTCTTCCTGCCGAACAAGTGCGGGATGCGCGACGAACGTTTCTCGCCGTCTTCGTCCGGCTCCAGCAGGGCCAGGCGCTCGTGGGCCTTGGCGTTCGTGGGGCTTATTTCGAGAAGCTTGGTATAGACCGACCGCGCGCGCTCAGGAAGCTCCATTTCCTCCAGCAGCTCGCCGAACTGGAGGTACACCGGCACTTTCCACGGATCCAGGTCGATGGCCTTCTGGAAAAGCTCGACGGCCTCGTTTTCGTACTGGGCTATGGTTCCAAGGCTGCGCGCCAGCATGGCCAGGTACAACGCCGATTCCGGCGCCGCTTCGTGGCACTTGCGCAGCCAGACGATGGAGCCCACGAAATTCTGCGCGCGCAGGCATTCGTTGGCGCGGTTCATCCATTCGTCGAGGGACTCCTCGGCCCCCGTTTTTTCGCGATGCATGCTGAACCCGCCCATCGCGGCCAGCCGCTTGTCGTACGCAGCGCGTTTCTCTTCGTTCCCCAGTGTCTTGTAAGCCTCGGAGATGACCACCATCAGGTTTTTGAGCGGCGTAATCAGCTCGCGACTACCCATGTGGTTGTCCGGATGAAATTTGCGGACCAGCGAGTAATAACTTTTCTTCACGTGCCCGGCCGGCGAATCGGACGTGACTTCCAGCAACTGATAATAGGTGGCCTTTCCGGTCAGTGCGATCAATTGCCGCACTTCCCTCTCGAAACGAATCTGCGCCGCCTTCTGACTGCCGGGCGAAATGACGAGCTGCCAGCTAGCCGGAAGCGTTGCCACCGCGCGCGAAGGCGCGGCGTGAACCGCTGCGGGTCGGGCGCCGGCGGGTGCCTTGTTTGCAGCCGGAGCGGCGCCGGCGGCTTGCTGCGAAACTTCCAGCGCAGACAAAAAACGGTTCAGCTTGGCGCGGTCCTCCGGTTTCATCTGAACAAACTGTATGCCCATGCCCTTGCCCGGCGTGGAATCGCGCACAATCGCGCGCCCGCGAACCTGTCCGGTGGGCAAGTCGAAAATCAATTCAATGTAGGAACCATCGCTCGGAGCTTGCGCGGCTTGCAGGAACAGCCCGCCCATGCCCATCACTTCGGCGCGCGAAGTGGTCGTTTGGGCGGACGATTTCCAGGCGACCCACAGCCCTTTGGGCGCGCGGAGGCGAGGATACTTTCGAAATTTTGCCGTTTCAGATGGCACGTTCAGCCCCTACAGACTGCCATGTGACAAGTCTATTAGTTGCCACCTCCAGCGGCCATATTTTCACCGGGCATTCGCTTCAATGGTTAACCGAAGAAAAAGAGGCAGTCGGGGAATCGTGTGGCGAGCGTAGATGTACCTCGGGTCGGCCCTGAAAGCCGGGTGCGTAACCCCCATGCGCGCCGGTGGTTAAGGGCGCGGGGACTTTTGAGTTGTTCACTCGCCTGCGACGAGTGCTATGAGGCGGCCGAATCGGCGGACGATTAGCTGCCTGAGTCCAGATGCCAACCGACGTTGACCCACTTGCCCTGGCGATTGACAAACATTTCCGTGGCGCGCCCCGATTGCGTTGAACGCTTGCCGTCGATTTCGATTTCGCAAATATATTTTGAATAAAGGATGGCCGTGTATCCGAAAATTTGCACTTCCGTCTGCGGGAATTCCAGACGCACAAGCTTACCGCCCTTGCCGGCAAAATCCTTGGCCCCGGCGAGGACGGCGTCGCGGTTCTCCCACTTTTCGCTCTGCTCGATGGCAATCAGTTCCGGGGGCACAAGCTCTGCGAGACGCGGACCGTCATTTGCGAACCAGGCGCGCCAGACGGCTTCGCGAGCGGCAAGCAGTTCCTGCTTATCGTCCGCATCCACTGATTGCGATTGCTGCAACTCAGCAGCGAGCGTATCCGGATGCAGCGTAGTGTCGGAGCCGACCTGATTCCACCCATCCGCCAATTTTGCATATACGTCGAGCACGCGAAGCTTTCGCGTCGACGCATGGCCTTCGTAGTCATAGGTCACATCGGCGATGTACGTGACGATTCCCACGTTGCCGTAGAAGACCAAGTCAAATTCCAGCATTTTGTACCCGGCCATTTTCACGGGTGAATGGATGTAGCCATCTACATCTTTCATATATTGGTCGATTCCGTGAATTGCGGTGCGGGAGGATGACTGGAAACCGGTCCACTCGTTCGCATGGGTGGCGCGAATGACCTCGGCGTTCTTCTGGATATAGGCCTGGAAAATCTTGTCAATGTGAGCTCGAATGGCATCGCGATCCGCGGAGCGCTGGTCCCCCGATTCCGGGCTAAGCTGCATCGCGTGCGTCGAGCCCGCAGCAAGAACTAGAGCGAGGATTAGAAATAGCGTGGCGAGCTTCATGAGATTCTCCTTTTACACCGAGCGCCGGGTGACGCTCTCTTAAAGAATCGAACGGTGAGGCTACCACATAGGTCAGGCGCCATCACCTGATGTTTGCACCGCTCAGCGGTTGCGAAACTTTCTCAGACATCGCCACAACCACATTTGCCTTGGGGTTGCGTCTGACCATGCTGCACATTACGAACCAGCAAAGTCACATTCTCGGCAAATTCACGTGGGACGGGAGCGCGCGTTGCGCTATATTGGAGGCATCTTCGGAGGTGACCGATGAAACGCCCGGCTCTTGCTCTGCTCGCCTGCCTGGTATTTGCGTCTATCAGCTTCGCGCAGCAAAACGACGCGAACGCGCCGGCCTCGAAAGCCGATGTCGAAAGATTTCTGGATGCCATGCACACACGCGACATGATGAATAAGATGATGGATGTAATGACGGTGCAGGTGCATAAAATGGTTCACGAGCAGGTACTGAAGCAGCCGAATCTTCCTGCTGATTCCGAAGAGCGGTTGAACAAACTAACGGACAGCGTATACAAGGAAATGCCCGTCGACGAGCTGATCGACGTCATGATTCCTGTGTATCAAAAGCACTTTACAAAAGGCGACATAGACGCTCTCGTTGCGTTCTATTCAAGCCCCACTGGCGAAAAGATGGTGAAGGAAATGCCGGCCATTATGTCGGAATCCCTGCAGGCCGCTACGGGGATCTTGCAAAAGATGCAGGCGAAGATGACCCAGCGCGTGAATGACGAGATCGCGCAAATGCAAAAGTCGGACGACGGAAAATCGAACAAGCCGTCCACTTCCACGCCCAACTAGGACTCCGCTTCAAGGATCTTCTCTGATTTTCTTGGCAGGGTCACAGCATGTTGTGCCCCCTACAATGCTTTCGAACCTTGCACGCCTCCGGGAACTTCGTCTCCGCACGGCAGAAAGAACGGCCGCGCTAGGGTTTGAGACATTGCGGGCAGGTGAAATCGACGAGACCGTCGCGGTAATCGATCTTGATGTCCAGCAGAACCAGCATGCGAAAACCAAGTGTGCCGGAAATCTCCGTACCGAAACCATTACTGATGTGGTCCATGTTGAAAGTAATGAGATCCTGGCGGTCATCCTTGAAATGAGCAAACTGGAGGTGAGCTTTTTCGGCGCGATACACGTCACTTACTTCCCCGCTGAGTCCCTTGACCTTAAAATTATCGTCGCGGCTTATCTTGGTCACTTGTTTGGCGGCGTCCGGCGTAATGGTGTTGTCAAACGCTCCGGTATCGATCAGAAAAAGCATCGGCGCGGAATCATTCACTTTCGTGGGAATCAGCAATGCATGACCGAACCGAAAAATGGGCGTATACACTTTCATGTCCGGCGAAATGTAACGATCGTGAAGATGAGACCCCGCGGCCGGCTGCGATTCGAGCGTGGCCTCCGCCGGGGCCTCGTCGGGATAAGGCGGCAATTGCGAGAGTTTGAATTTCCTGTCGGGAAAATCGATGTCCACCAAATAGCTGCTGAAGACGTCGGCGCCGATCAGGCCATCGTCATCCAGCACGGAATTTCGATCAACGACGTCCACATAGCAACCTTCGAACTGCAAGCCTCCGATCTGGATGGAGTCCGCGAAACCCACGTACCCAGCGGTTCCGCCCTTGTCGCCAATGCCGCTCGCCTTTTGCTCGACGATTCTCTTCACACCAGCTTTGTCCGCTACTTTCTTGTCGATCAAGATTCCGCCAGCGCCGGTATCCAACCTCAGCTTGGCGGTAGCGCCGTTCACTTTGACGATGAATCCATAGCCGCGAAGGCGATTCGGGCCGTTGAGCAAAGCTTCGAGATGAGTTTCAGTCGCGGTTAGCTTCGAGGTGAGCCGGCAAGTGTGACCGGTCTGGCCGGTTTCGTCCTCGAGCACGGCAAGCTGATGCTCCAGATTCATGCGGTGCTCGGGGTCATCATCTGTCTCACGGCTCAAATAGTCGCGGAGAAATTTAAGCCGCTCGCTGCGGTTCAGCGTGGCCATGTAGGAACGTTGAACATCCGGATCCGCCGGGTCAATCTTGTAAGCCTGGGCGACCGCAGTTGCGGCGCGTTTGTAATTGGATGTAGCGCGGTAGATCCTGGCGAGCCCGAGGTAAGAACGCGGATCCACATCGCAAGCCTGGAGCGGATCCAAAAACGCGTGCTCGGCCAACACCATTTTCCCCTGGCGAAAATATACTTCGCCCATGGCGGTGATGGCCGGCGTTTTACCCGGCGTGAGGGCTACGGCTTTCGAAGCGGCATCGAATGCGTCGTTCACCTTGTTTTGCTTCAGATAAGCGCGCGCAAGCCCGGTGTAGGCGAGCACCGCGTCCGCGCCGCCGGACGAAATGATGGCATTGTAGGCTGCGACAGCGTCGGAGAATTTTCCGGTGCGGTAAAGATGCAGAGCGGCTTCAATCGGCGTCGAGAGAGTCTTGGGCGAGACGTCCACCGTGCAGGTCACCGTTCGCGGTTGGGCTTGCGTCGCAGGCGGCTGCTGAGGTTTGGCCGCGTCTTGCGCTCGCGCGGAAATTGTGGCTACGCTCGACGCCAGCGCCAGGAGCAAACCGAACCGAAGTCCGAGCCGCGTCATGTGCGCCTCCAGCTGACGTCTTAGCGGAAGTTGCTGATCAGGATTACGTCGCTGTTGATTTCGCCCTTGGCCAAAAACAACTGCTTGCCGTCGCGCGACCAGTCAAAATCGAAGATGTGCCCGGAAGTAAAGTTGGTTATCTGGCGGCGCGGTCCGCCTGCGACGGGCTGTTCCCAGAGATTGGCGGCGCCGTCGTGCGTGAGCACGAATTGCACACCCTTTCCATCCGGCGACCAGCGAAATTCGTTGGTGTCCTCCGGCAATGGGAATAAGTGCACGGGGGCTCCGCCGGATGCAGGAATTATCGCTATCTGCTCCTGCGCCGGACGCGCTTCCTCGTATAAATAGGCGATCCAGTTTCCGTCCGCCGAAATCCTAAGCATAGGATCGCCGTTTTGATGCGGAACGGAGATTTCGGTTGGCGTGCCTCCTTCGATCGGAAGGCGGAAGAATTTCGTTCCAAGGGCGTTCGAGTACACAAGCCATCTCCCATCCTGCGAGCAGTCGGGGAAAACCGCGTCGTCCGCGAGCTTCGTCGGGTTCGATCCATCCCCTTCGGTGCGCCACACTGCCACTTGGGATTCCGGCAAGGAATCGAACACGACGTAGCGGTCACCGCACCTCGAGAAAGAGCCGGCGTTGTGGGCCTCGGGAAGCAACAGCGTTCGCTGGCTTCCGTCGGGATTCATTAAAGCCAAATCGGTGCCGTGCGTGCGCACCAGGAGTTTTCCGTTGGGAGCGGAAGATACGCGTAGGTCTTGCGATTCCCCGAAAGTAATCTGTTTCGCCTGCGCCGTTTGCCCTTGAGGCGCGTTCCAGATATGTGAAATACGCGCCTGTTGGATTGCTGCGAGCGTCTTGCCGTCGTGAGTGACATCGATTTGCACGCCGTAATCGGCGAGGTCATTCGTAAAGCGCCGCCGCTCACCGCCGGGATAAGAGAGGATCCACAGTTGGTGAAGATATGCGTCCGGTGCACCAACGGGAACAAGCAACGAGTCGCCGTCGGGCATCCAGACCGGGCGCCCGATCTCTTCGCTGCTTGAATACAGCTCATTTACATGGCCATCGGCTGCCCGCACAACGCTGAGCAGCCACTGAATTTTCTTGCCGAGTTGAACCGCAGAAGCCACGATGGTTTTGCCATTGGGTGACCACGCGGCTCCGTAATAAAAAGGCCCGGGAGGCAGCGAGGCGAGCAATCGCTCACCACTGCCGTCCGAGTTGGCAATGCAAACTTGTACCGGGCCGTCGGAGGCGCTTCCGCGCATAAATGAGAACTGCTTGCCATCAGGTGAAAAACTGAGGGGAGTGTTCACATTACGGAGCAACAAGCGCGGTGTGCCGCCCAAAACCGGCATGATGAAAAGATCGCCGGAGTCGGCAGCGTTATCGGCGCGCTCGAAGTAGATGTAATTGCCGTCGGGCGAAAAATTCAGCCCGGTGAAAACTGCGGCAGCCGGCGGCAAGACTTGCACGTCGCTCTTTGTCGGCACGTTGCGAACCCACAGACTTTGCTTTTCGCCGTCCACGAGGACGTAAACGACCTCCCGTCCATCCGGTGAGATGGCTACACGCTCGGCTTTGCCGCTATCGGTAAGTTTGGTGATCTGCATGTCTTGCAGGTTAAACGCGCGAGGGCGGTTGAGCAGTTTGTAGGCGGCAAACGCCACGATGGCGAGGACAACAACCGCGGCGGCCAGTATCGGTTTCCACAGGCTGCGTTTTGCGGGCGCTGATGCAGCGATGGAGGTGGACCCCGAGGCCGCAGGCACATTCGCGCTCGATCCGGATGCTGCCGCGTCCCGGTGCGATCCGCTGCCGACACTCACGCGGCCTGAGCTGGTGTCGCGCTTCAGGCGTTTTAAATCGGCGCGCATTTCCGCTGCGCTTTGGTAACGCAGGTCGCGATCCTTCTCCATTCCCTTGTGAATCACTTGTGCGAGTTCGGCTGGAACGGCGGTGTTCAGGCGAACGGGATCGACTGGATCTTTGTGCAGGATTTCGTCGAAAATCGCGCCCGAGGTGTCGCCCTTGAACGGAAGAAAGCCCGTGGCCATCTCGTAAATCACGCCGCTGAAGGAAAACAGATCGCTGCGCGCGTCTAATTCTTTGCCGAGGACTTGCTCGGGTGACATGTACAAGACTGTGCCCAGCGCGGTGCCCGGGCTGGTCAAGTGAGCGGAGTCCGCGCCCAGAGTGGCTGTGCGCTCGCCGACGCTGTTAACTGCATCCGCTAGAGTTACTTTTGCGAGGCCAAAGTCGAGGACCTTCGCGTGGCCGCGAGAAGTGACGAAAATATTCGCAGGCTTGATGTCGCGATGAATGATGCCTTTCGCATGCGCCACATCCAAGGCATCGGCGATTTCGATGGCGAGATCAAGCAGCAGCTCGAGTTCGAGAGGCCGGCCGGCGATGCGATTCTTCAGCGTCGAGCCTTCGAGGAACTCCATCACGATGAAGGGATGGCCGCCTTGCTGCGCGATCTCATAGATCGTGCCGATGTTCGGGTGATTTAGCGCGGAGGCGGCGCGCGCTTCGCGGCGAAAGCGTTCCAGAGCTTGCGGATCGCGGGCCACGTCTTCAGGCAGGAATTTCAGCGCAACGAAACGGCCGAGCTCGGTGTCTTCGGCTTTGTACACTACACCCATGCCACCGCCTCCGAGTTTTTCCAGGATGCGGTAGTGCGAGATTGTTCTGCCCGGGATTGGAGAGAAATCGGTCATCTACATCGCATCGTAAGCCCAGCCGTACTCTTCACGTGGCGCTTATTGTGGTGCGAGCCTTAAAAATATGCAACTTACAAGAAAGAAGTCACATTGGCATATTGGCCATGGCTATTGGCGAGAGGGGTGTTATCTCTGTGAAAACGCGGGGCAAAAGCGCCCGCTACAAAGCCGTGAAACTGGTGTTAAATCGAATCAGGGGCGCGCCACAGCGTGTGTCCTTTGCTGCATAAATCGAGTGCGAGGTTAATTCCGAATGAAAACGATCGCTAAAGTTTCACTTATCGCGGCTGCTCTGGCATTCCTGCTGCCCATGGCCGCGCAGCAACTGCTGGCCCAGGGAAAACATCCCCGCTACCTGCACGCTCTTTCCGATCTGCGATTCGCCCGGGCGCTTTTGCAACGGCCAAACGGCGGACAGCTTGGCGCACAGGAGAGAGATGCGATCCATGACATCGATGAAGCAATCGGCGAAATCAAACGCGCCTCCATCGACGATGGAAAGAATATAGACGATCATGACCCGGTGGATCCGCACATGCCGTGGCAAGGACGTTTGCACAAGTCGCGCGATCTGCTGGACAAGGCCATTCGCGACTGCAGCAAGGAAGAAGACGATCCGCACACGCAAGGTTTGCAGGCGCGTATTCTGGATCATCTTCACCGCGCCCACAATCACGTGGATGAGGCGATTGCCATCGTCGAACACCACTAGAACGCTAGCTAAAAGCAATTCGGGGACATCCTGGCGCCCGGCAACACGCGCGAGGATGTCCCTTTTTCACGTCCGTTGCGGATTTACTCTGCTTCCCTTCCCGAGGATTACACCGGCGGCTTATTGAGGCAGCGCGGAACTTCCGAAGAAAACTTTCATCAGCACAACGCCGCCCACGAATGCGGTACAGATGCTGAGCAGCGTGCCGATGAGGAAATATTCCGCAAATTGTTCGCGATGGAACTGCGGGTAGCGCGCAATTGATTTCGCGGCAATGATCAAGCCCACGGTCGCCGGCGAATGCAGCAAAAGCGCGGTCAAAACGAGAAATCTTTCCAGCCAGCCAATGTACATGCCCGCGTTGCTCAATTGCGCGGGAGTTTCACGAGGCGGTGAATTTGGGATTTGCGGCGTGCCCAAGCCGATGTGGCGCATCAACGGCTTGGTGAGGAAGCGGATCAGGTAACCGCAAGCGAAGATCACAGCCACGTAAACGATGAGCAGAAGCAAGATTCGATTGCTCTGTTCGCGAAGCACCTGCAAGCTGGACCGCGCGATACCCGCCAGCGGAGTTTGCTCGATCCAGCACGCCGCCAGCACCACGGTGAAGAAATGCACGGCCTGATCCAGCACGAATGCCAGCGCTCCGTCCGCAACCGGCCGCGACTTCGCAAACTGAATCTTGCAAAGATCAATTAGAAGATGGACGACTGTTAATGCGATCACTGCCAGCTGAAAGCGCAGCGATGAAATCATGCCGGGAAGGAAGCACGCAGCCGCGAGGAGAGCGCAGAGATAATGAATCGCGCCGTGTTTGAAGTAGCCGAGGACCTGGCCGTTTTTCTTCTGTTGCACCAGGTGCGAGGTCTGGAAGACAAAATCGGTCAGCAGGTGGGCTAAATACAGCGTCAGAATCGCGCGGATCGTCATTTGCACGTTTTCGTCCCGAATGGCCTTTTTAGGACGGTTTCGTCCTACAGGCGGCTAGCCTGAATAAACTGGCGCATGTCCGCGCTGGTCTGCTCGAGTTGCCAGAAATGCCCGCGCCGGAGAGTCCGCCAAACAGTCGAGGCATCCACGTCCAGCGCCCGCGCCGCAGCGTCTAAGCGGCGCCTGGCTCGGAAGGTTTTGACAGTCTCCCACTGCTTGTCCGTTATGCGCAAGAGTAAGGTGTCGTGCAAACCATAAATCAAATTTGCGGTGGAATCGAACACCGCGTTCTTCGATCGAAACGAAGTAAGGACTTTGAATTTATATTCTCCCTTCCGCTTGATCCCTTCCAGGGCCTCGCGAGCGAACACGAAGGCCGCGCCTCCCAAACGATTTACCGGCGGCTGGATGCGCGCGGGTCCCGGGCCGAAACCAATTCCCATGCGGAGCTGCAGTGGCTGTAGCCGGATGCGCAAGTCCAATATCACTTCCGGAATGCTCGCAGGCGAAACGCTGATGGTCTGAAACTCGTCGCCTGCCGTAACCGCGTAAGGCAGGCGAATCCATTTGCGTTTGATGTGCTCGCGCGAAGCCGCGGCAAGTCCCCGGCCCAGCAGCGAGCGCAGCTCGCTACGCAAACTGGACTTCACTACATCCGCGATCAGCACCGCAACTGTGTTTTCAGTCATTGCACGAATGCGTCCCAATTATACGATTTTGCACAATTATGTGCAAGAGGAAAGAAAAGTCGCGTGGGGGCCCGGCAGGGCCGGATAAACGGGCATGTCGTCAAAGGCAGGCTTGTAAAAATCGAGGAATGCAGAGGCGCTGAAGCGCGAGGAACCGAACGCTGGGCGAACTCGCAGGGCTTTTTGTAGTACTGCACTTCCCGCCGAAGCCGTATCTGCCCGGCTTTCAGCAAGCTGCGAGGGCGTACGTTAGTACTGGCGCGAGCGCGACCGGAGTACTGCGAGAATGTGACTTTCACGCTAGTGCGCGTGCAGGGGCCGCTTGCTACCTTGAACCTTCGAACATGTATATCACGGGGGTTCAAGCCGTATGAGTGAAGCGAGCGACCTTAATATGCAAGATCCAAACGCGGCAGAAAATATTCCGGCGGGCCTGGCGGCCGAGATCGAGCGCGGCCTGGCCGAATCAAATCTCTCCTCTTCTGAATCCGCCGATTCCGATGGGCGCATCCTGGATGCGATTTGCGAAGCAGTCATCGCCGAGACGCCCCGCGCCGCCGCCGAACTTGAGGCGCAAAACAGCTCCGAGCCTCTGGCCGGCCTGTTGCACACCATTCAGGCCGAAGCGCACGAATACGTCAACCCGGACACGCGCAAAGAGTGCGCGGAACTTCTTGAGGAAATTGATCGAGCTGCGGAAGTCTGCGTCACGGAATACTCGCTCACCGATATCGTGCAATGCTCGCAAGAATCCGGCGAAGTAATCGCCGAGGACTCCAACCAGACATCTTCCGAATTGAAGAGGGATGCCAGTTCAGCGCCCGCTGCTTCACAGGCGGCAAAACTCTCCGCAAGCGAAGCGGCCAAGGCGATGCCCGTGCATCCGGCGGCAGACCGCCGTCGCCGCCGCCGCGCGCTGATTTCAGCGCCCGTGCGCGTGCGCGGAGTTGACGTCACCAACGGCGGCCCGGATGAAATTTCGACCACCGTGGACGTTTCGCGCTTCGGCATTCTGTTTGTCACTGCGCTGGACAGCTATTCGCGCGGCATGGATGTGATGGTCACCTTCCCCTACAGCAGTGCCAAGCACGCGGTCCAGGCCGAGCAGCATGGCCGGGTGGTGCGCGTTCACGGGAGCCCCGACGGGCGCAGCCGTGTGGCCATCGCGCTGGGACTGGGAGTCGGCGAAGACCTGGTGGATTCCAGCGGCAAGAAATTGGAGACGCCTTTCGCGCCTGGGCGCAAAAGCGAGCCGGTGTGCATTTCCGATTCCGCGGCGAACGTTTCGAAAAGGCCGCTCGTTTTGACCGTGGATTCCGATGCCGCCCTGCGCGATTCGCTGAAGATTTATTTGCAGAATGAAGGCTATGAAGTGATCGCGGTAACCACGAACGTGGAAGCGCGCGAGGTGCTGGACATATTTACGCCGGCTCTGGTAATCGCGGAAGTGGAGGGTGAGAATTTGCCGGGGTTCGATGTATGCGCGCACGTGAAATCAAGCGAGCACCTGCGCCACATTCCCGTCGTGCTGATCACGCGCTCGGCCTATCCCAGCGATTATTCCAACGCGCATTCCATCGGCGCCGTCGTATGCATGGCCAAACCTTTTAAGCAGGAACGGCTCGGACACGTGGTGCGGTTGCTGGCGCCTCTGCCGGAGCACATGCAGCGGAAGTTTGTGCCGCGCCCGGCGGACCCGACTCGCCGTCCAGGCTGCGACACGAATGCGGACGGCCGCAAAAAAACGAATGCCGCTGCCAACGGAAACGGCAAGCGCTTCAAGTTCCCTTCCTTCCGCTAAACCTATCGATTTCTCTCAGACAGGCCGTCGCT
>JBEKSN010000082.1:0-14441 GCA_049517055.1 Candidatus Acidiferrales bacterium | reverse complement strand
TTGAGGGTGTACAGCGACGGAACCGGAACGCCCAGAATTCCTAGATAGACGTAGATCTGGCCGCGGTGGTGAATTTCATGCTCAAGCATGGAGCGCAACAGCTTCCAGGCGGTGATGGGAACGCCTTCGGGCGAGGTGCCTTTTTTCTCGAAGTCTGCCTGGGTCATGCCGCTGAAAATTTCCATGGATTCGGAGTGCAAGCGTTCCATGAAGGCGATGACGTTGTCTAAGCCGTCGGCGAGTTCGCGCCCGCAGCCTTTGTAACGGCTCGGGCGTCCGACGGCGCATTCGGCGAAGACGTAGCGCTCGGTGGCGGCGATGTGGCGCGCGAGATCGCCCAGTGTGAATTCTCCCGTTCGGCAGGTCCACTCGATTTTGTCCGGCGGGACGCGGCGGACGAGGCGCATCGTGCGGCCGCGAACCTGCTCGAAATTATGAATAAAATCGTCCCGATCCATTGAGCAACCTCCTCGAAAGCGATGGAAGCAAATAATATACCCGGCTCCCCCTGGCGAGAATAGTTCTGAATTCCCGCTACTTCACGGCTTCGTCTGGCTTGAAACGGGCTCACGAGGAGTTGCACGCAATAAAGAGTTAATCTAATACTCCTCACGGTACATGTACCAATTGTCTTCTAATCGTTCGAAGATGATCGCGTGACCTTTCTGTTTTTCGTAGAGTTCTCGTGGGAAGGCATCCAGGGAACTAACAAGAGGCGAGAGAAGTCGGTCAGAGTATGCAAGTCCCTTGGCAGAGCTCGCCAATACACCTCCTGAGCCGTAGACGTTTATAAAGACTGTGGAAGGATAGTCTTCCCGTCGCGCCAAGCCTCCATCAATGCCGAGTTTGCGAAACATGCGCCGATATTCGTTCCATCGCTCTTCAGAAAAGCCGATGTTCTCGCGAGGCCAAGATGCGTCCGTATCTAGGTAAGTGAAATCGCGGCTTATCACCGCGACGTGTCCATCTTGATTCGACATTCGAACGAGTTCAACGAAGCCAGATCGCTCATGAGCAAATTTCTCACGCAAATGAGAATCCGCTGGCATGCCGCACCCACAGGTAAGAATCAGCAAGGCAATCACGAGGCCTAGCTCGAGAGCTGACGAACTAATCCTGTGGACTGGCAATGAGCCAGTCCGCGCGGTTGAAGGTAACAATTTCCCAGTTTCTAAGCCCAAAGTGCCCATGATCAATCTAGCCCTTGCACCGACCGAAATGGACCTGAAGCGCGAAGACGAAGAACTGAGCGATTAACGATTTATACCCTAGTTTGACCGCGAATAACCGGGCGCATATACTGGGGTTTCTAGCTGAAATGCATACCTAGGAGTGAAAACCATGGAACAGGCTGTCATCTTAAGTGCGGTGCGCACACCGATTGGGAAATTCATGGGCGGGCTTGCACCGCTTACCGCGCCGGAGCTTGGCGCGAAAGCAATCGCGGAAGCTGTGCGGCGGGCGGGCATCGAGCCGAACCTGGTGGACGAAGCCATCATGGGAAATGTGGTACAGGCGGGGCTGGGACAGAACCCGGCAAGGCAGGCGGCGTTGCGCGGCGGGCTGGATCCGCGCGTTGCGGCGATGACGATCAATAAAGTTTGCGGCTCGGGATTGAAAGCGGTGGCGTTGGCGTCTCAGGCGGTGCAGCTTGGCGAATCGGACGTGGTGGTCGCGGGCGGGATGGAGTCGATGTCGAACTGCCCTTATTTGCTGAAGGGCGCGCGCAGCGGATTTCGTCTTGGCAATCAGGAAATTTTCGATTCGATGATCACCGACGGGCTGTGGGACGTTTACGAAAATTACCACATGGGCGTTACCGGCGAGCTGGTGGCCGAAAAATACGGCATCACGCGGCAGGAGCAGGACCAATTCGCGCTCGAAAGCCATCGCAAAGCGGTGCGTGCGATCAAGTCGTGCTTTTTTGGCGCGCAGATTGTGCCAGTGGAGATTCCACAGAAAAAAGGCGAGCCGGTAATCATTAAAACGGACGAATCTCCGCGCGAAGACACTTCGCTGGAAGCGCTCGGCAAGCTGAAGCCTGCGTTCAAGAAAGACGGCACGGTGACGGCAGGGAATGCGCCGGGAACGAATGACGGCGCAGCAGCGTTGATTGTTACCAGCGAAAAGAACGCCGCTCGCATGGGTAAGTCGCCGATGGCGCGGATTGTGGCGCAGGCCGTGAGCGGAGTCGAGCCGAAATGGGTGATGATGGCGCCGGTGGACGCTATCGAAAAGCTGCTGAAGAAAACCGGGTGGGATCGCGACAAGGACGTGGACCTCTACGAATTGAACGAGGCATTTGCCGTGGCGGCGATTGCGGTGACGCGGGTGTTGAAACTCAATCCGGAAAAAGTGAATGTGAATGGCGGCGCGGTTGCGCTGGGGCATCCAATTGGGGCGTCCGGGGCGCGAGTGCTCGTTACCCTGTTGTTTGAAATGCAGCGGCGTAATCTGAAGCGCGGAATCGCGGCGCTTTGTCTTGGCGGTGGCAACGCGGTAGCCTTAGCCATCGAGCGTCCGTAGCGCCGCCGATATGTTCTGTCCAAAATGCAAAGCCGAATACCGCGCGGGTATCACGCGTTGTCCAAATTGTGATGAAGCACTGGTCACAATATTGGACTCCTCAAAAGAACCAGCCGGACAGGGGGGGCCGGCGCTCGCCTGGCGCGGCAACGATCCTGTCGCTTTCAGCCGTGCGCTCGCCGCTCTGCGAGAGCATAAAATCCAGAGCTACCAGATCGACGACCACGATCAACTGTCACACATCGGAGCATATCGCCCGAGCTACGCAATCTTTGTGAGACGAGAGGATGTTTCCCGCGCGGAGAAAGTCATCCGCGAAACATTCGCGGGACTTGTTCCCGACTAGTCGAGCCCAGCGTTTCTGGGTGCTGAGATTACTTATCCTTGGCCCTTGTCCTCGGGAGTTTTATGCCGACACGGCCCAGTGCCTCCAAATCTCCGAGGAAGAAAAAACTAAAGCGGGATCGCGTAACGGCGAACACGCCTGCGGCGTTCAACGATGTTCGGCGGATTGCGCTTTCGCTGGACAACGTCGAAGAAGGGACGTCCTACGGCACGCCGGCGTTCAAGGTAGGAGGCGCGCTGTTCGTGAGGATGCATCAGGATGGCGAATCGCTGGTGGTTCGAACGGATTTTGAACAGCGCGAGGAGTTGATGGCTTCCGATCCGGAGACGTATTACATTACCGATCACTATCTCAACTACGAGTGGGTATTGGTGAGCCTGTCGCGCGTCCATCCCGATGCTTTACGTGATCTTATGGGCATGGCCTGGAAATTGGCGGCAGCGAGCAAGCGGCGTTCATCCCGTAGTTAATTTGGCCTTCCTCGGAGCAATCAACTCAGCAACGCTTGACGTTTCTCTCCCTCCTGTGTTTCCTTAGCTCCGCTACATCTTTCTTGATTCCGGAGGCTTGATGCCGGTGGATGCGATCAAAACTGTTGGCGTACTTGGCGCGGGGACCATGGGGAACGGCATCGCGCATGTTTTTGCCCGGGCCGGGTATCGCGTGATTTTACGCGACGTGGAGAAGCGCTTTCTGGACCGCGGGCTGGAGACCATTGGGAAGAATCTGGATCGCGAAGTGAAGAAGGGGAAAATTAGCGAGGCCGATAAGCCGGCTATTCTGGCGCGCGTCGAGACGACTACCGATGTTGGCGGACTGGTTGCGGCTGATTTTGCTGTGGAGGCAGTGCCCGAGCAACTTGAGTTGAAATTGCGGGTGCTGAAGGATGTGGACGCCGTTCTGCGGCCGGGCGTGATTTTGGCGAGCAACACGTCTTCGATTTCGATTACGCAGCTTGCGGCGCAAACTTCGCGCCCGGAGAAGTTCATCGGGATGCACTTCATGAATCCGGTGCCGATGATGATGCTGGTGGAAGTGATTCGCGGGCTGGCGACGAGCGAGGAAACTTTTCAGACTACGATGTCGCTGTGCGAAAAGCTGGAGAAGAAGCCCGTGGCAGTGAACGACGCGCCGGGCTTCGTCTCGAATCGCGTGCTGATGCCATTGATTAATGAGGCTGCGTTTTGCGTGATGGAGGGCGTGGCGACTCCCGAGGCCGTGGACGCGGTGATGAAAACCGGGATGAATCATCCGATGGGGCCGCTCGAACTGGCGGACTTCATCGGGCTGGATGTCTGCATCGACATTCTCGAAGTGCTATCGAAAGGATTTGGCGATCCTAAGTATCGAGCGTGTCCGCTGCTGAAGAAATATGTGGCCGCCGGGTGGCTGGGGCGCAAATCCGGACGCGGGTTCTACAAATATTAGTAGGCTCTGTGCGCTTGCAGCCGCAAGACCGGAACTTCACCGGCTAAAGCCGACTACACCGCCGAGTCTTATGTTGTGGCTAAAGCCACGACCCACAAAGAGTCTTCAGTTTCCTCCTTGCGCTCACGGCGCGACTTCTTCGGCGTCTAAACCGGAAGAATCGTGCCCTGACTAATGGATCGCCTGAATGAAGGGGCTTATGAAAACCATTCTTCGCTTGGCGAGTGTGCTTGCGTTGCTTTTCGTTTGCCGACCACTGTCCGCGTTTCAGTTAGGTGAAGCGGACTTTACGAAAGCCGAAACAAAAATTATTCCAGTGCGAGGGAACATCACCCTGATTCAGATTCACGTGCCGCAAGATGTCTTTCATATTGCCGTGCTTTCGGGTCCCGAGGGCTATCTGCTGGTGGATCACCCGGAAGCGGCCGGGAATCCTCTGGTTCAGAAAGCGCTGGATGATATGGGAAAGCGTCCGGTGAAATTTCTGCTGAACACGCACTGGCACTACGACCACGTCGGCGGCAACGAAATTTATGGGCCGGATGCGGTCATTATCGCCCAAGAGAATGTGCGCAAGCGTTTGATGACCAAGCAGACGCCGGCCTGGTCTCCGACGCCGATCGGTCCGTATCCCGAACGCGCATGGCCGCGCATCACTTTTCGCGATTCGCTCGCAATTCATTTTGACGGGGAAGATATCGAGATGGATCACTACTCCAACGGGCACACGGACGGGGATTCCGTGGTTTATTTTGCCCGAGCGAATGTTGTGGATGTCGGGGATATCTACGATAGCAAGGGAGGCCTTGCAGGCGGCGTTGACATGGAGGGAATTGCGCGTTCTCTCTCTGCGGTCCTGGAGCGGATCAACGACGAGACGATTATTATCACCGGGCACAGCCGGTTCTCGAATCGCGGCGAGCTGGCGATGTATCTGCCACTCTTGCAGCAGACGATTGCGCACGTCCGGGAGGAAATTTCCGCAGGCAAGAGTGAAAAGGAAATCGTGGATGAAGGCTTGCCGGAAGCATGGAAGCCTTGGTTCGCTCCTGCGGCTGTACCTATTGACCGCGATTTTATGCATCAGATTTATGCCGCGCTGACGCACACGAGCAGCCTGGACCAGTAGCGTTGGGCGGTGCTGGGGACGCGAAAAAGGGCCAAAAATACCTTTTGCTTTTTCTTCGCCTCATGTTAGGATGAGCAAGTTTGGGGGTGAGGATACTTGGTAGTACACTCAGCGCGCCTTTCCCAGGAAGAAAGACGAAATCCCTCTCGAGGTCTAATGATGAACGACGAAAAAACAAAAAATTTGGATCTAGCGATATCGCAAATTGAAAAACAGTATGGCAAAGGCTCCATCATGCGCCTGGGAAACAAGGATGTGCTGGTTCCGGTGAACGTGATACCGACGGGGTCGATCTCGATTGATGCTGCGCTGGGCGTGGGCGGTTTCCCGCGCGGCCGCGTGATCGAAGTGTACGGACCTGAGTCAGGCGGTAAGACCACGCTGACCCTGCACGTGATCGCGGAGGCGCAGCGGCTGGGTGGGCAGGCGGCCTTCATCGACGCTGAGCACGCCTTGGATCCTTCTTACGCGCGAAAGCTAGGCGTGGACGTTGACAATCTTTTGGTTTCGCAGCCGGACAATGGGGAACAGGCGCTGGAAATTGCCGAAGCGCTGATTCGCTCGAATGCTGTGGATATCATCGTGGTGGACTCCGTGGCGGCCCTGGTTCCACGCGCGGAGCTGGAAGGCGACATGGGCGACGCGCAGATGGGCTTGCAGGCGCGCTTAATGTCGCAGGCGCTGCGAAAACTGACGGCGATTGTGTCGAAGTCGAAGACCTGCCTGATTTTCATCAACCAGATTCGCGAAAAGATCGGGGTGATGTTCGGCAACCCGGAAACAACCACGGGCGGGCGCGCGCTGAAGTTTTACTCTTCGATTCGCGTGGATATTCGGCGCATACAGTCCATCAAGGAAGGCGATCGCGTGGTAGGCTCGCGCACTCGCGCAAAGATCGTGAAAAACAAAGTGGCTGCGCCGTTCCGCGAAGCGGAGTTCGACATCATTTATGGCGAAGGTGTTTCGCGCGAGGGCGACTTGGTCGATCTGGGTGTGGCCAAGGGCCTGCTCGAAAAATCGGGCACGTGGATCTCGTATAAGAACGAGCGCCTAGGGCAGGGACGCGACAATGCCCGGCAGTTCCTTAAGGAAAACAAGGACATCCGCGCGAAGATCGAACACGACCTGCGCAAGCTATTGGGCCTGCCGACAAATCTTGCTTCGGTGGAAGATCAGGCCAAGCCAGCAGCAGCCGAAGCGCCGAAACAGGCGCCTAAAGCGGCAGCCGCTGTGCAAGGTCGCTCGGCGCGATAGCACTAATTTACCGCTCGGCATCACACATTTAGCCGGGATTTCGCGGCTCTTGCCGTCCGAACAGGGATTGGCTTCGGCGAGACGCAAACCAATATCATGCCGGATGCGTAGACTGGTACTTCAGGCCAGTTATGCTCACCAGGAAAGCTGCCCTCCTTAACAGTTGCGCGAACCTGTGCCACTTCCTTAAACTACGCTTGCATCCTGATTGAGAAGGCTACGGGCTAATACAAAACTTAATGCGCCGCCAACCAGTCCTTTATCAAACGGTATCGATAGTCTGTCTGTTTCTCGCAGGCGCTCTCGGAGTTGCGTTCGGTGCGCCACCAGCGACCAGCACGCATCACAAGCGCGGCACCCCGAGTTACGCAGATCCGGGAAAAGGCGACAAAGTAGAATATGACGATCCGGTCATTCGCCAGGTCGCGCTCGACGCTTTGGGGCACGCCAACGGTTCGGTACTCGCGATGGATCCCAGCACCGGGCGCATCCTGACCATCGTCAATCAAAAAATGGCTTTCTCTTCCGGATTTGAGCCTTGCTCGACGATCAAGCCGGTAATTGCGCTGGCAGGGCTGGAAGAAGGCGTAATCACTCGCGACACCATGCTGAAAGTTGGCCGCCGCCGCTATATGGACCTCACCGAGGCCATGGCGCATTCCAACAATGTGTATTTCGAAGAAGTCGGCAAGCAATTGGGATTCGAGCGAGTATCAAAATACGCGACGCTGATGGGACTTGGTTCGCGCGCGGGATACAACATCCAAGAAGAACAGCCCGGATTATTGCCGCCGCGCATTCCGGCCTACGGTGGAGTCGCTCGTATGTCGAGCTTTGGAGAAGGCATCCGCATCACGCCGCTGCAGCTTGCGTCGCTGGTTTCCACGCTGGCCAATGGCGGCACGCAGTATTACCTGCAATATCCGCGAACGGCGGAGGATCGTCAGAATTTTCAGCCTAAGGTGCGGCAGCAGCTTGATATCGCGCCGCTGCTCCCCGATTTGCGCGAAGGCATGCTGGCCGCGGTAATGTATGGCACGGCAAAACAGAGTTACGATCCTGACGGCGAGCAGGCGCTGGGAAAAACCGGTACTTGTAACGATGAATCGCTCGGCGGGCGGCTGGGCTGGTTCGTTTCCTACGCCGATCAAGCGCACCCGAAAATTGTTCTGGTGGTGCTAATTCGCGGAGGAAGCCGGTCCATTAGCGGACCCCACGCGTCCGAGATCGCCGGCCGAATTTACCACGGGCTGCGCGAACGCAATTACTTCGTCGAATCAGTTCGCCAACCGGCGTACACCGCTTCCGCACGCAGCTCGAAGTAGAAACGTTCGACCTGACCCGGTAGAACCCAATCAGTTGGAAACCCCGCTAGGTTTACTGCCATGTAGCAGAATGGGCCATTTTACTTTTCCGCGTAGGTCTGCTTAAGATATCCTCGGTACCTCTCTGAGTAAGGCGATTGGGGGATATGGGCAAGTTCGGCAAAATATTATTTTGGTGCGTTCTGGTGGCGGTGGGCGCCGCCTGCGTTGGCGCGTCCTATTACGTTCGCAATTCCGCGGAGGCTGAAGTCAGTTCGCAGGCGACGTCCGCACGCGAAGAAGCGCGGCGAATTCAGGAACAGGTGGTCCTCTACAGCGAGCGACTGGTTCCCGCGCGCGTTCCTTTTCACACGCTCTTGGAAGGCTTGGGAATTGATGCCGGCACCGTCGCGCGCTTGATTTCTTCCGCCCAGTCTGTTTTCGACCTTAGGCATTTGCGCGCTGGAAATCGCCTGGCCGTGGGCCGCTCCGTTCTTGGCGAGTTGCGCTCGGTGCGTTACCGGATTGATACAGACCGAGTGCTTACGATCGCGCCGCAAGGCGGAGACTTTCATTCCACGATTGAAGTCATTCCGTCGGAGACGGAGACGGTGGGAGTGATGGGGGAAGTCCACGGCTCGCTTTTTGAAGCGGTGATCAACGCCGGCGAAAAGCCGGAGCTGGCGATGCGGCTGGCGCAGATTTTCGGCTGGGACTTGGATTTTTACACCGACCCTCGCCCTGGCGACACGTTTCGGGTAGTGGTTGAAAAGAAGCTCCTTTCGAACGGCGAAGTGCTTTCGTACGGCCGGATTCTGGCCGCGGAATACAAGAACGGGAGCCGTCCTTATGGTGCAGTGCTCTTTCATGACGCTTCAGGAAACCCCGCATATTTCACGCCGGAAGGGAAGTCAATGAAGAAGGCGTTTCTGCATTCACCGCTCAAGTTTGCCGCGCCCATCACATCGCATTTCAGCGCGCATCGCTTCCATCCCATCCTGAAGGAATACCGGCCGCATCTCGGGATCGATTACGCAGCGCCCAGCGGCACTCCGGTGCAGACGATTGGCGAAGGCCGCGTGATTTTCGCCGGAGCCAAAGGCGGAGCGGGAAATCTGGTGGAGATTCAGCATACGAACGGATACACCACCTACTACATGCACCTATCGCGCATCCTGGTTCGTTCTGGGCAGCGCGTGGAGCAAGGCCAGAGCATCGGGCTCGTAGGCATGACCGGACTGGCCACCGGCCCGCACTTGGATTTTCGAATTCAGAAGCAGGGGCAATTTTTGAATTTCGAGCGACTGCCCTTGCCGCCGTCCGATCCCGTCGCAAAGCGGGACTGGAGCCAATTCGTGGCGCTTCGCGACCACGCGCTTGCTCTGATGCCGCTGAAATTGACGCAGCCAAATGCGGTGCTGGCGAAAAACTCTGCGCCTGCGGCACCGCCGGGGTCGACTCCATAAAACAATTCTCCGATACGGCTCGCTGATTCGGTCAGCTTCAGAAATGAAATCGGCGCCGCCGGGAAAACCCAGCGGCGCCGATTCACTTTTTAGAACTAGGTTGCCGTTAAAGCAGGCAGAGTTACGGTTTCAATTCCCAGGTATCGCCCGAGCGAAGGAGTTTTGCCAGGTCACCTTTGCCGCGTTTCGCTTGCACTTCGCGAATTTGGTCGTTGATCAGGTCTTCATAGCGCGGCACGTTGTCCCAAGAGCGGAAGACGCCGATGGGCGTGGGGAATCCGGGACGATGCTCCATGTGCGCGAGCAGAAAAGCGTAGGCCGCGCGCGGATGTTTTTCGTCGTGAACCAGCAGATCTTTTTCCGTGACGCCGTTTCCAAGCTGCACGACCTCCAGGTCCAGTCCGTTTAATCGAATTCCCTTGTCGCGGTTTTTGCCATAGATGAGCGGCTTGCCGTGTTCGAGCTGAACGATATTTTCGCTGCGCGCCTCTTTTTCCGTGACCGTTTCCCACGCGCCGTCGTTGAAGATGTTGCAATTCTGCAAAATCTCAACGTAAGCCGAACCCTTGTGCGCCGCGGCCTTTTTCAAAGTATCTTTCAAGTGAGTTTGGAACACGTCAACGGAGCGCGCCACAAAGGTGGCTTCCGACCCGATGGCAAGAGAGATCGGGTTGAACGGACGGTCGGTGGTGCCGAATGGTGTGGACTTGGTTTTTTTGCCGACCTCGGAAGTCGGCGAGTATTGGCCTTTGGTGAGCCCGTAGATTTTATTGTTGAACAGCAGCACTTTCAGGCCGACATTACGGCGCAGCATGTGAATGGTGTGATTGCCGCCGATGGACAGCGAATCGCCGTCACCGGTGGCCACCCACACTTCCAGGTCCGGACGAACGATCTTCAAACCGGTGGCCACGGCGGGCGCGCGTCCATGAATGGTGTGGAATCCGAATGTGTTGATGTAATACGGAAATCGGCTGGAGCATCCGATCCCGGAGATGATTACGAATTTTTCACGCGGGATACCCAGGTCGGCGAAGACCATTTGCACGGCAGAGAGGATGGCGTAGTCCCCGCATCCCGGACACCAGCGAATCTCCTGGTCGGTCTGAAAATCTTTTTTTGTATAGACGGGCAAAGTGGCCGTGGTCATATCTACTCTCCTGCCTGCTCATCAAAATCGTCTTCCGGCGATGTGAAGGGAGCCAAGCCAAGCATCTGTTCAATTTTGTTTTCGATCTCTGAGGTCTTGAAGGGCTTGCCCTGAATTTTGTTGTAGCCTTGAGCATCCACTAGAAATTTCGCGCGGAGAATCATCAAGAGCTGGCCCATGTTCATCTCCGGCACGAGCACTTTCTTGAAGCGCTTGATGACGTCGCCGAGGTTTCTCGGGAGGGGATTGAGATGGCGGAGATGGACGTGGCCAATGCTGCGGCCCTTTTCTCGCTGAGCGTTCAGCGCAGCGGTAATGGGACCGTGCGTGGAACCCCAGGCAATAATCAGCAAGTCGCCTGACTGATCGCCTTCAGGAACCACGGGTGGAATATCGTTTGCCACTGACTCCACTTTCGCCGCACGCAATCGAACCATGTGCTCGTGGTTAAGCGGCTCGTAGTCTATGTTGCCGGTGACATCCTGCTTTTCGATTCCACCGATGCGATGTTCGAGGCCGGGGGTTCCAGGAACAGCCCACGGACGCGACAGCGTGACGGGATCGCGCCGATAAGGAAGGAAGCCTTCGGGGTTCGTTTCGAAGTGCACAGGAATTTCGGGCAATTCGTCAATCGTCGGAACTTTCCATGGCTCGGCGCCGTTAGCGAGATAACCGTCGGACAGAATGATGACGGGAACCATGTGCTTAATGGCGATCCGGCTGGCTTCGAGGGCAATCCAGAAACAATCACCGGGCGAGGAAGGCGCTACGACTGGAATCGGAGCTTCGGAGTTACGTCCAAACAAAGCTTGCAGCAGGTCTGCTTGTTCCGTCTTGGTTGGCAGGCCGGTGGACGGGCCGCCGCGCTGAATATCGCAAATCACCAGCGGCAATTCTACGGCGACGGCCAAGCCCAGCGCTTCGGTCTTGAGCGCCATACCGGGGCCCGATGTCGAGGTGATGCCAAGAGCTCCCGCATAGGCAGCGCCGATGGCTGAAGTAATTGCGGCGATTTCGTCTTCGGCTTGAAAAGTGATTACACCGAAGTCTTTATACATGGAGAGCTCGTGCAAGATGTCTGAAGCCGGCGTAATCGGATAAGAACCCAGAAAAAGAGGGATGCCTGCCTTTTGCGAAGCAGCCACGAAGCCCAGTGCCAGCGCCGCGTTTCCGCTGATATTGCGATACACGCCCGGGGTAAGTTTCGCCGGCGGAATTTCATAGCTGATCTGAAACGCTTCGGTAGCTTCGCAGTAGCTGTACCCCGCCTTCATGGCGAGTTTGTTGGCTTGAACTAGTTGCTGCTTGTTCTTGAATTTTTCTTCGAGCCAGCCGTGCGTGGGCTCCATGGAGCGGTTGTAGAGCCAGTAACACATTCCGAGGGCGAAGAAATTCTTGCAACGGTCCATGCTCTTGGCGTCGAGCCCGAGATCTTTCAGGGCCGCGCGAGTCATTTTGGTGAGCTCAACGGCGAAAAGGCGGTAGCCGTCGAGAGAATGATCTTCCAGCGGATTCGTCACAATCTGCGCTTTGCGCAGATCGTTTGGCTGAAAGTCGTCGAGATTGACGATCAGAATTCCGTTCGTTTTCAAATCCGCCAAATTCATTTTCAAAGCAGCGGGGTTCATGGCAATCAGAACATCCACCGAGTCGCCGGGTGTGTAAACGTCACTCGACGAGAAGTGGACCTGGAACCCGCTGACGCCCGGCAGAGTTCCCGCAGGGGCGCGGATTTCAGCCGGAAAGTCGGGGAAAGTGGCCAGATCGTTGCCGTATAGAGCGACGGTGTTAGTGAACTGGCTGCCGGTGATCTGCATGCCGTCACCGGAGTCGCCGCAGAAACGGATCACGGCGTTGTCAATTATTTCGCGCTTGCGCTTCGGAATTTCAATGGTGGTCAAAGCCATAGTTTTTTAGGACCCCACGTCCATGTGTGCGGAGAGATACGAGAGTTTATGGTCTTTTTGTTCGAGATTTTTCATGCAGATGAGAACCTTCTCGCCCCAGGAAAGCGTAGCACAACGCGGGTAACAGGAAAACGGAAATTGGGAAGCAGCCATTACGCTTCGGGCATTCAGTAAGATGCGTAGCAGCCATCGCTCGTTGTCCGGCTCAGTGGGAAACCGTCGAGGAACGCTATTCCCTGCCGCCTACCACTTGAGCGTGGCCTAGCGCGGCTACTAGGGATACTCCTCCCAGAATATTTCCGAGCAATGTGGGAAAGAAGAAATTCGTGAAGTAGGTTCCCCAGGAAATGGATTTCATAAGCACTAAGTAGAACATGGTGGTTGAGCCGGCAATGATGTGGTTGAAGCCACCTAGAGTAATCAGATAGGTGATGATGATAATAATGCTCACGCGGGCAGATTCCGCGCCCGGCAAAAGCCAGACCATCAGAGCAATCAACCATCCGGCGAAAATGGCTCGCACTAACACAACCCAGAAACTCGATCCGAGATGCGATACCCCGATTTCCATCAGAGACTGCCTTACCGCCGAATCGAAGATCGCAACGCGCGCGATGCACAGAGCGAACAGAAAAGTTCCCACCAGGTTTGCGCTTAGCACCACGCTCCAAAGCCGAGCCACCCGCACAAATACCTTCCACTCCCTGTGGAGCAGCAATGGCAGAACGGCTGTGAGCGTGTTCTCCGTAAACAACTGTTGACGCCCAAGGACCACGATAAGAAATCCAACGCTGTATCCGAGACGAGAGATAAGCTGGCGCCAAGGATAGTTAGGTAACAACGAGGCCAGCAGCGCTTCAGCAATAAACGAGAATCCCATGGCAAGCCCCGCAGCCAGGGCGGACCAGGCCAGCGCGGCCGCGGGCCGATGCAATTCCTCATCGCCTTCGAGGCGAATTGTTTCGTACACGACGTGCGCCGTAATCGCGATGCGTTCTTCGACTTGCTTTTTCTCGATTCGCGTATTGACACCGCCTTCGGTTGAAGGCATCTCGCTTTTTTCCGGCTTCTTGATCATCGCGTTCCCATCGAATGAGTTGAAAACAGAGGCTGCATAGAAGATGTCATGAACGCACGAAAGTGGCGGGATTTATTCGCGGAAGGCGTCTTTTCTAGACATCCAGTCCAATCGAGCGCATAAGCTGCAAAGCATTGCTGGTTTGAACGATCCCCGGGCTTAGCCGGTGGTCGAAGCGCAATTTGCCGTTTTCGAGGTGATCTTCGAAATGGAAGTTTGCGGCAGTGGCTCCCAGCGGAGCGGCAATTTCAGCCAGAGCCAGATCGTGAGTGGTAAGCAATCCGACGGCGCCTCGTTTCAGCAAGTTCCGCACAACAGCCTCCGCGCCGATCCGGCGGTCGTGCGAATTCGTTCCCTGTAGCAATTCATCGAGCAAGAACAACACCGGCAAGGGGCCATGCGTCAAATCTGCGATTACTTTCAGACGCGTGATCTCCGCATAAAAGCGGGAAATTCCGCCCTGCAGGGAATCTAGAACGCAAACGGAAGCTCCCACAGCCAGGCGAGAAAGCCGGAGTTTATTTGCGCGCACAGGAGCACCGCATTGCGCGAGAACGGCGTTGATTCCAATCGAGCGAAGGAATGTGCTTTTACCGGCCATGTTGGGGCCGCTGATAATTATGAGGCGCAGGTTGCTTCCCAGGATTAAATCGTTTCGGATGGCACGGCTCTCGGGAATCAGGGGATGAGCGAGTCCTTCGGCGTCAAAGAGCGGCCCTTCATCGGTGAATTCGGGGAAAACGTCCTGAGGATGCTCGTAGGCGTAGCCCGCGAGGTCCGACAGAGCTTCGATTTCGCCCAGCGAAGCAAGCCAGGGGGCTATCGCGCGGCCAAACTTCTTGCGCCAGGATTC
>JBEKSN010000081.1:0-14452 GCA_049517055.1 Candidatus Acidiferrales bacterium | reverse complement strand
GCGGGGGAAACCCAAACGCTGAACTCCAACGGAATCCAACAAATTGCTCAGAAAGGTTGGATGCCCGATGGTAAGACCATCTATTTCGCCAGCGATGACGGTCACGGATGGCGAATGTATGTTCAAGATCTTGTTGGTGGCGCGCCGCATGCTGTAACACCTCTGATTTCCGTGGAGCGGGCACACTTCGAGTCCCACATGGTCTCACCCGACGGCAAATTTGCCTTCGCTCGAGATTTGAGCGGTAAGGGTCAGCTCTATCCCCTCGCAGGGGGAGAACCCCAGGGCCTTCCGGGCTGCTTGCCGAAAGATATTTGGATCACGTGGTCGGCAGACGGTCGCTCGGCTTATGTCTACCACGATGAAAAAACCTCGGCACCCGTGTACCGGCTCGACGTGGCAACCGGAAAGAGGGAGCTTGTGATGACGCTCGCCCCCACCGACTCTTCTGGGGTAACTGCGATTGTAAACGTTCGCATAACCCCGGACGGTAAGTCCTACGCGTATTCCTTTGATCGGGAACTGTCGGACCTTTTCCTGGTAGAGAACGTTCGCTGAGTTTGGCCGGCGGTGCGAAATTCGGGCCGTATGAAATCCTCGAAAAGAATCGCGGTGGCGGAATAATCGCGCCAATCGGTAACCGGTCTCTAGCACGGCACTTGTAGCGTGGAGCCGAGAGCCGCATAATGTGCCGACGCCTCCCGTGACACTCCAGCCCGAAACGCGATCCCCCCAACGAAATTGGCCGCGCAAGACGCTGCAAGTAATTCTGCAGTATGGGGGCAGCGCTCTCATTCTGTACCTGCTCTTCCGCCTTCTGCCGGGCCGCCAGGTTTGGCAAGCCCTTGGACTCTTACCAGCGCGGCTGTGGATTCTGGTCCTGATTGGGTATCTCGCCGCACACTGCATTGGAGCGGCGAAATACCGGCTGGTCTTGAACTTGGGCGGCGCGGGCATCGGCGCTCGCCAAGCTGCGCGATGTTACTTCGCCGGGCTGTTCGGATCGTTGTTTCTGCCTTCGCTGATCGGCGGAGATATTCTGCGCGTGGCGATGGCGCTGCGCGTGGCGAAAAGCAGGGCCGGCGTTCTACTGGGAAGTTTGGTGGACAGGATTTCCGATTTTACGGCGCTCGCGCTGCTGGCCGCTGTCGGAGCAGCCTTGGTGCCCGGAACGCTTGATCCGCGGAGCCGAAAAATATTCGAGCTTGCGGGCGGGATCGCAATCGTCGGAATCGCTGCTGCCGCGAGCGCGATTGCAATGCTTCCTGTGAGGCGATTTTCCTATCGCATGAGGCGAAGGTTCGTCCGGTTGCGAGGCGCGGTTCATTCAACCATAAAGCAGCCCGGAGAAATGGTGAGGGCGCTGGGTATGAGCGTCACCGTGCAACTGATTTTTATCGTTCTCAACGTTGTGCTCGCAAACGCCTGCGGTTTGCATCTTCGCTTCCGCATATGGCTGTTTGCGTGGCCCCTGGCAAAACTTTCAGCGGCTATTCCGATCACGCAAGCCGGCATCGGAGTGCGCGAAGCTGCGCTAGCGGCCTTGCTCGTTCCATTTGGCGCGACAGCGGTGCTGGCAGTTGCCTCGGGACTTGCCTGGGACGCAATCTCGATTGGTGGGGCAATAGCAGGAGGAATTTTCGCACTGCTCTCTGGGCGTTTCGGGCCTGGGGCGCGGAGTGGGAAGGAAGCTTGAACATGGAGCAGGCGTCGCGAGAAAACAGCTGCTAAGCGCTAGAGTATTTTAGAAGCGTGAGCGGGTAGAGCGAATGAATTCGCGGAGTGCAGCGACGTTTGGTCCGTAAGATCCGACACGGCCGGCATCCACTGGCAAGCCCAAGAACTCTGCCTTCTCGATACTGAGGCCCGCATCGTCAAGCTCAGCCAGGCTATAGCCTTCCGTGGGCACTAAGCGATTGCGACGAGACAAATCTACAGGGCGTGGCGGCCGGTGCGTGCTGCCCGGTTTTCTTACGATATTGAAGAAATCGTCCCAGTCTCGCCTATTCCACATAACTCCTCCCGTTGTCCGGGTATAGCTTTGATGCACCGCAACAGCTTCAGGTCGCTTTCAAATTCGCGCCCCACCGCCAGCCCGTCTGGATTGGAGCGTTGCAAATAATAACCCCCGATGTAGTGGAAAGTCGCGTCTGAATTCGGGCTGTTTCCTGTGAGTTATCGCACGATTGGAACACCCCCGGCGTTGCGCCCCGTGTGTATCACAGGGGCTGCAGCTTGTAAATTATTGCTTTGGCGCGCCCTCAGAGCTTGAGCCGCGAACATCGGGAGCTGACGAATGGCGACGCCTACACGCCGGCCCGGGTGGCTGTTATACTTTTAAGACGTTAAGGGACCGTGCAAACCGAGTGAAATTCGTATGAGCAACCCAGTCATCGTCGTGCATTACCACGAAGCCTGGCTCAAGGGCCGCAACCGGCGCTTTTTTCTGCGCAAACTTTCCACCGCGCTGCGGCAGTCACTGCAGGGCATCTCCATAGATCGCATCGAGAAGCCGGGCGACCGATTCGTGGTCTCGCTCGGTGATGGCGCATCGCATCGAGAAGCGATTGCTCGCGTGGAACAGGTTTTAGGAATTGCGTTTTACGCGCTCGCGCGCACCGTGGAACGCAACATGGAGGATATTTGCCGGGCAGGCTGGGAAGAAATCGAGCCTCTGAGTTTTGCGGATTTTGCCGTTCGCGCAAAACGCAGCGACAAATCGTTTCCTCAAACGAGCCTGGAGGTGGAAGCGGCCGTGGGACGTCATCTTCTGGAAAAGCTTCGCGCGCAAGGTCGCAACGTGAGCGTGCGTTTGAAAGATCCGGAACTGACCTGTTACGTCGAAATTACTTCCGGACCCGCGCTGGTATATGCCAGGAAAATTCCCGGGGCTGGTGGGCTTCCTGCGAACACCGCGGGGCGGATGATGTGCCTGCTATCGGGGGGTTACGATTCAGCGGTGGCCGCGTACCACATGATGAAGCGCGGCGCGCACTTAAGTTTTTCGCATTTTTACGGGTCGGGAGCGATGCCCGGAGAATCTTCGCTGCACGTGGCCAGCGAACTTGCGCGGCAGCTGGTGCCGTATCAATTTCACGCGAAACTTTACCGCATACCGTTCGAACCGATACAACGCGAGATCGTGCGCTACGCTCCTGAAAATTATCGCGTGCTGCTCTATCGCCGAATGATGCTGCGGATCGCCGAAGTGCTCGCAAAACGCGATCGCGCTCTGGCATTGGTTACCGGCGACAGCCTGGGCCAGGTAGCGTCACAAACTTTGCGGAATCTTGTGGCCGTGGATGCCGCGTCGCGCATGGTTGTGTTCAGGCCGCTTATCGGCACGGACAAAATAGAAATTATGGCCACGGCCAAGAAAATCGGGACGTACGATATTTCGTCTGAGCCGTTCCACGATTGCTGTCCCGTCTTTCTTCCGCGCATGCCGGCATTGTATGCCTCGACGGAAGACCTCGACGAGGCGGAATCGGGGCTGGATGTACCCGGACTCATAACTTTGGGCTTGAGAAGCGCGACGCTGGAACAATTTCATTACACCGGCAGAGAGATTAAGAGCGAAATTTCACATCCAGGAAAATTTTCTGGGAAGAAAAGCATCGCGACGGCGTGAGCAACGCATTCAGAAAATAAAAGGGCGCTGAATCTCTCAGCGCCCCGTTCGGGATCGAACAATCATTCAGGCAAAATCTTGGTTAGCGATCTCTTCCGCCCCCGCCACCATAACCTCCGCGGTCTCCACCACGTCCGCCGCCACCGCGTCCGCCGCCACCACCTCCGCCATGGCCGCCGCGTCCGCCACCTCCACCGCCACCATGACCGCCGCCGTGTCCACCGCGCGGACCTCCGCCACCACCAGAGCCGCCACCTTCGCGTTGGGGACGAGCTTCATTCACCACCAGCGCGCGCCCCAGGAAATCCTTGCCATTGAGAGCGGCGATTGCCTTTTCAGCTTCCGCATCATTGCCAATTTCCGCGAAGCCGAATCCGCGAGGTTGCCCTGTAAAACGATCGCGCAACAGCGTGAGTGAATCCGGCGTCACGCTGATTTCGGCAAACAGCGCCGCCACCTGCTCTTCCGTAGCTTTGAACGACAGATTGCCCACGTACAATTTCTTCACGGTCGTTCTCCTTGTGCCCCTGACCATCGCCAGGGCGCGTAATGCGAAGCTGAAGAGACAAGATCTCGGCGCGGGCGGCCAGGTCCAGCCACACCCGGCTGAAGCGAGCGCTCCAGCAACTCACGAGCATCTTGCGGCAAGTGCTCCCGGCAGTCAACCACCACGTCAGGAAAGTGGCGGCCCGCCTCGGGGTCCGGTGGAAAGCGGAAAAGTGGTAGGATGCGGCCAGAATTCCTTCGGCCGAAATGTGCGACGGGAGCCAATGTGCGCGGCAAGATGATGGATTTTCAGCTGACGATTCAGCCGATCCTGGAGCGCGCCGGAAAATTATTCCCCGCCGTGGAAATTGTATCGCGCCGGCCGGACCGTTCGCTTAAACCCACTACATATGGAGAGATCTACCGGCGTTCAAGGCAACTCGCGCGTGCGCTTGAACTCGCGGGAATGGCGCGGGGCGACCGGGTCGCCACGCTAATGTGGAACCATTCGGTACATCTCGAGGCTTATCTCGGCGTGCCGGTATCCGGCGGCGTTTTGCACACTTTGAATCTGCGGCTTCATCCCGACGAGCTGGCTTACATCGCAAATCACGCGCGTGACCGGTATCTGATCGTCGACGACGTTTTGCTTCCGGTTTACGAATCCTTCCGCACCAAGACGAATTTCGAACGCGTTTTCGTGGTGCCGTTCAGCGGCGGGAAGATTCCGCGTGCACACGAAAACTACGAAGATTTTCTTTCCGCTGCGGACGATGAATTTGTCTATCCGCTATTGGAAGAAAATGAAGCGGCGGCTATGTGTTTTACCTCCGGCACTACGGGGAAAGCCAAAGGTGTAGTCTATTCTCATCGAGCGCTGGTGCTGCACAGCTTGACTCAGAGTCTTACGGACTGCTTTGGCATCAGTCACAACGATGTTTTGCTGCCGGCATCGTCTATGTTTCACGCCAATGGCTGGGGTTTGCCTTTCACGGCAACCATGGTTGGCGCGAAGCTGGTTTTGCCCGGGCCGCACGTGGACGCGGAAAGTTTGTTGGATTTGATAGAGGGTCAAAAAGCCACGCTGGCCTGCGCCGTGCCGACGGTTTGGTTCGGCGTGCTCGCCGCTCTGGAGAAATATCCTGGACGGTGGAAAATATCGAACCCTGTGCGAATTATCTGCGGCGGCTCCGCCGTGCCCGAATCGCTTTTGAGGGGCCTCGACCGCTTTGGTTTTCACATCACCCATCTCTGGGGCATGACCGAAACTGCCCCGCTGGCCACCACCGGGCTTATCAAATCCACACTGGCCCATTGCACGGAGGACGACAAATATAAAATTCGCGCGAAGCAGGGCGTTCCTGCGCCGTTCGTCGAACTGCGAGTGATGGGCGCGCAAGGCGAAGCGCCGTGGGATGGCACCACGTCCGGGGAGCTGGAAGTTCGCGGCCCCTGGATCGCCGCAACTTATTTTGAAGCGCCGGAAACCGCCGATCGCTGGACTGCCGACGGATGGTTTCGCACCGGCGATGTAGCGACGATTGATGACGAGGGTTACGTTAAAATTCTCGACCGCAGCAAGGACCTCATCAAATCCGGCGGCGAATGGATTAGCTCCGTTGATCTTGAAAACGCGCTGATGTGCCATCCCGGCGTGCGTGAAGCTGCTGTGATAGGCGTGGCGCACCCAAAATGGCAAGAGCGCCCTTTGGCTGTGATTGTCGCGAAAGAAGGGGTCTCGGTGCAGCCGGAAGAGTTGCGTGAATTTCTGGCCACAAAATTCGCGAAGTGGCAGTTGCCCGATGCATTTGTTTTCGCTACAGAAATTCCACGGACGTCCGTAGGCAAATTCCTCAAGACGAAATTGCGCGAACAGTACGCGAATTGGAACTGGGGTCGATAGCGGGAAAAAAACTACGCATTACGCGAAGTCCCCTCCAAGAATAGATCTCAGGCGGGTTTTAGGTACGGTAGCTGGCGTTGATGCGGACGTATTCCTCGGTGAAATCGCAGGTCCACACGCGGGCCGAGCAGTTGCCGGCGCGCAAATTCACGATAACCCGCACATATTTCGCGAGCATTTTGCGATGCGCCACGCGCTCATCGAAGACGTGTTCGCGGCCTCGCCGGCACACTCGGATGCCCGCGAGATGTATATCGACTCTGCCGGGCTCAAATGAAATACCCGAGCGGCCTGCCGCAGCAAGGATGCGACCCCAATTGGGGTCGGCACCCGCGAAGGCAGTCTTTACTAGAGGCGAATTCGCGATCGTGCGAGCGATTTTATCTGCGGCGTAATCTGAGGCCGCCTCGCGCACTTCAATTTCGATCACGCGTTGAGCGCCTTCGCCGTCTGCAACGATAGCGAGTGCGAGAGATCTGCACACTCTTTCAAGCGCCGCGCAGAAGTTCCGGTAATGGCCGGTTTCGCTGGTAATTTTTCTCGCGCCGCTCGCACCATTCGCGAGCAGTGTGACGGTATCGTTCGTTGAAGTGTCTCCATCCACTGTGATCGCGTTGAAGGTGCGTGCCACGACAGTCCTGAGCGCCTTCGAAAGCAGTACCGGCGAAATGGCTGCGTCCGTTGCAAGAAATCCCAGCATGGTGGCCATGTTCGGCTCGATCATCCCCGAGCCTTTTGCGCAGCCTAGAATGCGAACCTGTTTTCCACGAATGCTGCATTTTGCCGCAGCCCACTTCGGTCGCGTGTCCGTGGTCATGATCGCCCGTGTGAATCGCTCGAAAGCTGCCGCGTCTGAGTCGAGGTTTCTCGTAAGCCGCGGAATCGCGTTGAGAATTTTCTCCATGCGCAACGGGACACCGATTACTCCCGTGGAGCACACGAGTATTTCGTACGGTCGGCAGCCAACGGTACGCGAGACCTTCGCGGCTGTTTTGCGTGAAGCTGCGGTTCCTTGCGCGCCTGTGCAGCAGTTTGCGTTTCCGGAGTTGACGATCACGCCGCGGATTTTATGACCGGACTTCTTCAAAAATTCGCGAGAAAGACGGACTGGCGCGGCCTGCACGCGATTCGTGGTGAAGACGGCCGCAGCAGCCGCAGCGGCATCGCTTGTAAGCAAGGCTAGATCGAGGCCGGCCTTCTTGAGGCCGCAAGCAGTAGCCGCAAAAGCGAAGCCGCGAGGAATATCAGCACGGGAAGGATGTGACTTCATGCGGACATGGGAGTTGCGGACTCACCGAGGATCGGCAACATGATGCGCTCGGGCAACACGGTTGCAATCACAGCGACCAGCTTGCACGACCGACGTTTTGAACACGTACAACAGTCGCGCTCGATTTTCTCAGTGAGCGCTTTTCTCGACGAAGCGACGAATCCTTGTCGCTCGAAGAATTGCGGCGCGTGTGTGACGGCAAAGACGCGTGCGATTCCGATCTGGCGTGCTTCCTCTAAGGCAAACGCAATCAGTTTTGCGCCAATCCCAGACCCGCGAGCTTCCGGTTCCACAGCCACCGACCGAATCTCCGCGAGCTCCGAACTATATTTTTCAAGCGACAGGCAGCCGACAACCCGGCGGGAGTTTGCTTGAACGAGAAAATGGCCGATGTTCCTGCGGATTTCTTCCTCACTGCGAGCCAGCAGCAATCCCTGGTCGGAGTAGTGCGCTATCAGCCCGTGAATGGAAGCAGCATCGGAAATTCTCGCGCGGCGCGCTCTCATAACTCCGTCCCCAGCTTTGCGAGGCGGGCCTTGAACTCTTGCAGCGCGGCTCGAACCGCTCCCGGAGCCGTTCCGCCGGGCAACGAGCGGCGTGCCAGAGCCGATTCCAGAGTCAACGCGGTGGCCAAATTCCCGTCAAAGGCCGGCGAGAACTCCTTCAGCCGCGCGACCGACATTTCGCGGATTGATTTCCCTTCTTTTTCAGCCGCTTGAAATACTTTGCCTGCTATTTCGTGCGCTTCGCGGAAGGGAACGCCGAAGGCCACTAGATAATCGGCGACTTCGGTTGCAACGAGCGCCGGATCCTGTGCCGCCGCGCGCAAACGATCTTCACGAAACTGCGTGGCTGCCAGTGTAGCCGCGGCAATTTGCACCATGGCGAGAGCTTGGTCGTGCGCTTGGAAGAGATCTTCTTTGTCTTCCTGCAAGTCGCGCTGATAGCTGGACGGCAAACCCTTCATGGTGGTTAAAAGGGCGAACAGGCCGCCATAAATCCGGCCGGTCTTGCCGCGAATTAGTTCCCAGGCATCGGGATTTTTCTTCTGCGGCATCAGGCTGCTGCCGGTAGAAAATTCATCCGGCAACTCGACAAACCCGAATTCGGGAGAAGCGAACAAAACAAAATCTTCCGCGAGCCGCGAAAGATGCATCGCGAGAGTGGCCAGCGCGAACAGATATTCGAGCGCGAAGTCGCGGTCGCTGACCGCGTCCAGGCTGTTGGCGGAAATAGCTGAAAAACCAAGATCCTGAGCGAGTGCCTTGCGATCGAGCGGAAACGCGCAACCAGCGAGAGCGCCCGAGCCGAGCGGGCAGACATCCGCGCGCGCTACGGAAGCCGCGACTCGCTCCGCGTCGCGATGAAAGGCCTCGCCGTGCGCAAGAAGCCAGTGCGAAAGTAGCAGTGGCTGCGCGTGCTGCATGTGCGTGTTTCCCGGCATGGGCACTTTCAGATTGCGTTCAGCCTGCGCTGCTATTGCTGTTTCCAGTGATGCAATGGCGCGCCGGATTTCGCGTGCCGCGTCTTTCACGTACATCCGAAATTCGGTGGCAACCATGTCGTTGCGGCTGCGGCCGGTGTGCAGCTTGGCTCCCAGTGGGCCAAGTTTTTCAATCAGCGCGGTTTCAACGAAGTGATGGACATCCTCGGCTTTTGAATTATCGAGCCACGCGGCATCGGATTTCGCACGCGTCTCGAGAGCATCGAGCGCGGAGACCAACTGCTCGCCCTCTTCCTTCGTGAGAATTCCCGCGCGGGCAATGGCACTCGCCCACGCCCGGTCGAGCGCGAATTCCTGCGGCACCAGACGCCGATCGAATTTCCAGGAGCGCTCGAATTCGTAGAACGAGGCATCGGGACCGCGTTCGAAGCGGCCTCCCCACATCTTCCGCTGGCTGGCGGCATCACTCATCGAGCTTTGGCCTCGTGATGTGCGGCTTGCACTTTGGGTTGAGTCTCTTCCTGCGGCACGGTGATGGGCAGCGCGAAAAGATTGATGAAGCCTTCCGCATCTTTCGGGTTGTAGCCGGTCATGGTGAAGCTGGCGAGATTCGTCCGATACAGCGAGTACGGCGAGTGGCGCGATGTTACGGACACGTTGCCCCTGCAAAGAGCCAGCGAAACCGTACCGGTGACGCGCCGCTGCGAGCTAGTGAAAAACGCGTCGAGCGCTTCCCGCAACGGCGTGAACCACATGCCGTAGTAGACCATCTCCGCGTAGCGCAGCGAAAGAATCTGCTGGTAGTGCGCGGTTTCGCGGTCGAGCGCGAGTGATTCGAGTTCGCGATGTGCAGTCACGAGCAGCGTTCCGCCCGGCGTTTCGTACGCGCCGCGCGATTTAATCCCAACCAGCCGGTTTTCGACGATGTCCATGCGCCCCACGCCATTTGCCGCCGCGATTTCGTTCAAGAGCGTGAGCAACGGGATGGAGTCGAGCTTCTTGCCATTCACCGAAACTGGAGTTCCACCGTCAAATCCGATTTCAACCGTGGTGGGTTTCTCGGGCGCAACCGCGGGCGATACCACCCATTGCCACATGTTCTCATCCGGTGCATTCGCGGGATCTTCCAAAACTCCGCCCTCATGGCTCAAGTGCCAGATGTTGCGGTCGCGGCTGTAGATATTTTTGGTTGTCTGCTCGACGGGGACGTTATGCGCTCGGGCGTATGCAATGGCTTCTTCGCGCGAAACGATATTCCATTCGCGCCATGGCGCGATGATTTGCAGTTCGGGTGCGAGCGCTTTAGCGGCCAGTTCAAAGCGCACCTGATCGTTACCCTTGCCGGTGCAGCCATGCGCCACGGCGTCGGCACCCAGTTTCTTGGCAATTTCCACCTGGCGCTTGGCAAGCAGTGGCCGCGCGAAAGAAGTGCCCAGGAGATACTTGTGCTCGTAAACCGCGCCGGCGCGCAATGTCGGCCAAATGTAGCCGGTGATAAATTCCTCCCGTAGATCTTCGACATAAGCAGCGCTCGCGCCGGTGGAAAGCGCTTTCTTTCGTGCTGCTTCCAGATCTTCTTGCTGGCCGAGATCGCCAATCATGGCGATGACTTCGCAGCCGTAATTCTCCTTGAGCCAGGGAATGATGATGGAGGTGTCCAAACCTCCGGAGTACGCAAGTACAACTTTCTTCGGCAATTCGTTCTCCTCGTTTTAATTAATTCAGCAGCGTGAGCAGAATCGCTTTCTGCATATGCAGGCGATTTTCCGCCTGATCGAACACGATCGAAGATGGTGAATCGATCACGTCTGCGCTGACTTCCGATCCGCGATGGGCTGGAAGGCAATGCATGAAAACGGCGTCAGGAGCAGCCTGCGCAAAGAGCGCCGCATTCACCTGATAGCCTGCGAATGCAGCTTCGCGCGCGGCCAATTCTTCTTCCTGACCCATGCTGGTCCACACGTCCGTATAAACCGCCTGCGCGCCCACCACCGCTTCCTGAGGCGAATTACAAATCTCAACCTTGCCGCGTGTTTCGCGCGCAGTGCGCTTCGCTTCCGATACCACAGCAGGATCAGAATCGTAACCTGCGGGCGTGGCGATGCGAAGGTGCGCGCCGGCGCGAGCCCCAATGCTCAGGAGAGAATGGCAGACATTATTCCCGTCGCCAACGTAAGCGACCTTCAGTCCGCGCAGGCCGCCGAACCGCTCCTCGAGCGTGAGGAAATCGGACAGTGCCTGGCACGGATGGTAGCGGTCAGAGAGCGCGTTAATCACCGGGACGCATGCGTTTTCAGCGAGAGCATCAATAGATTCCTGTGTGAAGGTACGCGCGACGATTCCTTGAACCCAGCGCTCGAGATTTTTCGCCACGTCAGGAATGGATTCGCGCTGGCCCAGTTTTGATTCCGTATGGTCGAGAAAAACCGAAGCGCCTCCGAGACTGGAGATTCCGACCTCAAACGTGACGCGCGTGCGCAGCGACGGCTTTTCGAAAATCAGCGCGAGGAATCGCCCGGCCAGCGCCCCGCGATAACGATCGGGATGCGCTTTCACGTCCGCGGCCAGATGGAGAAGTTCGCGTACCTGCGCGGGATTCCATTCCATTCCGGTTAGAAGATCTTTCGTTAGTGTCAAAGGAGCTACGGCAGCGTTCATAGTTGCCTCGAAGCAGCCATGACCTTCGGCTGCGTTTGAATTGTTGCTTTTAACTTGATTGCTGTAGCGGCCTCGGCGACGGCCATTTTTGAAGTTGCGACCAGCACAGCTTCAAACCTGGCGAGAAATTCGCCGATGTCGCGCTTGCGGATGATGAACGGCGGAAGCAGACGCAAAATGTGGTCATGCGTGCAGTTGATAATCAAACCACGGCGCAGCGCTTCTTGAACGATGGGCGCTCCGTCGCATGCCAGATCGACGCCTAGCATCAGACCTTGGCCGCGCACCTCGCGGATAAAATCAAACCGAGCGGCGAGTTTTTTCAGACCGGCGCTCAATTCAGCACCGCGCTCTCGCACCTGCGCGAGCAGGCTTTCCTCTTCGACGATGGTGAGAAATTCGAGCGCGGTGGCGCAGACGAGCGGGCCGCCGCCAAACGTGGTTCCGTGCGCACCGGGTGTGAACGCGGAAGCAAATTTCTCGCTTGCGATAATCGCGCCAAGCGGAAGACCTGCCGCAAGCGGTTTCGCAACGACAGTAATGTCCGGCAGTGAATCAAATTGCTGATACGCGAAATAGCGGCCCGTGCGGCCCAGGCCGCACTGTATCTCGTCCGCAATAAGCGCAGCGTCATGTTGAGTAGCAAGCTCACGCGCGCGATTCCAGAAGCGCTGATCCACGGCGAAAATGCCGCCCTCGCCTTGGATTGTTTCTAACACCAACGCACAAACGGAATCGTCAAATTTGCCTTCAAGGTCCGCCACATCGTTGAAGCGTACGAATTCGACGCCGGGAACCAGCGGCTCGAACGGCTCGCGATACTTCGCCGTGTGGGTAATGGACACGGCGCCAAATGTCCTGCCGTGAAACGAATTTTCCAGCGCAAGGATTCGAGTTTTCTTCCCGGCGGATTGGGAGCCACCGCTCTTCTGTTTCGCATGCGCGTAGGCGCGCGCGAGTTTCAGCGCTCCATCGATGGCTTCCGTGCCGCTGTTGGTGAAAAAAACACGATCGAGGCCGGACCATTCCGCGAGTTTTCGCGCGAGAGGTCCTTGATATGCATTGTGGAAAAGATTTGAGAGATGAATGGCACGGCCCGCTTCCCGCCGGATCACGCGCACCAGTCGCGGATGCGCATGTCCCAGCGCGTTGACCGCGATGCCGCCAAGAAAATCGAGATACTCGCGCCCGTCCGCATCGTACATTCGGCATCCGCACCCGCGCGTGAATACAATCGGCGGACGCTTGTACGTATTCATCAAATGTCGCGCTTCGGCCACCCGAATCCGGGCGGCAGAGACAGTTTTCCTTCCCGCGATTTTTCTTTTTGTCATTTCTAGCGCGCTGCTCCCTGAGCTATGCGGGTAGTGGCATGAACGGTGGGAAGCACGCGTGTTCCGAAACGGCGCGAGCCGTTTGCCGCGGTAAACAAAGAGCGAGGGAGCGTTCCACCCACGATGTGAACTTCGCTGACGCCTCCGGCCAGCGCGCGCTTCGCGGCTTCAAGTTTCAAAACCATGCCGCCAGATACTTTATTCCGTCGGATAAGATCTTCGATTTCCGCGCCGCGCACCGCGCGCAACACTTTTTCGCCGTCGAGCACGCCCGCTACATCGGTGAGAAAAATCAAACGATCGGCTTGGACGAATTCCGCAGCCGCAGCCGCCATGTGATCGGCGTTAATGTTGTAAAGCTCGCCGTCAGAGCCCAACCCCAGGCAAGAAGCGACCGGAACGATCCCCGCGTTCCAAAGCGAGCGCAGAAATTCAACGTTCACTTCTGTAAGGTAGCCGACGTATCCAAGGCTGCCTTCGCTTTCACCAACTTGCATCGGCTCGGCCAGAAAACATGCCGCGTCGGAGGCGCTGATGCCCACAGCCGGTTGGCCGGCCAGCGAAATCGCGCCCGCGAGACGTTTGTTCAGCAAGCCGGCAAAAACCATCACGGCTGCATCCCGCGTTTCGCGATCGGTGACGCGCAGCCCGTTTACAAAGCGGCTGGAGATTCCCATGCGCTCAAGCGTGCTGGTGAAGATTTTCCCGCCGCCGTGAATTACCAGCAGCTCGTGCCCGCCGCGCGCGAGCTCGCTCACCTGCCACGCGATCGTCTGCACCGTTTCCTTGCGCTCCAGGAGCGCGCCTGCAACTTTTATTACCAGTCTCATAGCAACCCCGAAGTTTCCTGATAACCGAACATCTCGTTCATGTTTTGAACCGCCTGTCCCGCCGCGCCTTTGCCCAGATTGTCGAGGCACGAAAGGATTACCAGCCGCTCGCCCGAAGGATCCAACGCGAATCCGATGTCGCAGAAATTCGTATGCGTTACGTGCTGCAATCCCGGCAAGCGGCCGTTGGGCAAAATGCGGACCATGCGCCGCTCCGCGTAAAAACGGCGATAGAGACTCTCGATCTCGTCCGCCCGGCGCGGTTGCGCCAGCCACACGTTCAGCGTTGAAAGAATTCCGCGCTCCACGGGCAGCAAGTGAGTGGTGAAAATAAAATCGTCAAAGGCGATCCCCGCATGCTCCGCGATTTCCGGGGTGTGCCGATGCGTGAACAGGCCATAGGCGCGACAATTCTCGTTCACCTCAACGAAATGCGTTTCGCGCTTCGGTTCTTTGCCCGCGCCGCTTACGCCGGACTTGCAGTCACACACCACGCCGCGCGATAAGTTGATCCAGCCCGCTTCCACCAGTGGCCGCAACCCAAGAATGACGGAGGTTGCATAGCAACCTGGATTCGCGACCAACCGCGCTTGCGGCAAGGCATTCGCGTAGAGTTCGGGCAAGCCATAGACCGCCTCCGAGAGCGTTTCTCGACTAGCCGGTGCAAGCTTGTACCAATCGGCGAACGTTTGTGGTTCGCGGAAGCGGAGCGCCCCGCTCAAATCGACAATGCGCAGCCTGGGATTCTCGGCGAGAAGCTCCGGCACGAGCTCGAGAGAAGCCTCGTGAGGTGTGGACAGAAAAACCACGTTCGCGCCACTCTTCGCAATCGCTTCGACCGAGAGCGGGACGCAGCGCGCTTCGCCCAATCCGCGAAGCTGCGGAAAGATCTCCGT
>JBEKSN010000080.1:0-15382 GCA_049517055.1 Candidatus Acidiferrales bacterium | reverse complement strand
AGCACACTTAGAATGCAAATCAGCGGCGGGGCGAAACTGGAGCAAAGAGGCGTTTCTCTTTCCACACATTCGACTTTGGGGTCTTTCCTTTGAAACTGAGGGATTGCTATAATTGTCCAGTTGGCCGTCCCTCCCTGTACCAACCCGTAGTGTCGGTTTTGCCTGAGATAGACCTGTGCGAGCGCGCAGATGCGGCACAGAGCGCCAGAAAGTTCAAATCGTTTGGGGGTTCTCAATCATGGTGGGTCTGCCGCGTTCTAGTGTTCGATGGATTTCCGTCTTATTTTCCTTTTGCGCTCTTGTTGCGTTGTCAAGCTGCGCAGGTATGCCGCCGTTCGCTGAACCGACGCTTAGCTCTATCTCTGTGACATCAACAAATCTAACCATCGCGGCCGGAACGACGGAACAGTTCACGGCGACCGGGAACTATGCCGATGGCTCGACGAAGAATCTCACCGCCTCGGTAACATGGAGTTCTCAGAATCCGAACGCGGCAACGATTAGTCCCGGCGGGATGGCCAAAGCAGTAGCGGCAGGAACGAGCAAAATTGAGGCAACAATCGCAGGATCCGCCAGCGTCAGGGCAGCCGCTACCAACGCTGCTTCAGGAGGCGTCACTGGCTCGACGATTTTGACGGTGACTTCCGCGACGCTGGTATCGATAGCGGTGACGCCGGCAAATCCCTCGATTGCGAAAGGCACCACGGAACAATTCACGGCGACGGGGACTTTTTCGGATAATTCAACGCAGAACTTGACCGGCTCGGTGACTTGGACTTCGCAGACTGGCGGCGTGGCAACGATTGCTGCGGGCGGGTTGGCCACAGCGGTGACGACGGGAATGAGCAAGATTCAAGCGGCTTCGGGAGGAGTCAGCGGTTCGACGACTCTCACGGTGACGTCTGCGCAGACTACCAGCGTTGTTACCATCACTGCGGGCGGATTGGCCACAGGAGTGGCGACAGGAGCGAGCCAGATACAGGCTGCTTCGGGAGCCGTCGACGGGTCGACGAATCTCACGGTGACTGCGCCTACACTGGTGTCGATTGCGGTGACGCCAGCGAACCCTTCGATTGCGAAAGGCAAGACGGAACAGTTCACGGCGACGGGAACGTTCTCGGATAGTTCCACACAGAATTTGACCAGCACGGCTACCTGGAGTTCGGTGACCACGACGGTGGCGACGATCGTCGCGGGCGGGTTGGCCACAGCAGTGGCGGCAGGGACGAGCAAGATTGAGGCTACGTCCGCAGGCATTAGTGGCTCAACGACTCTCACAGTAACAGCGGCGACGCTGGTATCGATTGCGGTGACGCCGGCGAACCCTTCGATTGCGAATGGCACGAAGGAACAGTTCACAGCGACCGGAACGTTCTCGGACAGTTCGACGCAGAATCTGACCAGCACGGCTACCTGGAGTTCGGTGACGACTACGGTTGCGACCATCGCAGCGGGCGGGTTGGCCACAGCAGTGGGGACAGGGACAAGCACGATTAAGGCTGTTTCGGCAGGCATTACCGGCTCAACGACTCTTACGGTAACAGCGGCGACGCTGGTGTCGATTGCGGTGACGCCGGCGAACCCTTCGATTGCGAAAGGCAAGACAGAACAGTTCACGGCGACGGGCAAGTTTTCGGATAATTCAACGCAAAACTTGACCAGCACAGCCACCTGGAGTTCTGTGACCACTACGGTGGCGACGATCACCGCGGGCGGGTTGGCCACGGCAGTGGCGGCAGGAACGAGCAAGATTCAGGCTACCTCCGCAGGCATCACCGGCTCAACGACTCTCACGGTGACTGCGGCGACGTTGGTATCGATTGCCGTGACGCCGGCGAATCCTTCGATTGCAAAGGGCGCAACAGAACAGTTCACGGCGACCGGAACGTTCTCGGACAGTTCGACGCAGAATTTGACGAGCACGGCTACCTGGAGCTCGGTGACCACTACGGTTGCGACGATCGTCGCGGGCGGATTGGCCACAGCAGTGGGGACAGGGACAAGCACGATTAAAGCTGTTTCGGGAGGCATTACCGGCTCAACGACTCTCACGGTAACAGCGGCGACGCTGGTGTCGATTGCCGTGACGCCGGCGAACCCTTCGATTGCTAAGGGCAAGACGGAACAGTTCACGGCGACGGGCAAGTTTTCTGATAATTCGACGCAAAACTTGACGAGCACGGCTACCTGGAGTTCGGTGACCACCACAGTGGCGACGATTACTGCGGGCGGCTTGGCCACAGCGGTAGCAGTAGGAACGAGCCAGATTCAAGCTGTTTCGGGAGGGATTACCGGCTCGACGACTCTCACGGTAACGGCCGCGACGCTGGTGTCGATCGCGGTGACGCCGGCGAATCCTTCAATTGCAAAAGACGCAACAGAACAGTTCACGGCGACCGGGACTTTCTCGGACAGTTCGACGCAGAATCTGACCGGCACAGCTACCTGGAGTTCGGTGACCACCACGGTGGCAACGATCACAGCGGGCGGGTTGGCCACGGGAGTGGCGGCAGGAACGAGCGTGATTAAGGCGGTTTCGGCAGGGATTACCGGCTCGACGACTCTTACAGTAACTTCCGGTACGGCATCGCTGCAGGTGCTTGTGGTAAGCCCGCAAAATCCCGCAATAGCAGATAACAGCGCGACGCAGACCTTTACGGCTACGGGACACTTCAGTGACGGCACCACGCAGAATCTGACGGACAGCGCGACATGGACGTCTTCGAGTACGGGCGTAGCTACCGTAAGCACGGCAGGAGTGGCGACGAGCAAGGCGCTGTCAGGAGGAGTGAACGCCGGGTACACGTCTATCCAGGCGGTAGTGGGGGCGATAAAGGGCGTCTCTATTCTGAGCGTGACGAATCACACCAGCAACAGCAGCGGGTTTGCAGGTGTCCTTACACAGCACAATGATATTGGGCGTACGGGACAGAATTTAAGCGAGACGGTCCTGACTCCGAGCAACGTTAACACCACAACTTTCGGTAAGAAGTTTTCGCAGGCTGTAGATGGATTTATTTACGCGCAGCCGCTGTATGTCCCGAACGTGACGATCGGTGGAAGCGTGCACAACGTCATATATGTGGCGACGGAGGGCGACAGCGTGTATGCGTTTGACGCCGACAGCAACACGGGAACGAACGCGGGATTGCTGTGGCACCAGAGCATGATTGATACCGCGCACGGAGCGGCGGCGGGCGCCAAGACGGTGAATATTGAGGCCACTCTCGACTCGGGCTGCTCGGATCTGATTCCACAGGTGGGCATCACGAGCACGCCGGTAATAGATCCCAGCAGCGGAACCATGTACCTTGAAGCGACGTCCGAGGAAAACGGAGCATTCATTCACCGGCTCCATGCGCTCGATATCACGACCGGCGATGAAAAAGCGCCGGGGCCAGTTGCAATCACGGCAAGGGTTCCGGGAACCGGTGCCGGCAGCAGCGGCGGGATGGTGAGTCTAGATGGACTTCATCATCTGAACCGGCCGGGTCTGTTGTTGCTGAATGGGGTTCTTTACCTTGCCTATGCATCGCATTGCGACGACGGGCCGTATCACGGCTGGCTCTTCTCTTACAACGCCGGGACGTTTACACAAACATCTCTCCTGATCACAACTCCCAACGGAAGTGACGGCGGTTTCTGGATGTCGGGCGCAGGCGTGGCCGGGGATTCCAACGCAAACATTTTTATTGCGTCTGGAAACGGCGACTTCGACACAACACACGTGCCCGCAAGGGAATTAGGCGACACGATCATGAAACTGTTTTATCCCGGCACTTCGACGCTTTCCCTGCTGGACTATTTCACTCCGTACGATCAAAGCAGCCTTTCCTCAGGCGACGTCGACTTAGGGTCGGGCGGTGTTTTGTTGCTTCCGGACCAAGCGGGGAACGTTACGCACGAACTGGTTGAAGCAGGGAAAGAAGGAACGATTTATGTGATCAACCGGGACCAGATGACGGCGAATAATTTGCACTACTGCCAGACGGGCTGCAACAACAAGGACGCGCAGATTACGCAGGAGATTCAAGGAGAAATTAACGGACTGTGGAGCATTCCTGCTTACTTCAACGGCGTCGTTTATTTCGGAGGCGCGGGCGATAGTCTGAAGGCTTTTCCTGTAACGAGCGGGTCGTTGTCTGGCACGCCCAGCGAAACATCCAGCCATTCGTTCGGCTTTCCGGGGACAACGCCGGCGGCTTCCGCGAACGGAAACACAAATGGAATCATCTGGGTGATTGACTCGTCTGATTACGGCAATCCGGGGCCTGGGCCCGGTCCAGCAGTATTGTATGCATATGAAGCGGGCAATCTCTCGGCGTTGTGGAACAGCAGCCTATCGGCAGGAGATGCCGCAGGGGATGCCGTAAAGTTTGCTGTTCCGACGATCGCGAACGGCAAAGTGTATATCGGAACACAAACTCAGCTCGATGTGTACGGAACGCTGCCATAGTTTGACGTTCTCTTAAGCTGAAGACTCCGCGTGGGCCGGAGAGAGCGAGGTTTTTTCCGCGCCTTTACGCGGCGCCGGGAGCTTAACGAAGCGCGGCAACGGCGGTAATACCTGCATATCCTCGTGAGCTTCCGAGAAACCGATTAGAAACTCCTGAGCATTAAAGCGGAACCCATTACGCGAACCGGAAAGAAGACCCGCTTCGCGACCGCGAACATAGTCTCCGCTCGGGAGTAAGAATCGAGTCTTCTCAGTATCGGCGAGATATGGCGAAATGACTTGGGTGAAAACCTGAGTGCAAAGGGCGGGATCCTTCAACCGGAACATCACTTCGACGCGTTCGTTAATGTTGCGCTGCATCCAGTCGGCACTCCCTAGATAGACTTCCGTGTTGCCTCCGTTGCCGAAAGCAAAAACCCGGCTGTGTTCCAGGAATCGGCCGACCACGCTTCTGACTCGAATGCGACTGCTGACATCGCGAACGCCAGGACGCAAAGCGCAAGCACCGCGCACGATAAGTTCAATGTGCACGCCTGCCTGTGAAGCGCGATAGAGAGCCTGGATAATTTTTTCGTCGAGCAGCGCATTTACCTTGGCGAAAATGAATGCGGGGCGTCCGGCGCGCGCATGAGCGGTTTCCCGCTCAATCAAACTCAAGCAGCTTTTTCCTAAATTCAACGGTGCCACAAAAAGCGGCAGATATTGCGGGCGCTCGGAGTAGGCCGTCAAATAATTGAAAACGTTTTGCACGGCGCCGGTGATACGGGCATCACTGGTCAGCAGACTCAGGTCGGTGTAATAGCGCGCGGTGGAAGGATTGTAGTTCCCGGTGCCGAGATGCGCGTACTGGCGGATCTTGCCGCCTTGCTCGCGGCGGGCGATGAGGGCGAGTTTGCAATGCGTTTTCAGGCCCACCAAACCATGAAAGACTTGCACGCCGGCGTCCTGCAGATTACGCGCCCAGCGGATGTTGGAAGCTTCATCGAAGCGCGCTTTCAGCTCCACCACAACGGCGACTTCTTTCTTGGCCGCGGCTTCAATCAAAGAGCGGACGATGGGCGAATTTTCGCTGGTGCGGTAGAGCGTTTGCTTAATAGACAGAACGTCGGGATCGGTCGCAGCGCTTTCGATGAAGCGGACGACGGATGAATAGGAATCGTAGGGATGGTGCAGCAAAACGTCGCGCTTTCGAATCAGCTCGAAAAGCGCGCTGGGCCCGGGCTTCAATGCCAGTTCACGAGGAACGAACGAGCGGAATTTCAGATCGGCGCGCGCGATGGCATCATAAAGATAGGCGATGCGCGAAAGATTGGGAGGGCCATCCACGCGGAAAATTTGCCAGGGTGCCAAACGGAAATTCGCGACCAGACGGTCGATAATTTCCTGATTAGCGCTCGCTTCGATTTCCAGGCGCACAGCCTCGCCTTTTCTGCGGCTATGAAGCTGGGCGTCGACGGAGTCCATAATGCTGCGCGATTCCTCCGCTTCCAAATAGAGATTGCTGTTGCGGGTAACGCGGAAAGCCGCGGCGGAGAGAACTTCGTATCCGTGATACAGGCGCTCGGCAAAGGCGTGAATGACGTCGGATAGGAAAACATATTCGACCGCGCCATTCGCAGACGGCACCTGTACCAAGCGGGGCAGGGCGCGCGGGACGGTGACGACTCCGAGATAAGGGAGCGAACCGCGCCGTTTGGGGCGCAGCAGAAATGCCAAACAAATCGCCTTATTAATTACATGCGGGAATGGATGAGCCGGATCAATGGTGACCGGCGTGAGCAGCGGCTCCACGGCTTTTGCATAAAAATTGCCGATGTGCGCGCGTGCAGCGGGCCGCAAGGCGCGCATGTTAACCACACGAATCGACTCGGCAACGAGCCCGGGAACGAGTTCTTCCCGCCAGCAATCATACTGAGCTTTTACGAATGCATGGGTTCGAACGGCAAGCTCGGTGAGTACTTCGCGCGGCGTGCGGCCATCGGGGCCGGGGTCTTTGATGCCGTGTTCGACCTGCTGCAAAAGCCCCGCGACTCGGACTTCGACGAATTCGTCGAGGTTGCTTGCTGTGATGGCTAGAAATTTCACGCGCTCAAGGAGCGGATTCTTTGCATCGCGCGCCTCTTCAAGCACGCGCTCGTTGAACTGCAGCCAGGAAAAATGACGATTCAAGAATAAATGGGGAGCTGCCAGCTTGTTCCGCGCCATGCTCGCCTCGGACGCCTAGACTATCAGGATAGACAGAAGGAAAGCATTACAGGCATGTGACGCGGGCTGGGCCGGTTCCGGAGTAGGAATGGATCGAGGATTCCGGTAAATCAGGGTCCCTAGGCGTTTACGTATTCGACGATAATCCCTTTGCTCTGCGAGTAAATTAAATACTCGCCGGGCGCAATGGCTTCCAGCCGATCTACTCGCACGCGCGCTTCCTCAATTCCCGGTACCGCAGTGATCCAGAGAGGCCTGCCGTTTTGAAGCCGCTTAAAAATATCATAATTCGTATCCATGAAAACCTCCGAATGCTTTGTATTTTGTTCGATGCACACTCCTGACAGGGCACATGGGTGGCCATGAGGGGTCTCCAATTACCACCTTAGATTCTTATACTTAGAGGGGCATACACTGTTCTATTGAGGAAATTTCTTCGTTCTACCGGCGCATCTGGAGTACCAGGGTGGGGAGTAGTCAGGCGACAGGTTTAGTGCTGAAAACGATCTCGCCGGTGGAAGCGTCACGGACAAAATATGCGGCTGCGGATTGGGAGACCAACAATTTTATTTGTTCCTTAGCTTCGCTCAACGAAACAACGTCAGCGATCCAGAGCGGATTGCCGTCATCGAGTTTGCGGAAGATATCGTATCCTAGGCTCATGGCCCTCTGCCGGCGACGTAAATGTATTTTACGGATCCCTTGCGGCCTACCAGGATTAGAGAACGCGAAGGACCAGGCATGCTAGGCAGGTTCGAAGGATTTGTCTGTTCAATGTTAGACAGACAAATCTGAATAAGTGAGACAGGATACTGGTTCCGTGATAATTCAGAATCCATCATGGGAGCTGCTTTTGGATGCGCTGGGGACGAGATGACTTCAAGCAAGCCATGTAATACGACAAAAGCGCTTTTTCCATCGGCGCTGCCACCGGGAAAGAGCGTGGATTACTTGCCAGACAAGCGCATTTTCTCGCAGGGGGACGAGTGCAAGGCGGTGCACTACATCAGACAAGGGGTAGTGAAGCTCGTTCTCGTTTCCAAACGCGGAAGAAGCGGTGTGCTCGGTTTCCTAGGAAGGGGGGATTTCTTTGGCGAGGGATGTATCAGCGGCCATACCAATTACCAGACTTCAGCAATCGCAGTGGTGGCCAGCACGATTCTGGAGATCGATCGAAAGAAGATGATTGAAATAATCGAAAAAGAGCCCCACGTTTGCACCCAGTTCATTAATTATCTGCTATCGCGCAATCACCGCATCGAGCAAGATCTGATCGACCACTTGTTTAACTCAAGCGAAAAAAGGCTGGCCCGCGTGCTTTTGTTGCTCATGGAGTACGAGAAAGGGAACGAAAACCTGTCGATCATTCAGAGAGTGAACCAGGACACGCTGGCGGAAATGGTGGGCACAACACGCCCGCGTGTGAATTTCTTCATGAATAAATTCAGGAAACTGGGATACATCCACTACGACCACAACGGCGGGCTGGAAGTCTATCCGTCGCTGTCAAAAGTATTGCAATAGATTTTAATTTTTCTTGATGCCGATCATACGGCGAAAGCCTTGCGATGCATTAGTGCTCGCAAGGCGTCTACTGAGTCGAGCTGGCTTTTTGATTCTTGACCTGCAGCTCATTTACAACTTGCTGAACGTTGGGAACTCCGGCCGCAACTTTTTCCACCAGGGAGCGCTTGGACTGCGAATTCACTTCTCCGGTTAACGTAACCACGCCGTTTTTCACGTCGTATTTTACATCCTTTTTGAATCTGTTCTGGACCAACGCGGCATCCAGATTTTGCTCGATGCCTTTGTCCAGGTCGGAACTAACTGTCTTCGCATCGCTGGCGCCAGGTCCTGGGGGAACCACGGCAATCTCGTCCGCTACCACTTGTGAGCCCGCTATCGACTTGGCGATGGATTCAGCTTGCGACTTGTCGCTAGCGGAGGCAACTTGCCCGGTCAATGTCACCACACCTTTGTCCCGATCCTGGCTGACTTTCACGTCTCGCAGATTGGACTGATCGAGAGATTTCCGGATGCTGTCAGTGACATCCGGGGATTTCCTGGCACCCTCGGAACATCCGAACAGGCATACGATTGCGGCGATGGCGACCAATCCCACGAAGGATTTCGAAGTCATTTTTTCTCCTTGAAAATAACGGCGCGCAGCGCTAATGGCTATAAGAGGAATCCCATGTCTTCCGCGTCGCGCGCCGCAACAATGCGCGCGAACCTCAACGGGATCAATCGGGGACTTACCTTAGAAATATGCGTAACTATTGGTAGCAAAAGGTACAGCACAACATCGAATGAAGCGAAGATTTTCCGTAAAATTCCTGGCTCGCCGGAACGAGAAGCGACCGCGCCGGACCTCATGAGGTGCGGGTCAGTTGCCAGCCAAGAAGCTCCTAGCGTCTGGATTTCTTGCGAGCAGTGCGTTTGCGGGCTGCTGATTTGCGCTTGGATTTTTTCGCCGGTCGCTTTTTCTTTGCGGCTTTAGCACGAGGACGGCGCTTACGGGTTGCCTTTTTTCGCCGAGACGGGCTTGATACGGCATTTACTTTGGCGGCGACGGAACCAAGCGTCGAACCGATGCTACGCGCAACACTCGTGAGAATATCTTCTTCTTTGGCGAGAAAAGTCTCTACTTTTCCGTCCGGGCCGTCAGTCATTGAAATCTCCTGTTGAATTCTCGACGTTCGATAGCCACCGCTTGCATCTGCACGTTCTACTTCTTTGGACCAGTCTCCGAGCCGATCTTCGGAACGTCTTCTCCCAAAGCTGTAGCCAAAGCGATTTGGTGATCTTGTTCGTCCATGAGGATCTCGCGAATGTGTTCAGCCATTGAAAACTCACCCAGCGCTTCGCATTGACGCACGCGGTCGCGATAGTTGCGGATGGTTGTAGTCTCGTTCTCCAGGTCGAACTTGAGCATGTCCCGAGCCTTTTCGGAAGTACGGACGGGCTTAGGCTGAGTGGTGGGCATGCCGCCGAGATAGTCAATTTGATTCGAGATGATCAACGCGTGGCTGAGCTCTTCGCCGGCATGTTTCTCTAGCTCTCCCGCGATGTTCATGTATTCGGCGCCCTTCAAAACCTGCGAATAAATCACGTAGGAAATGATGGCTTGGTATTCCCGAGCCAAGTCTTCATTCAAAAGATCGATCAGCTCTTTGCGCGTCAGGTTCTTAGGGCTCGGCGAAGCGGCTTCTTCCTTCATTTGGATCTCCCCGTAGCGGAGGCTTCCGTGCGCCGATTCAATCCGGCGGTGTCGATTTGGCCTCCGTGGCACTGCTTACTTTAGAGGCTCAAAGCGGTAACGTCAAATGCGCGTGACGTGAGAGCGGCGCGGTTGCGATAAGCCGAGCGGGAGAATGGGGAGTTCCCCATTCCCCGCGGAAGCGCACGAATTCCGAATCAGGCAGACGCTTTTTTGGCGTCGCGATAGGCGCGTTCGCCTGCGTCGGCTGCATCTTTCACGTAGCCCGTGGCGTCGTCGACATTCTTCTTCACATAATCGGTGGCATCGTCCACAGTTCTCTGCGCGCGGCGGACCCACTTCCGGCCACTAGAGACCGCTCCGTCGAGTGTGTCTTGCGCGCCGCCCGCTATCTGGTCGCGTGTGTCTTCGCCAGATTGTGGCGCAAACAAAATTCCCAACGCAGCTCCCACACCGATGCCCACGACGAACGCCGAAACAGTTTCCGACCAACCCATGCGTTTCATAAAGCCTCCATTTAAGTACCTAGAATAGTTTACGTGATTGAAGCGCCGCTCAACCTGCTATCGGCTCAATCGGTCCAAACCTTTACGTTGAGAGATTAGACTACAGTTGCGTCAGGCTCGGGGCCATACAATGAATGACGTAGTTTGGCCGTCAGCTTGCCGTATTGCAGATCGACGGGGTTATGCACGGCGAACCACAAAGCATGTAATGTCATCGTGTTGGGGGGCGCCTCCAACGAACTCGTCGAGCTTTCTCATGATGGCAGCGAGGGTAAGCGCCGCTCGCTCCTCGGACGTTTGGGACACCAGGGCGAGCAAGCGGTCCTCTCCAAATTCCTTTCCGTCCTCATCGCGAGCCTCGGTGACACCATCGGTATAGATAATCAAAATGTCCCCGGTGTCAAGAACGGTCCGCCCAGTCTCATACTTTTCGTTTAATTCGATACCCAGGGGGATGCTTTCGGACTTCAGCCGTTCAATGGTTCCGTCGCGGTGCCTCAACATCGGAGGGTTGTGACCGGCGCAAAGATAAGTCAAACCCCCGGTGAGGGGATCCAGTTCGGCGAGAAATGCGGTGGTGAAGCGGCGGCCATTCATATTATTGGAGCAGGCTTGGCGGTTCAATCCAACCACGAGATCGGAAAGCGTGCCGCGCGATCCGGCCAGCGCTCGAAGACTGGCCTGAAATGTGGCCATGAGCATGGCCGCCGGGACGCTCTTGCCGGCCACGTCCGCGACGGCGAGCAGCAACGGGCCGTCAGCGGCGCGGCGAAAGGCATCGTAATAGTCACCTGCGACGGTCTTGGCAGGCCTTGTTGCGAAGGCCATATCGACTCCGGCAACGTCGGGAGGGACGCGAGGGACCAACCAGCGCTGGATTTCTCGGGCGATTTCAATGTCTCTCTGCATGGAGATGTGATCGCCGAGGACCATCACCAGCAATAGCAAGAGACCGCCGAAAGCCAAGAGAAGCTCAACTTCTCTGGTGAAAATCAGAAACTCAAATCCGACCAAGGACAAAAAGGCCAGTATGACGGTAAGGAGCAAGAAAATACGGCGGGGAGGCGACAGCCTTTTCAGAATGCTGCCACATATTGCCGCAAATATTTTGAACGGTTGTTTCCAGGATCTTTTCTGATCTTTTCGCTGGTCTACGTCCTGCCTAAACGGCCTTGAACTGGCTTCGGCTTCGGCTTTAAATTGGCTCCAAAGGTCGTCGATCTCCATGCCTGCGGAGATGCGACGCCAGCCATCCTGTGAACGCCAGACAGCACGCCTCACTTGAGTTTTAACGTCGTGAGCCGCCTGGCGAATCTTGGCAAGCTTGGGGACGGGAACTATTTGCAGATCAGCGGGCTGATCGCTGGGAGACGTACGCACACTTCAGCATACGATAGAATAGTGGGTCCACGGATAGGGTGTTTCTCGTATTATAGGTCCAGAAAGAGCCTAGCCATTTCGGAACACGAGACGGGCGAAGAGGCTCTAAGGCTCGACCGAGTAGAAGCTTCTGACAGCACGAAAAAAATCAATGGTATAATGCTAGATGTCAAAAGTAAGTCCTTGGCTGCCAGTTACTTACGCATGGCTGCCCATGGCCAGTGAAATGCACGTGAAGTATGTTGCTCGCTAGGATCAAGCTAGCGCTGTATTGGCAAACCTGCGGCGCCAACCGATAATTCAGCGCATCCGGCAATTCAAATTCTGGAAGTTTCGAAGATGAGGAAAGGGAAGCAATGTCGGCGACCAGCCCAGCGATAAAAGAAATTCCGAGGCCCAACTGGAGCGAACGGCTTAAAGCACTCCGGAATATTCCCCCTGTCATGCGCATCGTCTGGGATGCCGCACCAGGGGTAGTGCTCTCAACACTTTTTTTTCGCCTCGTCGCCGCGCTGATCCCACTGTCGATCCTGGCGGTCACGCGATTCATCATCGATTCGGTTAACCAGCTGAAGCAAGCTCCTCTACCTCATATATTTTGGTGGATGGTGCTTTTGGAATTCTTGCTGGCCGGCGTGGCGACATTTATGGCGCGCATCATCGAGTTCTGCGACACCAAGTTGGCCGATCGATTCACACGACACATCGGCATTCGGCTAATGAAGCACGCGGCGAAACTTGATCTGATGTCGTACGAGGACCCAGTCTTTTACGACAAATTGGAACGCGCGCGGGTGCAAAGCACCGACCGGGTACAAATGATTCAGGTTGCCGGGCGCCTGATTCAAGAACTGATCACCACAGTGACCCTGGCAGCGGCGATTTTTCTATTCTCAAAATTGCTGTTGCTAGCGCTCGTGGTTTGCATCGTTCCCGTATTTCTGGGTGAAACTCATTTCGCTTTCATGAATTACTCACTCAGTTTTCAACAGACGCCTGACAGGCGCGAGTTGGAATACCTACGGGTTTTAGGGGGCACCAAGGAAAGCGCGAAGGAACTAAAGCTATTTGGACTGGCTCCGTTTCTTGTGGGCCGTTATTCGGATTTGTCCGACGTGCTGTACCACCAGACTTTGGGCCTATCGAAACGCCGGCTCATTTTCGGAACTCTGTTATCGCTGATAGGCTTGGCGGGATACTACGGGAGCTATACGTACGTCATCTACGCGACGGTAATCGGCATGCTAACAGTAGGAAGAATGGTTTATCTTTCCGGCGCCATCGCAGGCGCGAGTGGAAACCTGCAATCGCTCTTTACTACTTTCTCCGGTATTACCAATCAAGCGCTGTTTATGACGGACCTGCTGGAATTTTTCGCGGTGAAACCGAAGATCGTGTCCAAAGTTTCGGCGCCGGCAGCACCCAAACCGATCCGTACGGGATTCGAATTCAAAAATGTTTCGTTCAAATATCCCGGGAATCCCAGGATGGTGCTTAAGAACGTCAACTTCACGCTGGGGCCCTCGGAGCGCATAGCGATTGTGGGAGAAAACGGCCAGGGCAAGACCACTATCGTCAAATTGCTTACGCGCCTGTACGAGCCAACTGAAGGGCAGATCCTGCTGGATGGAAAAGATCTTCGCGACTACGACCTCGAAAGCCTGTGGAAAGAAATCGGAGTAATCTTTCAGGATTTCATGCGCTATGAGATGACGGCCGCTGAGAATATAGCGGTAGGGCGCATCGAAGACCTCGATAACCAGTTTTTGATACGCGCGGCAGCCAACAAGAGCCTGGCGGAACAAACGATACGCAGACTGCCAAACGGTTTTGACCAGGTGCTCGGCAGCAGGTTCGAGGGCGGCGTGGATCTTTCGGGAGGCGAGTGGCAAAAGATAGCTCTGGCGCGCGCATACCTGCGAGACGCGCAACTTTTGATATTGGACGAACCGACCGCGGCACTGGATGCCCGTGCCGAGAGCGAGGTGTTTCAACGATTCGCCGAGCTGACCAAGGGAAAAATGTCGTTACTGATCTCCCACCGATTTTCTACGGTGCGAATGGCGGATCGCGTTTTGGTCCTGGCTAATGGCGAGATTGCGGAAGAAGGACACCACGAACAACTGCTGAAGGACGGTGGCCGGTATGCGGAGATGTTCGAGTTACAGGCCGCCAACTACCGCTGAGCGTGAAGTTCTGTTGCACCAAGATCGATTTCACTCGCGTTGGCCCGGCCGCGAGTGCATTTCCACCAGTTCCTGAGGCGATGAGGGCTTGTAGGATTTAAATCCGGCTCGTTCCATGCCGCGTTGCGCTTCCGGATTCTTCATAAAAGTATCCCAGACAAAAGCAGTCCGCGCATTCTCCGCCATTACCATACTGATTCCCGAGTCGATGCCGACAATGTCGCTGTCATACCAGTTCGTGAGCGGATTGAAAGCATCCACGAAGCCGTAGCGGCTCCAGGTGCCTGCGCCGTAGCGATACTGGATGTTGCGGAGCACGCGCATGACCGGCCCAGGCAAAAACGGGATGGAGCCCGCAGACGCGCAGGGCACGACAGTGCCATCGATAGGTCCGGTGGACGGAGGGCCACCCCATACTTCGTAGCCGTGTTCGGAATCGGAAGCGGTAATGCCCCACAGATTGTCACTGTAATTAGGAAATTTGCCGGACAAACTTATACAAAAACGCCGGTGTACGTCCGTAGCAAGAATCGAATTCTGAAAATAATCGGCGTACTTGTCGCGTTTGCCGCGAAAATCGAACCAGGCCTGGGAATATTGATGAACGAAGAGCGGCGCGTAGGAGCCGATGTAACGAATGCTGTCGAATTCGAAAGTGGTTCGTTTCCACGCGTCCCAGGCCTGCGCCGGGAGCGCATGGGAAGAGGAACCCAGGCCCAGCAGGTACATCATCATCATTTCGCTGTAGCTGTCCCAGCGATACTGCAAGAATCCGCCTTCGGGAGTCCAACCGTGGGGAAGAATGCGGGTGTCTTCGGAAAGCCAGTTCCAATCGACGCGATTAAAGATTTCCTGGGCGAGCTGGCTTATCTCGGAATGCTGAAAATATTGCCGGCAGGTGAGAATTCCACAAAGCAGAATGGAAGTATCGACGGAAGACACTTCCGATTGCCACAATCTTTCACCGGTGCCGATATTGGCCCAGTGGTAATAAAAACCACGCTCATTCGGCATTTTCTTCCAAAGAAAACGCAAAGCGGTGAGAGCGCGGTCGCGGGCCTGGGCGTAAGAAATGTAGCCGCGTTTTTCGCCGATGCAAAGAGCGGTCAGACCGAAGCCGGTGGCTGCGATGCTGCCCAAGACGCTTTTGTCCGAGGCACGAACATTGCACCTGTCCTTGACGATCCCGGTCTTTGGATCGCACTGTTCCCAGAAATACTGGAAGTTGGCGTTTTCCATCTGTTCCAGGAAAGTGTCGTCTCCCGGGGATAAATATGTGGCCGGCGGAAGATCGGATAACTGAACGAGTGGGGCAACGCTCGGGGCAACGCCGGGTTTCTGGGCTGCCGCTGCTCCGCTAGCCGGAAGGGATCTCCATCCTGCAACGGGGATGCATGCAGCTACACCCGCGAGCTGGCGGAACAGCTCT
>JBEKSN010000079.1:0-26941 GCA_049517055.1 Candidatus Acidiferrales bacterium | reverse complement strand
GGGCCCGGCGAGAAACAGGCCGCTTCCTTCGGTCATCAGGATTTTGTCGCACATCACCGGCAGGTAAGCGCCGCCGGCGACGCACATGCCCATGATCGCGGTAATTTGCGGGATGCCCATCGCGCTCATGACGGCATTGTTGCGAAACACGCGCCCAAAATCGTCGGTGTCCGGGAAAACATCTTCCTGAAGCGGCAGAAAAACGCCAGCGGAATCCACCAGGTAAATTGTGGGAATATGATTTTCGATGGCGATATTCTGCGCGCGAATTACTTTCTTCGCCGTCATGGGGAAGAAGGCGCCCGCTTTCACGGTCGCGTCATTGGCGATGATCATCACGCGGCGGCCGGAAACTTGCGCCAGCCCGGTAATCGTTCCCGCCGCCGGAGCGCCGCCCCATTCTTCATACATCTCATAGGCGGCGTAGAGGCCCAGTTCGAAGAAATCCGTTTTCGCGTCAATCAGCTTGGCAATGCGCTCGCGCGCGGTCAGGCGGCCTTTCTTATGCTGCGCTTCAATAGCTTTTGCGCCGCCGCACTGGCGAATGCGCTCTTCTTCGTTTTTAATTTCGGTCAGCCGATCGACCATCTGGCGGCTGCGCTTTTCGAAGTCAGCGGATTTCGTATCGGGACGCTTATCGCTTTTTGTGGCGCTCACCGGATCCTTTCTTTCATGGGCATCTTCGCTTCAACGACCGGGCCGACGAGGATTACCAAACCATGAATTGTACCACCCACTTTCGCTTTTGACTTGGCCCGCGAATGAGCTAGAATCCTCGCGGTTCGAGACGGCGATCTTGAACCGGCTTCAAATTTCTGAATGGAGGCGCCTATGCGCTGCGATACGTTTGCGAAGGATAGGTCTGCCTCCGGTCTTCTGTTTTAACCTACCCGGACCGCGCCGATCCTTCTACGCTTGGAACGCTTTAATAGCGTTTTGCTATTCCTAAGATAATTATATTCCCATTCCCGCCAGCAAAGTTGTCGTGCGGCAACGGCTCAAGCCGAAAGGAAAAGACAAATGGAATTTATCAATTTGAATCTCGCGCGGCGTATGGAGATGGCTGAAGCCCGCGCCTGCCGCGAATGCGCGGAGTCGTTTCACAGCATGCATCCGGATTTCCCGGTTGCGGTGGAAGAAATTGCCGGAGGCTACGCGGTCTTTGCCGGAGTGGACTCGCCGGTCACGCAGGCCATTGGCGTGGGGCTCAACGGGGAAGTATCGGACGCCGAGCTCGATCGGCTGCAGGATTTTTTCTTCAGACGTGGCGCAGCGGCGGCCGTTGAACTCTGCCCTTTGGTAGAAATGTCTCTTTACGAGAGATTCGCAAAGCACGGGTTTCATTTGCTCGAAGTTTCGGACGTTCTATACCGCAAGCTTCCGATGCCGGATGGAAGCGCCGACGCAATGCCCTCTGATGTCACCGTGCGCCGCGCGATGCCGGAAGAGGCCAAGCTGTGGTCAGAAACTGTGGCGCAGGGCTTCGCCGAACGTTTTCCGGTGACACAGGCCATTCTCGATGTAATGGGCGGTTTTTTCCCTCGCTCAGGCGACGAGGCTAGTTGTTTCCTCGCCTTCGCGAATGGGACTGTAGCGGGAGGCGGTGCTGTTTCGGCGCGTGGCGGGGTTTGCGGGCTTTTCGGCGCCAGCACATTGCCGGCATTTCGGCGGCGCGGCGTTCAGACGGCGTTGATGTCGGCGCGTCTGGCGTGGGCGACGGAGCGAGGCTGCGACTTGGCTGTGAGTGTCGCGCAGCCGGGAAGCGCGTCGCATCGCAACATCGAGCGGCGCCGCTTCCGCGTCGCCTACACACGCACAAAACTCATCCGCGCACTGCCGTAGCTTCGGAGCACTAAAGAGTCTGTGTCGCAACCGCAAATTCCGTCCCTCAGCGGCTAAAGCCGCACTGATTTTGCGCCATTTACGGCACGACTGAAGTCTTGCCCTGACGAAAATCAGTTGCGCCATTTGCGGCACGACTACCCTTCGCGGGCTCAGGGTGAAAAGTCGTGCCCTGACGAAAATCGGAGTTGCGACACGGACTCCAAAGTTCTCTGGCGGGGGCGGCTGCTATTCGTGGGCGGTTACGCTCCCGCCGGAGCGGGCGTAATTCGCTGGCGGATGAAATCTACGATGGCTTGCGTGGGAGTTCCGGGAAGGAAAACCTCGGCGATCCCGCCTTTTTTCAGCGCGGGGATGTCCGCCTCGGGAATAATTCCACCGATCAAGACTGTTACGTCGTCCATGCCTTTTCCGCGCAGCAGCTCCATCAATCGGGGGCAAAGCGTGTTGTGCGCGCCGGAAAGAATCGAAAGGCCGATGACGTCTACGTCTTCTTGAACCGCGGCTGAGGCGATCATTTCGGGCGTTTGGCGCAGGCCGGTATAAATCACTTCCATGCCGGCATCGCGCAACGCGCGCGCGATGATTTTGGCTCCGCGGTCGTGGCCGTCGAGGCCCGGCTTGGCAATCAGCACGCGAATTTTTTTGTCAGTCATGGCAAGCAAGAATACTTCAAATAGCGCTTCAAACGGTAGCAGAGCCAATCCTGGGTAGCGGATCAGTATCCGATTAGGGCGTTCATTGCCGAGGCGAATCGAGGAATGTTCGCCGCCGCCGAATCTCCGATATCGCGATATAGATCAGCAACAGATTCATTCCGACTCCGGCCAGTGTAGGGAGCCAAGCGCGATGTGCCACGCCATTCACGATGCCGATGGGAAGGCACACGGCTAAGACACCGATCCACACTTTGTTCATCCAAATCATTCGTAGTATGCGTCTACGAGCGCGGTCATCGAGAATGACCGCAGGCTCCGCGCTCGATGAGAGGGTTTTCCTTGTCGTCCGTTTCCGCACGATCGCCAGTAGGAGAAGCGCCGCAAACCAGACCAGCATTCCGAAGGCCCACTCGCGGGGCGATAGAACGCCGTAAACAAATCCCAGGAAGAGCAGCGCCCAGGGGCCGAAGATCGCTATCACCGCTACGGATTTCGAAAATGTGTTCTTCATGGCCACGGATTCTTCGCACGTTTCCTGCGTCGCAGCGTCATTGTTGCGCGGAACTACCAACATTGGCAACTGCCTTGGGAGCAAACTATCGTACCAGCGGACTATAAGTTCGGTTGCCTGAAACTGATCCATCGCGCAATTCTTGATTTCCTGGCTAGTAGCGCAAGTCCAGAAGGAATTCTTCGAGGAGGGAATTGAACTTGTCGGCGTCGTCCACAAATAGAGCATGGCCGTCGCCATCGAAAACCTCGAGCTGCGAGCCTTGCATTTGTTTTTGCATCTCTACGATGGTGGCCATGTAGGGGGTCTTTGAGGCGCAGACGATGCTGGGCTTGTCAATCTTCGGCAGGACGGAACGGTAGTCCGCAACGAAATATCCGACCAGCAGCGTGACCGCGGTATTCGTCGGCACGCGCAGAGAAGCCTGGATTACCTTCTGAAGATATTCTTCCGACTGAGGTTTTTTGAAATTGAGATTGCGAACGAATCCGTTCGTTGCGTTTTGACGGTCCTCCAGGAGCCCCTTGAGCAGGCCGAAGTCTTGATCGGCGCCGCCGGGAGCGCGGCCGCCCGCGTCATTGTCAACAAATACGAACCCGGCGAAATCTCCGGTCCCGAACTGATCGATGTAAGCCATGGTTTCAACCACGGCCATGGACCAAGCCACGATTACGACAGGAGCGAGATGCAACTGCGTCACGACTGCTTTAATGTCGCGGGCGCGAGCGGCAGGGTATAAGCCGTCCGATACTTGCGAAGAATCGCCCTGCGATCTGGGATCCATCGCTACCACGCGATAGTCTTTCGAGAAATACGAGATCTGGTTTTCCCAAATCCAGGCGGGCATGGTCCATCCGGGGACGAATAGGATGGAGGGGAATTGACGTTCGGGCGAAAGCGCAATATTGCCCTTAGTGGGAGTTACATCCGCAGGCAAAGGATTGCCTACCTGGGCGCGCTGGGCCGTTACGGAGTGTCCAGCTTCGAGGTAATGAATTTTTACGCCGTCAGGCGTGGTGATGAATCCGCTCTTCACCTTTGCAGGCTTTTCGTCTTTTACTTGCGCGGCGCCAGTTTGCTGAGCAATCGCAAAAGAGAAGAGCACAAAGCTCAAAGCCGCAAGCAGAGAAGTTCCGGTTGGTCTCAAGCTTTTCAATGTCGGATGGCCTCTGATTTATGTGGCGTCAATTTTCCGGGCTGGATGCCTAGGTGATAGCCACTTCTTCGTAGATGCCGAACACGTCTCGCATGGTATCGCAAATTTCGCCGAGGGTGGCGTATGCCTTCACCGCCTCGTAAATGTAAGGCATGGTGTTTTCCGTGCCGGCTGCCGCTTTGCGCAGCGCAGCGAGGCGGCGCGCGACCTCGTCGTTCGAGCGTTCGGCGCGAAGTTTGCGGAGGCGCTTGGTTTGGCCCTCAGCGGTTGACTCGTCGATCAGCAATGTCTCAAGCGGCTTCTCATCCGCGACGTAATCGTTGACGCCCACGATGATTTTTTCTTTGCGGTCCACGGCCACCTGATAGCGGTAGGCGGCTTCGGCAATTTCGCGCTGCGGATAGGCGCGTTCGATGGCCGGCACCATTCCTCCAAGCGCGTCAATTTTTTGAATGTAATCCCAGGCGCCGCGTTCCATTTCGTCCGTAAGCGTTTCCACGAAGTACGAGCCGCCCAGCGGATCGGCTGTGTTGGTGACGCCGCTTTCATGGGCGATGATCTGCTGCGTGCGCAGCGCGACGGTTGCGGCGAACTCGGTGGGTAGCGCCCAGGCTTCGTCGAGGGAATTCGTGTGCAAGGATTGCGTTCCGCCGAGAACCGCTGCAAGAGCTTGCAACGCTGTTCTGACCACGTTGTTGTAGGGTTGCTGCGCGGTCAACGAGCATCCGGCTGTCTGCGTGTGGAAGCGCAGGGCCCACGAACGCGGGCTTTTGGCGCCAAAGCGCTCGCGCATGGTCTTATACCAGATGCGCCGCGCCGCGCGATATTTCGCGATTTCCTCAAAGAAGTCATTGTGCGCGTTGAAGAAGAACGAAAGACGCGGCACGAATTCGTCCACTTCAAGGCCGCGTCGCAATCCCCACTCCACGTATTCAATGCCGTCGCGCAAAGTGAATGCCAGCTCCTGGATCGCAGTCGATCCCGCCTCGCGAATGTGGTAGCCGCTGACGGAGATGGGATTGAATCGCGGCGTATGTTTCGTTCCGAACTCGAAGGTATCAATGACCAGCCGCATCGAAGGCTCGGGCGGGTAGATGTATTCCTTCTGCGCGATGTATTCCTTCAGAATATCGTTTTGCAGCGTTCCGGAAATTTTCTTCCAGTCGGCGCCCTGCTTTTCGGCCACGGCGAGATACATGGCCCAAATCGCCGCGGCGGGCGAATTGATGGTCATCGAGGTTGTGACGTCGGCCAGCGGAATCTTGTCGAAAAGGATCTCCATGTCCGCAAGCGAACTGATGGCCACGCCGCACTTTCCGACTTCGCCCTCTGAGAGAGCGTGGTCAGAGTCGTATCCCATCAGCGTGGGCAAATCGAAAGCAACGGAAAGGCCCGTCTGGCCTTGCGAAAGCAGATAGCGAAATCTGCGGTTGGTGTCCTCGGCAGCGCCGAAACCGGCGAACTGGCGCATGGTCCAAAGGCGGCCGCGATACATCGTCGAATGAATCCCACGCGTGTAAGGGGGTTCACCCGGATAGCCGAGATCGCGCTCGGGATTCCAGTCCGGCAGGTCTGCCGGGGTGTAAAGACGCCTGATGGGGTAGCTTGAAACGGTGGTGAAATCAGAAGGACGTTCGGGCGACTTCTCCAGCGTCGGCCGCAGAGTTTTTTCTTCCCACTTGAGTTCTGCCTGCGACGGCTTGCGCTTGGCATTCAAAGCATCCGCCGCATTAGTCTTCAGAGGATTAGCGGTCTTCTCGCCAATTTTCTCGGCCATGGATAGAGCTCCTTGGACGGCGGGGCAATGCTCAGCACGTAAACGGTCTATCGTTCATTCTAGGGCAACGCGACGGCAGCGGCAAGCTGCGGAAATTGAGGATAGCTTGTGAAGAACCAGCCGGCGCTGGAGCAGGAGCCGACTCTTGAAGACGAATCGCCTTCCGGCTTCGACCGGATTACTTTGCTCCGACAGGGCTACCGGCATCCGGCGTTCCAGGAATCAGGTTCTCGCGATAGGCCTTTCCTCGCAGGGCATCCGCCATGGTAATACGGCTGACTTCCAGGGTGCGCCCCATGGCCTGATTGAAATTCACGAGAGCCTCTTCCAAGTTGACCTTGGCTCGCAATTCCGTGCCTTGCGCCGCGGTCAAATCGCGGGAACGAAGCACGACGTTGTAACTGGTGGACGAACCGAGCTGATATTTCTTCTGTTCGGCGTCCAGCGTTTGCTGCGCCAGGTTTCGGGCCTTTTCCGCAGCGGCCACCTGGGCACGATCCTGCTGCAAGGCGATGATGGTATTGCGGACGTTGAGCACGATTGTGTTTTGTGTCTGGCGATACTGCGTTTGCTGCTGGCGCTCGTCGAGCAGGGCGCGGGCGTTGTCCGCCTGTGCCGAGCGGTTGCGCAGCGGGATGGCAAAAGTCACCCCGCCTGCATAGGTCGGGAAATTGTTGTTGATCATGTTAGAGAGAGCGCTGCCCAAGCCATTCGTCTGCACGCCCGTAGGAAATACCGGAAACCCCACGACTTCGTTTCCTATTTGAAGCCCGGTAGTAGAGTCCACAATGGGTTCACTCGGGATTGGCACAATGGAAGTGGGGTTTGTGGAAGTCTGCGTGATTGCGTTTCCGGAGAGACCGGTCTGGCTAAATTGTGCGTAAAGATTGAGCGAGGGAAGAAGAGCGTTCTTTGTGGCTTTCACTTCGATGCCGGCGTTCTTCAGGTTCAGATCCGCCTGATATATTTCAGGCCGCTTCTTCCAGGCTTCCTGTACTGCATCCTGCAGCGGAATATTTTCCACCACTTCGGGATTCGAGATGGTGGTGGTGGGGATAATTTCGAGGCCCACCAGCTCTGGCGCCATCAGATTCTTGGTGATGTCATTCAGCAGGACGGTCTGTTGTTGCAGGCGCGTAGTCTGCGCCACGATCAAGTTCTGCTGGTCGGTGGCGACTTGCGATTCGGCGGTGAGCACATCGAGCGGCGCCATGGTTCCAATCTGCAGCTGCTTCTTGTTGTCTTCATACAATTTTGTAGAAACACCCACCGCGGCTTCCTGGACGATCACGTTCTGCCGGTCGAAAACCAGTTCCCAATAGTCATTGGAGACTTGCGTGACGGTAGCGATCACCTGCTGCGCCAATTGGGACTCGGACACCTTGATGAAATTCTTAGCTTCCAGGATGTAGCGGGTGTTCACCAGTATTCCGAAGCCGTTCAGCAACGGTTGCGTTAGAGTGGCCGTCAATACGGGCTGTATATATGGGTTAAATAGGTTTTCCGACAAGTTCGACGCTTGCCGAGTGGTATTCAGGGTCACCGAGAAGTTCGTGCCGGTATGAAAACCTTCGGAGTAACCGAAATTGTAGGTGTAACCGTTGGACGATATAGATTCCGCGGTGTCGGAGGTTGTTCCAGTTCCGGAAATAAATGGGTTATTGACTGGTATCGTTGACCGCGCCCATCCTACCGTTCCTGTGATTATGGGATCGAAAGAAACGGACGGCGAAGTACCCAGCACCACTTGCTGCGTCGCACCCGATTGCGGGATTCCGCCAGATTTCGCTTTCAAAAGCTGTGTTTCTTCGATCCAGGGCTGGAATTTTTGCACGCTGATGTTCAGATTGTTTTCGAGCGCCAGCGATATCACGTCTTCCAGGCTGAGCATCAACTTGTCGCCCTGAATCAGTTGGTCGATGCGAGGGGAGTTCGTCAGCATGGGCTGGGCGATCTGCAGCGACCTGTACGCTCCAGTGATGTCCGGGAAGAAGTGCTTGCCATTCGAATAGTCCGGGCCCATCTTCATGCTCCGCGCTTCGTCAGCGGCAGGAGTATTGGGCTGGGCTTTGAGCTCGCCACCTGTCGGCTCTTGCGTTTGACCCGGCTGAGCTTGCCCAGGAGTTTGTTGGGATTGTGCTCCCTGCGGGGGCTGGGTTTCCTGTGACTGAGCAAAAACCGGTGAAACGACAAGAGAAGCAGCCGTCAGAAACACCAGCGCAACATGAGTAATCCTTCGAATCATCGTGGTTCCCTCTCAGAGTAGTGAAACGTCGAAATGCCAGCAGGCCTCACCCTATCTAAACGCACGCGCAGGCCCATTTGTTTCAAATGGCCTCTTTCGGTGCAACGCAGCGGCCATGCATATCCAGTTGAAATTAGACGGTTAATCGGGAATTTCGGCTCACGGTTCGTTCATTAGCGAACATTACTGTGCGTAAACGAACAAACGGACACCGGAGTGTAGCATCGCCGCTCGCTCGCTGACAATTCTTCCGCATGGATTGCGAAGTTTGCAACTCCGCGATCCCAACTCTTGTCTTGCACCACCAAAGTTGCAGTTTGGATGCGGAAGGCACGTACGTTGACACCGTCGTTCGGGTGGGCCTAACATGCCTGCCACCCACCATGGCATCTATGCGCAAGCAGAGGAACTTTAACGAAGGCCTAAAGGTCGGCGCCGTTCTGCTGGTGTGTTTTGGATGGCTGTTCCTCGCGCTCGGCGTACAGGCTCAGGACGGGCTTCCCAAAACCAAGCCTGAAGGGTACGTAAATGATTTTGCGGGTGTCCTAAGCCCGGCAGCTCGTAACCTGCTAACCGTTCTTTGCACGGAGGTTGATCAGAAAGCAAAAGCACAAATAGCGGTGGTCACGGTTAAGTCTCTAGATGGAAAGCCCATCGAAGATTATTCCATTGCTCTCGCGACGAAATGGGGAATCGGGCCGAAGCAGTCCGCCAGCGGAGTCTTGATTCTTCTGGCAGTGGACGACCGCAAAGACCGGATCGAGGTTGGATACGGCCTGGAGCCAATCCTTCCTGACGGCAAAGTCGGCGGCTTCCTGCGCGAAGCCGTGCCGTACCTTCGCGATGGAAACTATGACGCTGCGATGCTTCTCATGACTCGCCGCGTCGCAGATGTGATCGCACAGGACCGCGGCGTCACTCTTAGCGCCACGACGTCTCTTCCCGCGGCGCGCACGCCCCGCCGAGATCAACAAAGGAACGGGCCCAATCCGATCTTCATAATCATATTCTTGATTTTTCTCTTCTCGCTGATTGCGAACCTAATCAAGCGAGGAGGCGGAAGAGGTGGGCGGGGTGGTGGGTGGATCGGTCCAATGATTGGTGGAATGATGATGGGCGGAGGAGGATTTGGTGGAGGGGGCTTCGGCGGCGGAGGTGGTGGCGGGGGCTTCGGCGGATTTGGAGGCGGTTCTTTTGGCGGCGGCGGGGCCAGCGGGAGTTGGTAATTTTTGGTCGTCGCACGCGTAGTTAGCTAAGGACATGGCGAATGGAAGCTAAACTTACAGAACTGGTGGCTCGGCTAAAAGCGGCAATTCCAGACGGTCTGAAGACTGTCGTGCTCTACGGCTCCGCGGTCACCGGCGAATTCCGCGCCGGGCATTCGAACCTGAATATCGTGTGCGTGGTGGATCGAGCCGATGCCGCGCTCCTCGAGCATTCCCACGGCGTCGCGGATTGGTGGATTCGCCAAGGCAATCCCGCTCCGCTTTTTTTCACCCAGGATGAACTGCGCCGCTCAGCCGACGTATTTGCCATCGAGCTTTTGGACATGAAGCTCCATCACCGCATTCTTTTGGGCACAGATTTTCTGGCCGAGTTCGAAGTGCCGCTGCAGCTACACCGGCTACAGGTAGAACGAGAACTTCGCACAGCGTGGCTGCGTCTGCGCCAGGCGATACTCGCTGCGCCGCTCAGCAATAAAGTCCACCTCGGCATTATGATGAATTCTGTTTCGCCGTTCTGCGCGCTATTTCGCCACGCGCTGCTGGCGCTGGGTCACGAGATGCCTGCCACGAAACGCGAAAGCGTAGATGCTATAGCGGCGCTGACCGGGGGGAACCCCACGGCTTTTCAAGCCATACTCGATCTGCGAGAAGGGAAACGGAAGAAGAGCGAAATTGATGTCGAGGCATCACTCAACGCCTATCTCGAGCTGGTTGAGGTGGTGACGAATGAAGTGGATCGCCGGCTCGAATCGGCCTGAAGATTGATTCTTGGGGCAGGTTCTTCCGCGGGGTGATTGAATGAATTTCCACAGGAGGATTTCATGAAAGCAGTTGCAGCGATCATCGTCGTGCTCGTCATCATCGCGCTGATAGTCGGCGGCTCGTACGTTTCACACCGCAATCAGATGGTTACGCTGAACGAAACGGTAAAGTCCAACTGGGCTCAGGTGGACGTAGTCCTGCAGCGCCGGGCCGACCTGATACCGAACCTGGTGGAAACGGTGAAAGGCTTTGCCGCGCACGAAGAAACTGTTTTCGGCGATATCGCGAAAGCGCGTTCCGCGTTGATGGGTGCGCAAACTCCGCAGGATAAAATCGCGGCAAACGGCCAACTCGATGGCGCACTCAGCCGGCTCCTTCTGATCGTTGAAAACTACCCGCAGCTCAAATCGAACGAAAATTTCCTGCGTTTGCAGGACGAACTGGCCGGCACGGAGAATCGCATCGCCGTCGAGCGGAAGCGCTACAACGACTCCATCCAGGCATACAACACGTACATCGGGCTATTTCCGAACAACATTTATGCGGGCTGGGCCGGTTTCAAGCGCAACGACGCGTATTTCCAGGCTTCGGAGACTTCGCGCGAAGCTCCGAAGGTTCAATTTCCCGCGGCCAAGCCATAGGCGGGAATTCGGATAAATAATTTGCGTTGAGAAGTTCCCGGCGATGATGTCCGGTCCGGCTGGCAGTTTAGCGGGTAGTTCGGGGAACGGGTGCGGTGGCGGTCGGAGCGCTGGCGCGTTTGCGCTCACTTGGGTCCCAATCGGTGGGAGGGAATGCGATACGCCAGAACTTGGGTGAGGGCTCGGAGAATTCCAGACCCACTTCCGATCTGCCGCTGTTGTAATCACCCTGAAAAATTACGGTGCAGGGAAGCTCTTCCTGAGTCTGAGGATTGCTGATGATGAGCTTCTGACCGCGCTTCACCTTGGCAGCCAGCAGCACGAGGCAACCGTTCGCATTCACGGTAATAGTCTTTGTTTTTTCCTGAAACAGCTCGCCTTCGGTTGAGCGGACCTCTACGGACATCCCAATCCGCACTCGCTGCGTCCGCCGCGGCTCGGCATAAACTTTGCCTTCCGTGTCGCGCGAAGGTTCCTTAACGTTTGCCATACAAGTCTCCCGTCGATTGATACCCAGCAAGCCTTACAGCTAGCTACAGTTCCTATTAGACGCTCAGCGGCGTCACGATTCTCATTTTGGAACGGTTCTTGGTCTTCGCTTCCACCCCCAGTGCTAGCTAACAGAATGACACAATGTCGCGGCAAGGCTGGGCCCTTTTCTCGGACGATTGAAACAAGAGTTACTCCCAGGCTGAGGGGCCATGCCGACGTACCCAACAAGAGCATTGGGGGCGGTTTTTCACTCCAGCCGCGTGATTTATCAACATTACAGCTTAATGAATCCTATTGCTCCCACCTTGACCCTGCTTGCCTCCCGCGCTACGCTAGCAATCACCCAGTGTTCTGGAGGCGTCGCGCCCGCGATACTGAATGAAACAAACCGTCCGACTAGTGGGTGGCATCAGCGAGCTTTTTGGTACCCTCGACGAAAACATCAAGCTGTTCGAATCAACCCTGCACGTCAGGACCCATTTGCAGGATCATGACCTGGAAATCGAAGGGGCACCCGCTCAAGTAGAGCGCGCGGCCCAAATCCTCGGAGAATATAATAACCGCGTGCGCGAAGGCCGCGTCCCGGCCAGCCAGGAAGTGAAATCGCTGCTCCGTGTCGCCACCACAGCCCCATCGTCCGAGTTGCGCGGCGCTTTTTCGCCCACGCGCGTCCGCTCCTTCGGCAAGAAAAGCATCGCGCCAAAGAGTCCCAATCAGGCGCGCTATATGGAAGCGCTCGAAACGTTTGACATGGTTTTCGCGATCGGCCCCGGCGGAACAGGAAAAACCTACCTGGCTGTGTCCATGGCTGTCTCCGCGCTGCTCTCCAAGCAAGTCACTCGAATTATTCTGGCGCGGCCGGCAGTGGAAGCCGGCGAGCGCTTGGGTTTTCTCCCCGGAACACTTCAGGAGAAGGTCGATCCCTACATGCGCCCGCTCTATGATGCGCTTCACGACTTGCTGGAAGCCGACAAACTGGAGAGCTTTCTGGAAAAAGGAATCATCGAGGTGGCGCCGCTGGCCTTCATGCGCGGGCGCACGTTGAACGATTCCTTCGTCATCCTCGACGAGGCGCAGAACACCACCAGCGAGCAGATGAAAATGTTTCTCACGCGATTGGGCTTCAATTCAAAGGCGGTGATCACGGGAGACGTCACGCAGATCGACCTGCCGGATTCGCGCCGCTCGGGACTGGTGGAAGCCATCGAAATCGTGGGTAAGATCGAAGGAATCTCCATGGTTTATTTCGACGAGCACGACGTTGTGCGCCACAGCCTGGTTCAGCGTATTATCAAGGCTTACGACGAGCACGGTGCAGCCCATCCTGCCGGCAAGAATCATCGCGCCTAATCCAGTTACATGATTCTCAACCAACAGCGTCAGGTGAAAATTTCCATTGGCGAGCTGGAGAGATTTTCCAGAAAATTGCGGCGGCTGCTGCGCATTCCCGCCAACGCACTTACGATCTGCCTGGTCACGAATACGGAAATCGCGAAGTGGAACCGCGTCTATCGTGGCAAAAATCGCCCCACGGATGTATTGTCGTTCGCAGCGGATGAGCCACACTCCCAGCGAAGGATTGGCCGATTGCCGGGAAAACGCAATTCTTTCGCGCTGCGCGCTGCCTCTACGCCGCCGTATTTGGGCGATATTGCGATTGCTCCCGCTGTCGCCCGGCAAAACGCCCGCCGTTTGGGACGCGATTTCGACGGCGAAATGCGCATCCTAGTCCTGCACGGAATTCTTCATCTGATGGGATACGACCACGAAACCGATCAGGGTCAAATGGACCGGCGGGAAATGAGTCTTCGTCGGCATCTCGGTTTGGCATAATCATGAGCCGACAGTTCACTTTTTGGCGTTCCAGCATGCCAGGGCGTAACCGCCGGCCGATTCGCGCTGTCGCGCCTGCGGTCACGATGTCGGAGCGTCTCTAGCGTGGCCATTTTTTTCTATACCGCCGGCATTCTGTTTCTTACGGCTATTCTGCTGTTCTTCTCCTACCTTGACCGAGTGTACCGCGAGCTGGGCCGAGCGTCCACTGGCCGCATCCATGAGCATCTGGAAGTCTTCGAATCCGAAGTTGCTCCGCGGTTCCACATGGCGCCCCGTCGCGCTGCGCTGGCATTCAGTCTTCTCACGCGCCTCTGGCTCGTCCTGGTCGCAGCGATTACCGCTCGGGCGGTAATCTTCTTCTCGCTCGGGACTTGGGAAGCTGCGCTCGAGATGATTTTCTTCCTGGGCGCCGAAGTCGTGGTGGCCATGCAGTTTTTGCCTTCGCTTCTTCTTGCGCGCGCTCCGGGCAACTGGATCGCGCCCTTCGTTCCGATTGTGCGCGCATTTCTGCTTCTCACGTGGCCGGTTCTGGCTGTGCTCGAACTCCTGGTGTCCGTACTTCACGTTTCGGAAGAGGAGCAAAGCGCTCCGGCGGCCGAGCAGCAAGCCATCGAAGATTTTGTTGATGCTGCCACGGAAGAGGGAATCATCGAGCAGGACGAAGCGCGGCTCATCGAACAGGTGGTCGAGTTCGGCGACAAGCGCGTCCGCGAAGTGATGACGCCGCGCCCCGACGTGATCGCCATTCGCGCGGACGCTTCGCTGGAAGAATTGCGCGAGCTTGCCGTGGAGACAAAATTTTCACGGTTGCCGGTTTTCGAAAAATCGCTGGACGACATCGTGGGCATCGTCATGGCGCGCGATATGCTCGAGGTGCCGGACACCGAAGCCGCTCACCGCACGGTTCGCGAGCTGATGCGCCCGGCTCTTTTCGTGCCGGAGACGAAGTTCGGCTCCGAGCTTCTGAAAGAAATGCAGCGCAAGAATCAGCAGATGGGGATCGTGATTGACGAGTACGGCTTGATGGCCGGAGTCGTCACCATCGAAGACATGGTGGAGGAGATTGTCGGCGAAATCGGCGAAGAAGATCGCAGGCCGGCGCCCGATGTGATCCGCGAAGCCGGTGGAGCGCTGGTCGTTCGCGGCAGCGTTCCGGTGGATAAAGTCGGCGAACTGTTCGGTGTGAAACTCGACGCCGCCATGCGGCATTGTTGAATAGTGTTGCAGGCCACGTTCCGCGCACCGGGGAGATCATCGAGGCCGACGGCCTTCGCTTCGAAGTTCTCGAAGCCAATCAGCGCAAAGTTCTGCGCGTCCGCGTACGCTTCAACTGAGACTCTTGGAAAGAACGCGTGGTCATCCCTCCGCCTCTTTCTGCTTCCGCTGAAACCTACTCGCATCAAGCCCGATGGCGTACAATCGTTGTCTCCATGCCTTTCAAGTCCGGCTTCGTCGCGATTGTTGGCCGTCCCAATGCGGGCAAGTCCACGCTCGTAAATACTCTGGTCGGCCAAAAAGTCGCTATCGTCTCGCCCAAGCCGCAAACCACTCGCAATCGCATTCAGGGAATTCTGAATCGCGACGACGCGCAAATCGTCCTGGTGGATACGCCCGGCATTCACCGGCCGGAAAATGTTCTGAGCCGCATGATGATGGACGAATTGCAACACGCGCTGGAAGGCATCGACATTCTTTCGCTCATCGTGGATGCCACCGCTGATTTTGGCGGCGGCGATCGTTTCTCGATTCAGTGGGTGGAACGCTTTCGCGGCCCGGTGTACCTCTTGCTGAATAAAGTGGACCGCATCCACAAACAGCTTCTTTTGCCGCTGATCGAGCGCTACAACAAAGTATTTGAGTTTGCGGAGATTTTTCCAATCTCCGCGCTCACCGGCGCCGGCTGCCTGGACTTGGTGAATTCCTGGCTCACGCGGCTTCCCGAAGCGCCCCCGCATTTTCCGGCCGATCAATTTACCGATCAGCCCGAGCGTTTTCTGGCCGCCGAACTCGTTCGCGAAAAGGCGATCCTCATCACGCGGGAAGAAGTGCCGCACGCCATCGCCGTGCTGATCGATAATTTCGAAGAGACGGAGAAGATCACGCGCATACGCGCCACGATTTATGTGGAGCGCGAAGGCCAGAAGGGAATTCTGATCGGAAAAGGCGGAGCCACCATCAAGAAAATCGGAACGCAGGCTCGCCTGGAACTCGAAAGCATTCTCGGCGCGAAGATTTTCCTGGAGCTGATGGTGAAAGTACAGCCGCACTGGCGCCAAAATTCCGCGATCGTTCGCCAACTTGATTGGCACCGCCAGCTGGAACAGCTCGCGGACTACCAGGAATAGGTTCTATTCCCTCGCGGGCGCAATGCCCAGCGTGCGCATTTTTCGGTATAAATGGCTGCGCTCGAGACCTAGTGCCTGCGCCGCCTTGGTCATATTCCAGCGATTTTCTTCCAGCTTGCGCAGCACGAATTCGCGCTCGTACGCGGACCGCGCCTCCTGCAAACTTTCGTACGGCTTCTGCGGGCTCTTGGACGCGCCGCGGAATATTTCCGGCGGCAAATGATGCGGTTCGATCCGCGGCGAAGGGCAAATGATGACCAGCCGTTCGACCAGATTTTTCAGTTCGCGCACATTCCCGGGCCAGGGATAACTCAGCAGCACATCGATAGCCGGCGAGCTGAATTCCTTCTGTTTCTTGCCGTATTCCTCGCAGAAGGCGCGCAGGAAATGCGCCGCCAGAATCGGGATGTCCTCCACTCGATCGCGCAACGCGGGCACGTAAAATGGAATCACGTTCAGCCGATAAAATAAATCTTCCCGAAAAGCATTGCGTCCGATTTCTTCTTCCAGCTTTTTATTGGTGGCGGCCACGACGCGCACATCCACGGTCACGGGCGTATTCGAACCCAAAGGCTCCACGCGCTGTTCTTCCAGCACGCGCAGAACTTTCGACTGCGTCTTCAGGCTCATGTCGCCCACTTCATCGAGGAATAAGGTTCCGCCGTCGGCCTTCAAAAACTTGCCGATTTTGTCCTCGCTGGCGCCGGTAAAACTTCCTTTGCGGTGCCCGAACATTTCCGATTCAATCAGTTCTTCCGGTATCGCGGCGCAGTTCACTTCCACGAACGGCATCGCTTCCCGCAAGCTGCTGGCGTGTAGAGCTCGCGCTACCAGCTCTTTACCCGTTCCGCTTTCGCCGTAAATCAGCACGCGGCCGTTGGTTGGCGCGGTCAACGCAATCTGCTGCCGCAGCGCTTTCATGGGCACACTGGTCCCCAGAATTTGATGCTTTTCCTCGAGTTCCGCGCGAAGCCTGCGGTTTTCAGACTCCAGCCGGACGTAATCGAGCGCGTTGCGAACTACCAGCACGATTTTTTCGAGAGAGAGCGGTTTTTCGATGAAGTCGAAGGCCCCAAGTTTCGTCGCGCGCACCGCCGTCTCGATATTTCCGTGGCCGGAAATCATCACCGCCATGGGCGCGCCTTCGCGCTGCTGAATGCGCTCGAGCGTTTCCAGGCCGTCCATCTTCTTCAGCCACACGTCCAACAGAATCAAATCGAAGTTTCGCCGGCCGATCTGCTCCAGGCATTCTTCACCTGAGGCTACTGCTTCGATTTCATACCCTTCGTCCCGCAGCAACGCGCCCAGCGATTGCCGGATTCCGATCTCGTCGTCAACTATAAGTATGGTCGCCGGCATTGTTTTTCGAGCCTTTGAACTTCTCGATCTTTTGAGCCCGCAGGGCCTGGATCAAACGTTTACATTCCAGTAAAAACCGCTAAGCCTGCCCGCCCGTTTGCGTTTGTGTGGCCACAACTTCCGCGGCGGGAAATCGAATCAGAAATCGCGCTCCGCTCGGCAGGTTATCTTCCACGCGGATTGTTCCGTTATGCTCGGCAATAATGCGGCTCGCGATTGCAAGTCCCAGCCCGGTGCCGCGCTCTCTGGTGGAAAAGTGCGGAAGAAAAAGCCGCTCTTTATCCTCGGGAGAAATGCCGTGGCCACTGTCGGAAATCTCGATTTCCACCGCATCGCCGTCTCCTTCCACGCGTGTGGCCACGCGCAAACGCCGAATCGTCGAGCCTTCCATGGCCTCCGCCGCGTTATCAATCAAATTGGCGACCACCCGGCGCATCAATTCCGGATCGGCTTTCACCGGCGGCAAGGTAGCGGCCAGTTCTGTTTTCACCGTGATGCCGTCCAAACGTCCGTGAAATAAATCCAGCGCACTAGACACAATGGAATTCAAATCCGCGGAGGCCAGGCGCGCGGAAGGGAAGCGCGCGAATTGCGAGAACTCATCCACCAGCGATTCGAGCGTCTGCACTTCGCGCTCGATCAGTCCGGCGCATTCCGCCACCAGCTTTTCGAGCTCACCACGCGTGGACTCGGTCTTCAACGACGCCGTGCGCTCAAGATGCCGGAGCAGCCGCTGCGCCGAAAGCTGAATGGGCGTAAGCGGATTTTTGATTTCATGCGCGATGCGCTGGGCAACCTCCTGCCAGGCAGCCGCTTTTTGCGCGCGAAGAAGGTCGGTAAGGTCGTCGATGACCACCACAAAGCCGGGGTTCGACCGCCGCGGTCCAAGAGAGCTTACCGTCACCGCAGCGCGGAGCAGCCTTCCCGCGGACGCGATTTCAATTTCACGCGAAGCCGCGCCCATACGCAACGACCGCCGCATCAGATACAGAACCGCGCGGCCTGCTTCCTCGCCCAGCAGCTCCGGCAGCGTATGTGCGTTGCGCGCGTGTTCCCCCAAGATCATCACGATAGCGGAATTCACCCGCGCCACTTCGCCGGTCGCGTTGAGCGAGACCACTCCCGTCGGAATATTTTCCAGAATTGCTTCCATCAATTTCCGGCGGCCCTCGCGCTCCTCGATGGCCTGCTCAAGATTTCGCGTGAATTCATTGATTTGGCGCCGGCCTTCTCCCAGTTGCTCGGTCATGCGATTGAACGAACGCACCAAGGTTCCCAGTTCGTCTTGCGCCTCCACCTCGATGCGATGATCGAAATTGCCGCGCGAAATTTCGCGCGTGGCTTCAGCCAGACCCTGAATCGGCACGGTCACTTGCTTCGAAAGCCGCAGCGCGATCCAGGTGGTGCTGGAAAGCAGGATCAAGGTGACCGCGATGAGCGTGAGCAAAATCTCGCGCTTGAAAGCGCGTAGTCGTTGTTTCTGTTCGGCGTAAAGTCCCGTTTGCGTTTCTATGTTTTGATACCGCTCCACAAAATCATCCGGCAGGTGCCGGGCGGCAAACAAAATGGAACTCTGCATGGGAGCGCTTCCCGCGATGTAGAGCTGGTTCCCCGCCTGCCACACTTGCGCGCCGCTGGCGAGCGATTGCACCATTTTCGGCGCGGCCGGATTGCGATTCTGGGAGTGAGGATCTGGTGTCTTCGCCTGGAGCTCCGGGCCGAAACTCCAGCCCTTCTCGAAATCCATTCCCCCAGTCACTTGCCCTTGACGATCAGTGATCCACGCAGCATCTGCAGTTCGGCTCAGCACCAGGAAGCTCTGGTCCGGCGTTTCTCGCAGCGCAGCTTCGGAAGCCAGCGTACTCAATCGTTTGAGCTCAGCTTTGCCGAAGCCGGTAAGAAGCACTCGGCTTTCTTCGTTGGCTATTTCCAAAGGTCGGGGGAACCAGAGGTTTAGTGTCCGATTCAATAAAGCGTAGCTGGAGAAAAACAAAAACACGACCGGTAGCAAGGAGACGCCCAGCGCACCTAAAACCATCTTGGCCTTGAAACGCGAGCCCATCTGTCCGATGCGCCGTTCGTTCCACAGACGGACCAAGCTCCTGATCATTATCAGACTGAAAACCAGCAGCGCCGCAAACATAAAAGTTGACAGCGCGAACAAGATCACCAATCCGCTTTCTTTTTCCGGATGCAGGGGAATGTTTAACGAGCCGAGCGTGAATACCGCGGCCGCAAGCAAAACAATCGCCACGAAGCCCAGCGTGAGGCGCAACTCTCGCTTCCATTTTGACCGTTCGCCCTTCACCGGCCTTCCTCCAGATACCGTCCCAATGGACACTTTTCGCACTCAGCGACTTGCTTGCGGCACCAGTTTTTTCCCACCCTAACGATTAGTCCGTGAAATTCCTTAAATCTTTCGACGTTTCCTGGAGTTTGCCTCTCGAACATCCAGCGAACTTCTTCGTACTTAGTCTTGCCGCTTATCCATCCGTGCCGCGCCATGATGCGCTTGGTATAAGCATCGACCACGAACACGGGGTGCTTCCCGGCGTAGAGCAGAATCGCGTCCGCCGTCTCCGGACCGATTCCCCACACTCGCAGAAGCTTTTCGCGGAGCTCAATTGTCGGCGTTGCGAACATTCGCTTGAGCGATCCGCGATAGTCCGTGCGCAAGAACTGGACGAAAGCCTTCAGCGCCCGCGCCTTCTGGCGGTAGTAGCCCGACGGACGAATTAGCGATTGCAGGCGCCGGATGTGGACTTTTTTAACCGAAGAGGGCGTAAATACCCCGGCGGCTCGCAGGTTCGCCAGAGCCAGTTCGACGTTGTTCCACGAGGTGTTCTGGGTGAGGATGGCACCGAGGATCACTTCGAACTGTGTGTTCCCGGGCCACCAATGTTGCGGCCCAAGAGCAGTAAACAGCGAGTTAAAGTATTCATCCAGCGGGGGTTGCACATCAACTTGAGTCGCTGTCGGGCGTTTCGTGCGCGGCGTGGCATCTCGAAGCCAGCTCGGATGTGAAGAAACTCCTAAAAGCGGCAAACTGGCTATCGAATCGAGGGTATTAGACATGAATTACCACAATAACGGGCCAATTGACGCAAGTCAAGCGAGTGTTGCGTGAATACCACACTGCTGTGGCTATATTTCGCCCATGCATAGCTAGCGTCCGAGTCCGCTGGGAACCGAACGCGTCTTTCCGGCTAGCCTTGCGTTCGCTGGAAGTCCCGCATAAAACTCACGAGCGCCTCGACAGCGTCCAACGTCACGGCATTATAAAGTGACACGCGCATCCCGCCGACCGACCGATGGCCGGTCACGCCTGTGATGTGTGCCGCAGCGGCCGCTTGAGCGAATTTTTTCTCCATGGCTTCGTCCCCGCCCGCAACCCGGAACACCACATTCATTTTGGAGCGCGAATCCTTCTCTACCGGGCAGGAATAGAAAGTGCCCGCGTCGATCGTATCGTAGAGCAGCTTGGCTTTTGCTTCATTTCGTTTTTCGGCTGCGGCCACGCCGCCTTCGGCCGCAACCCATTCGAGAACCAAACCCACGATGTAGACCGCAAACGTAGGCGGAGTGTGGAAAAGGGAGTGTTCCTTGATCTCGGTCCGATATTGCAGGAGGGTCGGCAGTTTCTTATCGGCTCGCTCCGCCAAATCGCGGCGGATGATAACCACGGTGACTCCGGATGGCCCTAAATTCTTCTGCGCTCCTGCGAAAATCAATCCGAAGTTTCGGACGTCTATTCGCCGCGAAAGAATGTCCGACGACATATCCGCCACCAGAGGCACGTCTGCGGTCTGCGGAAAGGCGCTCCACTGCGTCCCTTCGATTGTGTTGTTGGAGGCCATGTAAACGTAGGAAGCATCGCGCGCAAATACAATTTCACTCTTCCGCGGTACGCGCCTGAATTTTTCCGCTTCGGTCGAAGCCGCCAATCGGAACGGTATGCCCTTTTCTAGTTCCGCGATCGCTTTTGCCGTCCACATCCCGGTGTGCAACACGTCCACGGGCTTCCCGGAAATGTAAAGGTTCATCGGCACCATCGTGAATTGCAGGCTGCCACCACCTTGCAGGAAAATCACCGCATATTCTTCCGGAATCTCCATCAGGCGCCGGAGGTTTTGTTCCGCGCGCGAAAGAATCTCTTCAAACTCAGCCGAGCGATGGGTCAATTCCATTACGGACATTCCGGTGCCGCGGTAATCAAAGAGTTCTTCGCGGATGCGTTCGAGCACGGAAAGAGGCAGAGCAGCAGGGCCTCCGTTAAAATTGAATGCGCGCTTAATTTCGCGGGAAGAGGACGTGGGTGAATTCACCTTTGGCGATTCCTTTCGAGTAGTTTGCAGCGCTCGGGACCGGCCACTGTGCGGTCTGCGGGAGTGATTCCCCGAGCTAGATTATCAGAACATGGCGACAGGGGAGCACGGTAACTAAATCACGCCTGCTCGGTCGCTGCGCGCCGTCGCGCGAATGAGCGCACTCAAGATCAGCCCGCAATTGCAAGGGCGAAGCTTCGTGGCGACGCCAAGCGAGCTAAAACGGCCGCAAGACCTCACCTTGACACTTCGAATACCCAGCCAGTAGACTGAAAAGCTCGTCATCGTTCGCGGAGCCAAACAGAATGCTTCTGTCGCGAGATTTTGTCGGTTACATGGCCAAAGAGGTGGTAAAACGCCTCGCGGCCCAGAAGATGATCGAAGTAAAGAACGTGGAAAGCCTCACGCAGCAAGTCCGCCAGGTGATGGCAGACGAGGTGACCGTGGAGGACCGCGTTAACGAAGAGGTCCGCGAGATTCTAGCCAAGTACTCTGACGAAATGAAGCGCACGGGCGTTTCGTACCAGGAAATGTTCAAGAAAGTGAAGGGCCAGCTCGCCCGTGAAAGGAAATTAATTCTCCGCTGACATGCGACTGACCCGTGAGAAAACCGTTCGCATCTCTCATCGAATCATCGATCTTCTTGTATCTACACCTGAAGTTGATTTCGTCGAAGACCGCGACACCATTCGCCAGGAAATCGTAACTATTTTGTCGTCGCTGCTGAAGCTTGAAGAGCAGGTGGACACCGAAGTGCGCGCGAAAATCACCTCGCAGAAAAAAGAAATCCTGGAAGGCAGCGAAGAGTGGGACATCCTCTATCGCAAATATTACGCCGAAGGTCTTAAACGCCTGGGCGTCGCCGAAGTTCACACCCGTTAGTTGTAGAGCGGAATTAAAAAGAGCGCCGATCCATCGGCGCCCTTTGCAGTTTATAACCCGTGAATTTGCTCTGAGCTACATCCACGCCCGGATTATTGGGGCGGCGCGTTTGGATCCGGCCGCCTCTGCAGCGTCGGACGGTCCGGCTCATCCGTCGAAGTAGGATCGCTGCTGGTGGATTGCGGATCGCTTCCCGTTGATGATCCCTTGTTGGGCTGCTGATCGGTCTTTTTGCGCAGGGAAGGCTTGTTCGGATTTTTCTTGTCGTCCACCTTCATATTCATTTCGATCATTTGCAGCCGTCGCTTGACCGTGTCGAATTCCGAAGTGGTGACGATGTACTCGTCGCGCGCCGGCAGAATCTTCGCAATTTCATTCTGCGCCGCAACGATGCGCTCTGGCGTGGGAGGATGCGTGGAGAAAATCTTTGGAATGGTGCCGGGCTGCTTCTTTTCGTCCGCCTGAACTTTTTCAAAGAAGGAAACGAACGCGTTCGGATCGTAGCCGGCCTTGTACATATACTGGAGCCCGAGGTAATCGGCTTCGGCCTCATCCACGCGCGTGAATTTCAGGAAGGTCATGGGAATAGCAAAGTTCATGCCCTGATAAATCGCATATCCGGCCCAGGTGTAAGGGATAAAGATGGTTGCCACCATCGCGCCGACCTGGATGATATCGCTCTTGGTTGCCTGCTTGGTGCCATGCCGCGCGCACACATGCGCGATCTCGTGCGCCATCACTCCGGCCAGTTCGGACTCCTCGTCCGCGTGCAGGATCAAACCGCTGTTGACGTAAAAAAATCCGCCCGGCAGCGCGAACGCGTTCACCACATCCGAATCGATCACCTTGATCGTAAACGGCACTTGCGCATCCGAGTTGCGAACCAAATTTTGCCCCACACGGTTCACATATTCGATAACGATTGGATCGTTGATGAATTTCGCCTGCTTCTCTACTTCCTGCGACAATTGTTTTCCCAGCGCGATTTCGTGTTCCAGCGAATAGAAATTCAATCCGTGGCCAACGCTGCGATTGCCGATCGCGTTCACATCCTGCTTGGAACCCGCCTTGACGTTCGGGTCCGTCGGCATCTGCTGAATCGGTAGTGAGTCCGGATTCTGCTCGCCCGTTCCTGGCGCGCTTTGGTCTTGAGCGCTCGAGGTAGGCTGCTGCGTTGTCTGCGTTGGAGCAGGTTGCTGCGGAGTCTGCGCGGGCGGTGGAGTTTGCTGCGCAGGCTGCTGCGTTTGAGGAGTTTGCGCGGGAGGAGCGGTTTGCTGGCCGGGCTGCTGTGATTGGCCGCTCTGCTGCTGGCTCGCAGGCTGTTGTGCGGATTGTAGCGGGAACCCTGCAATGGTCCCGGGACTAAGAAGCGAAGCAGCTACAAGCAGCGCCCCCAATTGTCCGAAAAGGCTCTTTTTCATGCGCACCTCCGGAGGAGCTTTTGCCGGGATTATACACCCCGCCCCCAGCATCCTCACGATAATTGCTTGGATGGCGGATGCGGTAAAAGAGTTTCCCGCTCCCCACAAACTCGCTGCAATTGCCCGGCCTGTAAGGGGTTTCCCCTGCGAATCATACGGCCGCTGCGATATTGACGCGCCGGTCGAATCTGTCTACATTCGTAGTGTGCCTGCCGGGAAGATCCAAGTCGGCCAAGTCTGGAAGAAGGACGATTCTGGCGAATCTTATTTGATTACTAAGGTTTACAACGAAGCCATCGCCACATTTGCCCTGCTCCGCAAGACCGGCGCCGAAGCGGAAGGCACGGTAAAGGTCAAAGTTGACCAACGCGGCGCCTCGCAAGCTCTTCCAGGCTTCAGCTATACCCAAGAATCCGACCCGTTTTAGCGGCGTTTAAATAGACCGCACCGGCATCCGCACCACGTCGTCCACGCGCATGGCTTCCTTCACAATGAATCCCTCGGCGTATTTCACTCCGATCATCCGGCCGTAAGCGGTCGCCGTCAAATTCATCCGCGCCTCCAGCTCGTCGAGAGGCAAGTACACTTTCGACTTGCGATCTTTCTCCGGCGGCTCGAATTGGGACTTGTAAGCCAGAATCGCCCGTCTTCGTCTCTCGAACTGTTTGGATATGTCCACGCAAAATGTCGGGCGCGCATTTTCATACGCCGCCGCATACAGAATCTTGAATGGACGAAACGCGCGTCCGCTCAGCGGATAGTTCTTCAGCCCCGCGACGAAGCACGCTTCGTAGCCCAACTTCGCGGCATTGTAATGGTCCGGGTGGCGTCCTTCCCAGTAGGGAAGTATCACCGTCTTCGGCTGCAATTCGCGAATCACCTCGGCGATAGCCATCTTGTAGTCTTCGCGCATTTCCAGCCGCGCATCCGGCAGTCCCAAGTTTCGCCGCACGCTGACCTTCAGAATTTTCGCGGCGTGCGCTGCTTCGCGCAGACGCGTCTCCGGCGTGCCGCGTGTGCCCGTCTCGCCCTTGGTCAAATCGAGAATCCCGGTGCGGTATCCCTCCTGCGCCATTTTCAACACCGTTCCGCCGCAGGTCAGTTCCACATCATCCGGATGCGCCGCAATCGCCAGCAAATCAATTTTCATGCCCCCTCCGTTCGCGCCCCGCTACGCGGGCGCGCGTTGCAGCTCATGAGTGGCCGCTACTTCGTACAGGTGAAAGTCCGGCTTCGAAATCTCAAAGAACGGCTTCATATGTTCCTGCGCCTTCGGGTTTTTCGTCATCGCTTCCCAATCTTCCCTGCTTCGCCATTGCGCGTAATTCGTCACGCGTACTCCATCGAGGCTCTTGTGGATGCTTGCGGAAACAAATCCGGGTATGTGTTGCATAGTCTTCTCGGTGGCCTCCACCAACATATCAACCACCTTCTGTTGATTAGCGGGCTCGACCGTAAACACATTAATTAGAGTGACGACTTTGTTTTCCTTCGAGATGTTCGGCATAAATCCTCCCTCTTAATTTTCGGTCGATGCTGACTGGATGAGAGATTATCACGCGGGGAGAAGGTTCCGCCGCCTGCAGTTTTACCCGCCGGCACCGCGTGCAATCCTCTATTGCTTTCCCATACGAGTTGTGGCACCTTGCGCTATTGCTTTCCCATAGGAGCGGGCGAAACAAGCGATGACCGACAAAAAAGACGTCTGGCAGGGAACTCTGGCCCTGATGGTTTTGAAAACGCTCCAGTCCATGGGCCCGCTCCACGGGTATGGGATTGCGCGCCGGATCGAGCAGACCAGCGGCGATCTGCTTTCCGTTAATTACGGCACGTTGTATCCCGCGCTTCTGAAACTCGAACAAGAGGGCTACATCTCCTCCGAGTGGGGAGTGTCCGATAACAATCGCAGAGCCAAGTATTACAAGCTAACGCGCGCAGGCCGCAAACAACTGGAATCTGAAGCCCGCGAATGGGAGCAGACCACCGAAATCCTGGCGCGCTTCCTCTCGCCGGAACGGGAATCCTAATGCCCGTGCTCCGCAGCTTCTTTTCTCGATTCGCGGGTCTATTCTTCGGACCGAGCCGCGATCGCGAGTTGGCCGACGAACTGGCGAGCCATCTCCAACTTCACATCGACGACAATCTTCGCCGCGGCATGTCACCTGAAGAAGCGCGTCGCCGAGCAGTCTTAGAGCTGGGTGGCGTGGAACAAACCAAGGAAATCTATCGCGAGCGAAGGAGCCTTCCGATGATCGAAACTCTGCTCCAGGACTTGCGCTACGGCTTCCGTGTGCTCCGCAAGAATCCCGGCTTCACTGCCGTCGCAGTTCTGACGCTCGCTCTCGGAATCGGAGCCAATACCGCTATCTTCACGTTCATTGATGCCATTATGCTTCACGCCGTCCCTGTTCACGATCCGGCGCACCTTTTCGTGTTCGGATGGACTGCGCGCGCGAACCCTGGCTACCACGGCTATAGCTCGCACGGTGGTTGCTTTGCCTCTAGCTCCGGTTCTGCCCCGTCGGGCTGCTCTTTTTCCACTCCCGCATTCGATCAGTTTCATTCACTCTCAGATGTTTTTTCATCCGTCACCGCTTTTACCGGCCCGGCACAACTGGAAGTGAGTGGTAACGGCACTGCCAGCCTGGCCAGCGGAGAACTCGTCAGCGGTGAATATTTCCAAGCTCTCGGCGTAACTCCCGCGCTTGGCCGCACGCTCGCGCCTGCCGATGACACTCCCTCATCCGATCCCGCCGTCGTGCTGAACTACGGTTATTGGCAAAGCGCTTTTGGCGGCGCAGCGTCTGCTGTGGGAAAGAGCATTCGTCTCGACGGCATTCCATTCACGATCGTGGGCGTTGCAGAACCGCTGTTCACCGGAACGTCGCCGGGCAGAACCGAGGACATGTGGTTTCCGTTGTCGATTGCCCCGCGTCTCAAGATCGACTGGCTTCGCCCGTCGGACTCTTTTGTCTGGTGGCTTCAAGTGGCCGGTCGCGCAAAGCCCGGAGTTTCGCTGGCTCAAGCGCAGGCAGCAGCAAGCCTGGTTTTCCGCAACGAAATGCTCCACGACGGGAAACCCTTAAATAAGCCGGAGGATGATCCGGCCATCGTGCTAGCTTCGGCTCAGGCCGGCCTTGTCGGCAGCCGGCAGCAGTACTCGATGCCGCTCTACATCTCGATGGCCGCCGTCGGAATTGTACTGTTGATCGCTTGCGCCAACGTGGCTGGCTTGACGCTCGCGAGATCCTCCGCGCGCCAAAAGGAAATCGCCGTCCGCCTCGCTCTCGGTGCCGGACGGGCTCGCCTAGTCCGACAGCTCGTTACGGAGAGCATCTTGCTCTCGGCGATGGGCGGCGCGCTCGGCATTTTCGTCGCTTACTGGGGCGTGCGCTCGCTCATGCGTTTCATCTCGCCCGATACATCCCGACCGTTAGGCTTCGAGATTCACCCCGACGCGCG
>JBEKSN010000078.1:0-14634 GCA_049517055.1 Candidatus Acidiferrales bacterium | reverse complement strand
CGCGCAGATCAGCGGCACCATTGATTTTCGCGAGCCGGACGATCCTGCGTGCATCAAACGCATTCGCGCTCTGGTGGACAAATTCGGCCATCCCGCCGGCGCGCCCTTTGATCACAAACCGGCTGCGCCACCCGCACATCCGGCCGAGGAAATTTACGGAATTTTCTCTTCGAATCCGGCGCAGCAGTACGACATGCACGAAATCATTGAGCGCATCGTGGACCAGAGCGAATTCGAAGAGTACCGCGCCGAATACGGGCAGACTTTGCTGTGCGGCTACGCGCGCATTGGCGGCTGGGCCGTTGGAATTGTGGCCAATCAGAAAAAGTCCGTTACCGTCGCCGCACCCGGCACCGGAGATAAGCGCATCGAGTTCGGCGGCGTGATCTACACCGAATCGGCGGACAAAGCTGCGCGATTCATTCTCGACTGCAATCAGAATCTCGTGCCGCTGATTTTTCTGCACGACGTGAACGGATTCATGGTCGGTAAAGAAGCGGAGTGGAGCGGAATCATTCGCGCGGGCGCGAAAATGGTAAATGCGGTGGCCAACAGTGTGGTGCCGAAGATTGCGGTGATCTGCGGCGGCAGTTTTGGCGCGGGCCACTACGCCATGTGCGGCAAAGCCTACGATCCCAGATTTATTTTCGCCTGGCCGACGGCCCGCTATGCCGTAATGGGCGGCGACGCCGCTGCCGGCACGCTCGTCGAGATTAAAATCAAGCAACTCGAGCGCCAGGGGAAAAAGCTCAGCGAAGCGGAGAAAAAGGAGCTTTACGAATCCACGCGCGCGACCTACGAGCACCAAACCGACCCGCGCTACGCCGCTGCGCGCCTCTGGGTCGATGCCATTATCGATCCCGCGCACACACGCGAGGCGTTGATCGAAGCTCTGGAATCGGCAGCATTGAATCCGCACGTCGCGGAGTTTAAAACAGGCGTATTGCAGACTTAAATGGACGAAGAGACTGCAGGACCGAGGCGCGGCGGTGTCCCAACGCTACTATTCACCGCGCTGCTTGTCTCTCCCTGTTTTTTTGCGTGGGCAAGTTCGTATGTGATTTCGCAGGGCGGCGCCGGCTCTCATTCTGGGATGTGGTTCATGTATCAGGTGTCGCAATATATTGCTTATTTGGGCCTTATAGTCGCTGTGGTTCTTACAATCATTAACGGTTCGCAACGCGAGATCTCTCGAATTTTTATTTTTTTAATGGCACTCTTGATTGTGTGTGGAATCTCAGCTTTGTGGTACGCAACTCATATCTATCGGAGCCCTTGGTACTAACCTATGGCAAATGAAGTCACCATTGTTGAATGCCCGCGAGACGCCTGGCAAGGTTTGCGCCAGGTGATCCCCACGGCGGAAAAAGTACAGTACCTGACCCGTTTGCTCAAACTCGGCTTCTGCCACATTGACGCCGTAAGTTTCGTTTCGCCCAAGCACGTGCCGCAAATGGCGGACAGCGAAGCCGTGATGCAGCAGTTAAGCGAAGTGAAAGCCGGTCCGGGAAAAGCTCCGGAACTTATCGGTATCGTGGTGAACGCCCAGGGACTCGAGCGCGCCCTTGCCACGCCCGGCTTGACCACGATCGGCTATCCCTATTCCGTCTCGGCGTACTTTCGCCGCGCCAATGCCAATATGTCGCGCGCGGAAGCTCGCGAGTTGGTGGATAGATTGCAGCGCGACACGAAAGCTGCGGGAAAAAACCTCGTGATTTATATTTCGATGGCCTTCGGAAATCCTTACGACGAGCCCTGGGGCGCGGAAATAATCGAAGAAACTCTCGTGTGGCTGAAGAATGTGGGAGTGCGCACAGTGTCGCTCGCGGACACTGTGGGAACAGCGTCCCCGGAAGACGTGGCGCGTCTGTATAGCGCGGTGAAGAATTCGGTGGCCGGAGTTGAAATCGGCGTGCACTTGCATAGCCGTCCCGAACACGCGCCGGAAAAAGTTCTCGCAGCTTACGAAGCGGGATGCCGGCGGTTCGACGGAGCGTTGACCGGACTGGGCGGTTGTCCTTTCGCCGGAGATGAACTGGTCGGCAACATTCCCACGGAAGCTATCTTGACCACTTTAGCCGCGCGCGGCGTTTCCACCGGAATTGATACCAAATCGCTCGCTATCGCCTGCGCCATGACCGAAGAGCTGCGCGAAAAGTATGTCCATGTGCAGAAAACCGTTCCCCCCATAACCTCTACGACAGTGAACTAAAACTGAGGCCATCTTGGAATACAGCACACTAAAAATCGAGCGCGACGCCGAAGTCGCGACGCTGACTCTGAATCGCCCGGAAAAGCGCAACGCAATTTCTACGCCCATGATTGACGACCTCTTCGCCGCGCTCGGCGCAGCGGAAGCGGATAAATCCATCCGCGTTGTGATTCTCACCGGTGCCGGAAAAGCCTTTTGTTCCGGGATGGACCTCGAAACCTTACAGGCGCTCGCCAAACAGACGCCCGAGCAAAATCTGGCGGACTCGCGCCGCATGGCGAAAATGTTTCACCTCGTTTACAGTTTTCCCAAGCCCCTGATCACCGCCGTAAATGGCGCGGCGATTGCCGGCGGCTGCGGGCTGGCGACGCTCTCGGATTTTACTTTGGCCGTTCCCGAAGCCAAATTCGGTTACACGGAAGTGCGTATCGGATTTATTCCCGCGTTGGTTTCCGTGATGCTTCGTCGGCAAGTCGGCGAGAAGCGCGCGCGGGACCTCTTACTGAGCGGCCGCATCATTGATGCCGCGGAAGCGTTCCGCCTCGGACTGGTTACCGAGATCACGCCTCCGGACGGTCTTATGAAGCGCGCGCGCGAAGTTGCCAGCACGCTTTTGGAGGCCAGTCCTACAAGCCTGGCACTGACCAAGCGTTTGCTTCTGCGTTACGACGAAGAACAATTGCGCCGCGAGCTTGAGCTGGCCACGCAAGAAAACGCGCAGATTCGCGCAACGGATGACTTTCGCGAAGGCCTGGCGTCTTTCCTTGAAAAGCGCCCGCCCAAATGGACCGGGCGCTAGCGCAGCCGATGCTCACGCTCTCTCCGGCACTCTGATACACTTTTCCGCCGATGCATGAATACGCTGAAACAACCATTCGCGTGCGCTACGCGGAAACCGACCAGATGGGAGTCGTCTATCACGGAAATTATTTCACCTGGTTCGAAGTGGGCCGCGTCGAACTTTGCCGCCACCTCGGCTTCGAGTACAAGCGCATGGAAGCCGAAGATGATAGTTTCATCGTCGTCGCCGACGCGCACTGTCGCTACAAGCGCCCGGCGCGATTCGATGATGTCCTGGTGATTCGGACCAGCGTTACCCAGTCGCAGAAGCGCACGATTCGCTTTGGATATGAGGTTGTAAACCAGGCATCCGGTGAGCTGATCGCAATTGGAGACACTCTGCATGTTTTTTGCGATCGCCTCGGAAAACCAAAATCGTTGCCCGAAAAATATCGAAAGTTTTTCCCAGCGCACAGCCGATGAAACCAATCCAAATTGACGGCGACAACTTCACGCTGGAGCAACTGTACAGCGTCGTGCTCGAAGGCGCGCAAGTGGAACTATCTCCGCAGGCGCGTGAACGCATGAATCGCTCCCGCGCCGTGGTCGAACGCCTGATTGAATCGGACGCAGCCGTGTACGGCGTCAACACCGGCTTCGGGAAAATGGCGTCGGTGCGAATTTCGCGCGAGCAGATTCGCGCGTTGCAGGTGAATCTGGTTCGCAGTCACGCTTGCGGAGTCGGCGCGCCTTTGAGCGAGCACGAAACACGCGCGATGCTTGCGCTGCGCGCCAACGCCATCGCCAAAGGTTTTTCCGGCGTGCGCCCGGTTCTCGCGGAAACTCTTTGCGCCATGTTGAACAACGGCGTGCATCCCGTGATCCCGTCGCAAGGCTCCGTGGGCGCTTCCGGAGATCTCGCGCCCCTCGCGCATCTCGCGCAAGTGGCCATAGGCGAAGGCGAAGCCGTTTTGCAAGGCCGAAGAGTCGCGGGCGCTCAAGCAATGAAAAGTGCCGGAATTGCTCCGCTCGCCCTTGAAGCAAAAGAAGGGCTCGCGCTCCTGAATGGCACGCAAGGAATGCTCGCGTTGCTCGCTCTCGGATTGCGCGCCGCGGAAATCGCAGCCGACACCGCGGATGTTGCCGCGGCACTTTCGTTAGACGCATTGCGCGGAAGCCCCGCGGCATTCGACGAACGAATCGCGCAGGTCCGGCCGTATCCGGGACACGCGGCCTCCGCACGCAATCTGCGCCGCTTGAATCGCGGCAGCCAGATCCGCGAATCCCACCGCGCTCCCGAAAAGGATCCCCGCGTGCAAGATCCTTACAGCCTCCGCTGCACTCCGCAGGTTCATGGAGCCGCGCGCGACGCGCTGTCGCAAGTGCGCGCCACCATCACCGTGGAATTAAACAGCGCGACGGATAATCCCCTCGTGTTTGCCACCCCGGACGCGGCCACGGGCGCCGGCGAAATAATCAGCGGTGGAAATTTTCACGGCCAGCCGCTGGCGATGGCTGCGGACCAGCTTGCGGTTGCGCTCGCAACGCTCGCGGGAATTTCCGAGCGCCGCGTCGAACAGATGACCAACCCTCAGACCAGCCAGTTGCCTGCGTTTCTCGTGCGTGACGCCGGACTCAACTCCGGATTCATGATTTTGCAGGTAGCTGCAGCCGCGCTCGCCGGCGAGATGAAAACGCAGGCTGCTCCTCATTCCGTGGATTCAATTCCCACATCCGCGAATCAGGAGGATTACGTTTCCATGGGAATGGCTGCCGCGCGCCGAATCGAACCGATGATGGCAAATCTGCGGAATGTCTTTGCTATCGAATTGCTAAGTGCTTGCCAGGGAATCGATCTCCTGGCGCCGCTTCGCACCGGAGCGGACGCACAAAAAGCTCACGACATCGTAAGAAAAGTCTCTGCGGAAGTGAAAGTGGATCGCTCGCTTTCCCCCGACATTGAAGCTGTCGCAAGCCTCATCGGCAAAGGGTCATTCAGCGCCATCCTGCGCTAAGAAATATCTCCGGTCACGCCAAAGCTTCGAACAAAAATGTCCCGAAGCGATAGCCCGCCGCGTACTTGAATGGCGTTACTCCCATCGAGTAATGCCCGCACGGCAGCGACAAGTTCTCCACTTGCAGTTTCTCGCGCCGCGCCGCGTGGAAGAACGACTCGGTATATTCCGGCCAGAATGTCGGGTCGTATCGTCCGGTAATGGCGAGAATCTTCTTGTTGGTTCCGACCAGCCGTGAAATGTAAGGATATGGACTGATAGGCGACCAGTAGCGCCTGATGTCATCATGCGAAACTTTGGTGCTCAGCGATTCCCACACATTCATCGTGGTCAAGCCGCTGGCAACCACATCGCCGCAGTAAGTCGCCACGTGCAAGAATGCGCCCGCGCGCAGCAAAGGTTCGTGGCACATGGTGACGAACCCGATGGAAGAACCAATACTCGTGCCGAGAATGCCCAGGTGGTCGTAACCTTGGCTTTCCAGCCAGCGAAGAGTGCGCCGGACATCCAGCACCGCCTGGCGGTTCGCCTGTAGCGTGAGCCCAATATTCGGACCTACGAGATGATCGCCGCGAGGATGGTCTGGAATCGCGCGGCGGTCGTGATACGGCAGGCTCATCTTCACCGCGGTGATTCCCAGCCGATTGAGCCAGCGGCAAACATCCTGCTGCTCCTCCCAACGCGCGTTCCATTGCGCCAGCACGACGACCGCCGGCCCCGTATGCCGCGCGCGAAAAACTTGCGCGTGCACGCGATTGTTTCCCGGCCAGGGAGACTCGAGCGCGCTGGTGAACGTGAGAACATCGTCGGCCAGCAAATAGTCGTCCGCCGGCGTGACGGCATACCATTCGTCACTGTGCTCGAGTGTGTGCTCGACGAACCGCTCCAGGAAACCGCGCGGGTCCGCTTCTTTCGGGTCCCCGCCGATGTGCTCCAAGCCCCACGCAAACGGAAGCGTGCGCCGGTTGGGTTCCTGCGCCCAGCGCATGTGTTCGTACCGCCGTATCTTCTGTTCGAGCCAAGCCATGGTATGGAAACCATCGAATATATCGTACAGCCGCGAGCCAATCAAATGGCCTCGACACGGCTGATTCGATTCGGATGCCTTTACTGAAGCTATTCGATGGAGAAAATGTTAGCAGTCGGGCACGATGCAAATGGCGCGGCTTGAGAGCCCGCGCAGGATATGGCAAATTCGAGAGGTGCCCCCTGAACTCTTCATCGCTATTTTCGTCTTCCTATTCGGCCTGATCATAGGCAGCTTCCTGAACGTCTGCATCCTGCGCATCCCCGGCGGAAAATCCATTGTGATGCCCGCGTCCGCTTGCCCGAAATGCGCGGCGCCCATTCGCCCGTACGACAACATTCCCGTCCTCAGCTATCTGGTCTTAGGCGGAAAATGCCGTGCGTGCAAGACGCCCATTTCGCCCCTGTATCCGCTGGTTGAGCTGCTCACCGGCATTCTTTTTTTGGCCTGCTATCTCGCGTTCGGTTTAACAGTCGACGCTCTTAAATGGGCCGTGTTTTCCGCCATCATGATCGTTCTCGTTTTCACCGACCTCCGCGAACGCCTGCTCCCTGATCTGGTGAATTACACCGGCCTCGCGCTCGGGCTCGCGCTTAGCTTTTTCACCAAGCCGGCCGACGGCACCGCACTCTGGATCGCGAATCACATTTTCGAGTTCCCTCCCCCGGCTCCGGTGCTCTCTTTCGCCGACGCAATTTTTGGCGCAGCTTTTGGAAGCGCTCTGCTTTGGCTCGTGTCGGAAGCCTACTTTCGGTTGCGCGGGCGAGAAGGCATGGGCCTCGGCGACGTCAAAATGATGTTGATGGCCGGAGCCTTCCTGGGAACGAAGCGCACCCTGCTTACTATCCTCGCGGGTTCTTTACTGGGCAGCGTGTTGGGCGTAGCCGTGATCGTAGCGCGGCGCAAGGAAGCCGACTACGAGTTGCCGTTTGGAACATTTCTTGGAATGGCCGCATTGCTGGTAGTGTTTTTCGGCACGCCGGTCGTAAACTGGTATCAATCGCTGCTGACGGTGCGATGAAAATGAATACTTCCCTGATACTCGCGCTCATTCCCAAGCGTCCAGCCGGCCCTCTGCCGTTCAGCTTGGGGTACGCCGCGGCGCTGCTCGTGGTACTTCTGCTCGGCGTCGTAGCGCTCTTCTACGTGATGCGCAAAATGCTGCACGATGACTCGCGCGTTCTCAAAGGCGATTGGGCCAGCCCGAATCCCGACACCGACAATGCTTCCGCATTCATGGCTGCGTCCATGCAAGGTGTGATTGAAAAATTGCGAGCGCAGGAAAAGGAGCTCGCCCGCTTGCATTTGCTGGCGCAAGAGCGCGCGCAGGAATCCGAGCGTCTGACGGAAGAGGTCACCCGCAATATGCCCACCGGCCTGTTGCTGGTAAATGCCACCGGAGCCATCAGCTCCACCAATCCCGCGGCCGAAGAAGCGCTCGGCATCCGGACTCTGCGCTACCGCTCGTACCAGGAAATACTCGGCGGAGATTCAGATCTCTCCAAAATGCTTACGGCCTGTTTGCGCGACGCCAAAACTTTTCAGCGCGGCGAAGTAGAGCACATGACCACCGATGGTGAAGTCCGCCGCCTGGGTGTGACCATCTCTCCCATCTACCGCACGGTAAGAAATGCCACGCGCGCTAACGCGGACTCCTCCGTTCCGCCCCTCCCGGACATGAAAGTGAGCGGCGCGCTTTGCCTGATGAGCGATTTGACCGAGCTTAACGAGCTCCAGAAACAAATGCGCTGGAAAGAAAATCTGGCCGCGCTGGGAGAAATGTCCGCCGGCATCGCGCATGAATTCAAAAATTCGCTGGCTACGATTTCAGGCTACGCGCAGATGATTCGCAGCGAAGCAAAACCCGGCGAGACGCGGGAATCGGCCGAGCGCATTCTGGACCAGACCCGCGCCCTGACCCACGTGGTCACGGAGTTTCTGCGCTTCGCCAAACCGCTCGAAATTTGCTACGAAATCGTGCCCATGCAAATGCTGGTGCAAAAAGTTGCCGAAGAACTCCACGAAACGATCCCGGAATGCACCTTGCAGTTCGAAGGAACTTTTCAGGATTTGCCCGGCGACGAAGCGTTGATTCGCCAAGCCTTGCTGAACCTGGCGCGAAACGGCGCGCAAGCGGCAAAAGAGTCCACAAATTCTCCGCGCGTCACGATTTTGGGCACAATTGAAGATCTTGGTGGCCGAAAATGGCAGCGGATCTGCGTCGCGGACAACGGTCCCGGAATACCGCCGAATGACTTGCCTAAGATTTTCCTGCCCTTCTACACCACAAAGTCCGAAGGCACCGGCCTAGGCCTCGCCGTCGTTCAGAAAGTAGCGCTGCAGCACGCCGGCAGCATTGAAGCGCGCAACCGCCCGGACGGCGGAGCCGAGTTCCTGCTATGGTTACCTTTGCGGCAGGAGCCTACACCATCCCCGATTGCCTCCCGGGCGGCACGCATCTAAACTTGTAACAGGCATATTCAGGGCGGGAATGCCTCTCAGGAGGCCATAACCATGCGGAAACATCTTAGCTTTCGCCTTGCGGCCGTAGCGCTGCTTTTAGTCCCAACGAGCGGATTCGCTTACCAACAGAATCAATCTCAGCCGAGCCAGCAGCCAAGCTCCGCGCAGGCACCCGCGGCCGCGCAGCCCGCTGCGCAAACACCGCAAACAGCTCCGGCGCAAAAAGACTCCTTGGTGGCAGCAGCGCGCCGCACGCGCGAGGAGAAGAAAGATCAGTCCAAGCCCGCAAAAGTCTTCACCAACGAGAATCTTCCGGACGTGGGCGGCATTTCCTCGGTCGGTGAAGCTGCTGCGCCTGGAGAAAATGGAGCAGCCGCCGACGCCAACGCGCCTGCGGCAAACGCAGCTCCCGCGAATGATGAGAAAACCTGGCGCGCCAAATTTGCCACACTGCATCACAAGCTCGAGCAGGATGAGCAGGAACTGGACGTAATGCAGCGCGAGCTAGGCGTGCTGGACGTGCAGTATTACTCAAATCCCGTAAAAGCCATGCAGCAGGATTTGACGCGCGAAGACATCAACAAGAAAACCAGCGACATCGACGCCAAAAAACAAAAGATTGAAGCTGACAAGCAGGCCATCTCCGATGCCGAGGATGATTTGCGCAAAGCAGGCGGCGATTCCGGCTGGGCGCGTTAGCACCTTTTGCCGATGGAACCTGTCCTCCTTGTTGAAGACAAAGCCGAGTTGCGGGCAATGTTGCGCAAGGCCCTCGAACGCAACGGCTACACGGTGGAAGAAGCTCCCGACGGAAATACCGCGATCGACAAAATTCGAAGCCGCCGCTACCTGCTGATTCTCTCCGATTTGAAACTGCCTGGAAATTCCGGACTGGACGTACTCCGTGAATCGCGGCGCGTGGAACCCACTCTTCCCGTAATCCTGATGACCGCCTACGGCTCGGTGGAAGAGGCCGTCACCGCCATGAAAGACGGCGCGTTCGATTTCATTCAGAAGCCCGTGGACCTCGATCATCTGAAGTTGCTCCTGGAGAGAGCAGCGCGCCAACAAGAGCTGTTGCGCGAAAACCTTCTGCTGCGCGAAGAATATGCCCTGCGCTACGGTTTCCCTCGCATCGTGGGGGAACATCCTTCCATGAAAGATGCGAGCCAAATGACGCAACGTGTAGCTGCGACGGATTCCACCGTCCTGCTGCTCGGAGAAAGCGGAACCGGAAAGGAACTTTTCGCCCGCGCGGTGCATCACTTGAGCCCGCGCGCCAATCATCCCTTCGTGGCTCTGAATTGCGCCGCGATTCCCGAAGGCCTGGTGGAAAACGAATTATTCGGCCACGAGCGCGGAGCCTACACGGGTGCAGGCGCGCGAAAAATTGGCAAGCTCGAGCTTGCCCATCGCGGAACGCTGTTCCTCGATGAAATCGGCGAGCTTCCCCTCGCTATTCAAAGCAAGCTCTTGCGCGTGCTCGAAGAAAAACGTTTCGAGCGCGTCGGTGGAACGCAGGAAATCGAAGTCAACGTGCGCATCTTGACCGCCACGAACAAAGACTTGCATGCCGCCATAGCCGAAAAAACTTTCCGCGAAGACCTCTACTTCAGAATATCGGCTGTGCCCATTACCATTCCGCCCCTGCGCGACCGCGGCGACGACGTTTTTCTTCTGGCCGAACATTTTCTGGAACGGTTCCGGCGCGAGTTTCGCAAGCCGGCCTTGAAATTCTCGGAGGAAACACGCGCGCGCTTGGTGACCTATGCCTGGCCGGGAAATGTCCGCGAGCTGCAGAACGCAATCGAGCGCGCGGCGATCCTGGCGAACGGCCCCGAAATCGACGCCAGCGCCCTTCAGTTGCCCGCCGCCAAGCCATCCGCCGAGCAGCTTCCGGACGGAATGCTTGACGAGAAATTTCAATGGGAAGGTCCGCTCGAAGATGTTTCTCAGCGCGCCGTCGCTCACGTGGAGCGCTTCAAGATTCAGAACGCCTTGCGGGAATCGAAGTGGAATAAAACGCGCGCGGCCGAAAAGCTGGGAGTCTCCTACAAGACCCTTCTGCACAAAATCCGCGCATTGGGCCTCGAAAACTAGTTCCCGCCACAGCCAGGAGTTTCAAAGAAAAATACAGCCCTCCGCCGGAAATCAGCATCGACTTAATTATTTTCCCCGTTCTCGGAAGCCTGCTCCGGCATGCGGGCCGAATGCAAAACTACGCAGCCGAAGTTCCAGGAATAAATCCGCACGTCGATGAATCCCACGTTTTTCATCATCGTAGCCAGCTCAGTGCGGCTGGGAAATTTGGCAACCGACGTGGGCAAATACCGGTACGCGTCTTTGCTGCCTGAAATTATTCCGCCGACGTTGGGGAGTACATGGCGGAAATAGAGCCGAAAGAGGCGCGCCATGGGTCCGCCCTTAGGTTCGGAGAATTCCAGAATGCCCACCTGCCCTTCCGGTTTCAGCACCCGCGCGATTTCACGCAGCCCGTTCTCATAATTTGCAAGATTGCGAAAACCGAACGCCGTGGTCACCAGATCAAAGCAAGCGTCTGGAAACGGCAGGCGTAAAGCGTCTGACGCGACGAAGACCGCCGCTCGATGATGCCGGCGCCCCTTTTCTCGCGCGCGGTCGAGCATGGGTTGCGCGAAATCGCTGCCGACCATCGGGATCCGATACGCTCCGCGGTCGCGCAAGGCCTTCATCCGCACGCGCTCCATTGCGAACGTTAGATCCCCAGTGCCGCAACACAGATCCAGAATGCGGGCGTTTGTGCGGCGAAGAACTCGCTGGAACTTGCTTGCCGCTCGGCGTCGCCAAATGCGATCGACCGACAACGAAAGCAAATGGTTTAGGAAATCGTACCGCGGCGCAATCCGGCTGAACATTTTCTTGACGTGCGCCGAAGCTTCGCGTTCGCTGCGAGCGCCTTTGGGACGCGAACCCGGCGCTTGCGGCGGAAATATCGGAGTGGTCATTATCGGCATGCGGCTGTTAACCTCTGGCCTTCGCGTCTATTTCCGCCAATTCCGAAATCGTCCGCGCGATCAGCTTCCACGGAAGCTCCACACCGCGCTGTACTTTTCCAATGCGCCGCGGAAGCACCCAGCGCACGCGTCCGCCCCGCGCCTTTTTATCGCCCGCGAGAATGCGGCGTAATTGCGCCGCTCGAATCGCGCCCAAACGCGGCAAAGGCCCCACGCTTGCCACCAGCCGGATCATACGCGTCGCTTCCGATTCCGGGATGCGCGTCGTTGCCAGCCCCAGCAGCGTAGCGGCGTATAGCCCCCAGCCGATCGCTTCACCGTGCAGAAAACGCCGGTAACCGGTGACAGCTTCCAGCGCGTGGCCCAACGTGTGCCCGAAATTCAGTATTTCACGGACCCCGCTTTCGCGCTCGTCCTGCGCTACGATGCGTGCCTTAATGCGTATACACCGCGGAATCACCCATGCCAGTGCGGCTAGGTCGCGCCGCAGCAGCGCCAACATGTGCCGCTCGAGGAACCTGAAAAGCTCCGCATCCGCAATCGCGCCGTATTTAATTATTTCGTACAGGCCCGATCGATATTCTCGATGCGGCAGCGTTGCCAGCGTCTCAAAATCGGCGATCACAGCGCGAGGCGGATAGAACGCGCCCACCAAATTTTTGCCTTCGGGCAGGTTCACGCCGGTCTTGCCACCCACCGAGCTGTCCACTTGCGCGACCAGCGTGGTGGGAACTTGCACCAGCCTCACGCCGCGCAGATAGCTCGCCGCCGTGAAACCCGCCACATCGCCCACTACGCCGCCGCCGACCGCGATGATCACGGCGTGCCGGTCCGCTCCAGCCTGGCTCAGCGCCCGACACAGCAATTCCACTGTTGCAAGATTTTTCGCCGATTCGGTGTCATCGAAGAGAAACGTCCGGTTCGGGCGTACTCCGCGAACGCGCTTCGCAAGCGTCCGCCCCCAATGTCTCCACACCTTTGGTGACGAGAGCACGAAGATGCCGGTCGAATCGCCCAGTCCCTCGATCGCGGATTCTGCACGCGCCAAGGCGCCGCGCGAACAATACACGCGATATGCGCCGTGAGAGGATGGAATGCGGATGGTCGGCATTTGAAATAAAAACTGGCACCGCGAGCGGCCTAGTCGCCTTAACGGGCCGCAACTGTACTCTCGGAAATAGCCGTTAGTGAAATTTTTTCTGCAGCTCAGCTACGGATTCCAGAATCACGTGGCCCACGATCGCGATGCTCCGCGGGCTTACTTTATCGAGCGTATCCTCCGCCGTGTGCCAGTACTTCGGCTGCTGATAGCCGTCAAAGTCGATGAGGTCCACCGTCGGCACCCCGCGCGCCAGAAACGGCTCGTGATCGTCCGAATAGCCCGCTTCGCGCGACACGAAAATATCCTGGTAACCCAGACGTGCCGCCGTCTTCCAAATCAGATCGACAAGCCACCTCGTTGAATTCGATTCGCGCGGGATTTCCAGGCCGTATTGGCCGATCATGTCGGCAAGAATCGCGGCTTTCACTCGCTTCAAATCTCCCGATACTGCCAGGCTCGCCGACAGCTCACGGCTCCCATAGGTGTGGTCGTTGTCTTTGTCCCAATCGATAATCGCTTCCTCGCCATCCAGAAAGGCGATCCACACGGCATTGGCCTGTTTCTTGCCGCAGAGCAGGCGTGCCATCTCAAGCATCACTCCCGTGGACGACGCGCTATCCTCCGCGCCCACAAAATTCGGCACGCTGCCCAGCGAATCGTAATGCGTGAGCAGCAGAATAATTCCCTGCCCTGTTCCGGGTGTTTTCGCAATGATGTTCTTCATCGCTATGGATCCGGCCGGTGTAGACGCGTGAAAATCGTCTTCATCCACGGTGCACCCAAAGCTTTGCAGTTGCCCGCGAATGTAATCCTGCACGTGATGAATGCCTTCCGACCCCGGCGGGCGCGGCCCGAAGCTCACGATCTTGGCCACTTGATCGTACGCTTTCGCGCCATCGAAGCCTCCCGTTTGCGAGGCCGGCGGCGCTGATTCAGCGGGTTTTGCCGCCGCCGCGCTATTTTGGCTTGCGGGTGGCTGCGACGCGGCCGCAGCGCTTGCCGACCCCTCCGAGCGCGAGCCATCGTGGCTGCACGCGGCAACACCGATCGCCGCGATCAGCACACCAGCGAACACGAACCTGCGGCATGTATTCGGCATCTAGTGCGCCTCCCCGGTGGCTACGTCCGCAGCTTGCTTCCGCCTCAACACCACGTAGGAAACAAACACGCCGAGAAAATACAGCAAGATCATCGGCGCCATGAACACCAGCATCGTGGTGGCATCCGGCGTGGGCGTTATGATCGCCGCGGCAACCGTGATGATCACCATCGCATATCTGAAATTCTTCAGCAAAAATTTCGGCGTCACGATTCCGAACAGCGAAAGAATAAAAATGAGCACGGGCAGCTCGAACACCAACCCCAAACCGAGGAGAATCATCAAGGTTAAATCAAAATATTCATTGATGCTGATCAGCGGCTTGATCGGTCCTTCATTGGCAAAACCAATCAGGAATTTCAGCGTCGTCGGCAGCATGATGAAATAGGCAAACGCCAGCCCGCACAGAAAGAGAAACATCGAAGAAACGATGAATCCTGCCACCGCGTTGCGCTCGTGCTTGAAAAGTCCCGGCGCTACAAACAGCCATACTTGATAGAGAACGTAAGGCATCGCGATGGCAATGCCCAGATACAGCCCCAGATTAATTACCAGGCTGACGTACCCCGCGGGACTCGTGTAGTAAAGATTGTCAGCCAGACCCGCTGAACGCAGCGCCAGGTGCATCGGCTGCACGATGAACGTAATGAAATGCTTCGATAGCAGCAGCCCGATTCCCGTGCAAATCACGATGGCAATCGCGGAGTGAATCAGCCGCGTTCGTAGTTCCACCAGGTGTTCAAAAAAAGACATCCGCCCGCCCGGATCCTTGTCGGCGGCGGACGCCAAATTAGCAGCAGGTGGCGTCACGTTCGGATCAGTTTGCGCCGCCATCGCTCCCCTTCTCGCGGACTGGCTTGGGCGCACCAGCTGCGCTCGCCTCGCCTAAGCCTGCTTTCTTGCCCGGTGGACTGACCAAGGGCTCTTGCATCAGCTTAGCCGC
>JBEKSN010000077.1:0-14672 GCA_049517055.1 Candidatus Acidiferrales bacterium | reverse complement strand
CCCGACCGGCCCATTGCAGCCTTCACCGCTAGCGCCACGCAGCGAGTGCGTCACGACATCATCGAACAGCTCCAATTGCGCCAGCCCGACAAGTATATTGCCAGCTTTCACCGGCCGAATCTTCGTTACATCATCAAGGAATGCAGCGGCCAGCAGCAATCGACCTTCCTGCTGAAGGCGCTGCGCCAATATGCGGATGCCAATGTGATTGTCTACGCGCCGACCATCAACAAAGTTGAGGAGACCGTTGATTTTCTCGAGGAGCACGGAATCTCGGCCATCGCCTATCACGGCAAAATGGATACCGATACGCGCAGGGAAAATCAGGAACGCTGGATGTCGGATGAAGTTCGCGTCCTGGTGGGCACCATTGCTTTCGGACTCGGCATCAACAAAGCAGCCGTGCGCGCAGTAATTCATCTGTCGCTGCCGAAATCAATCGAGCAATATTATCAGGAAGCCGGACGCGCGGGCCGCGACGGACAGCCCGCGGACTGTGTCGTGCTTTGGCAGAAAAAAGATGCCGGGCTGCTCGCGTATTTCATCGGACAGTTGACCGATCCGGCGGAGAAAGAGCGTGGATGGGAGCGATATAACACGATCCGACATTTCGTGGAATCCGCAAGCTGCCGCCATCGCCAGATTTGCTCTCATTTTGGCGAGAACCCAAAATTTCAAAAATGCGGCGCATGCGATACCTGCGGCTGCGCTCTCGATTGGCTGGCAGATACGGTTGAAGCGAAGCGGCCGGTGTCCGCGAAATCCACAGCATCGGCTGCCGTTCCCGCACACTCTGACCGATCTGGATCCGCAGCCCAACCAGCCATTGCAGAAGTCGATCCGGAGCTCCGCGAATATCTTCGCGAGTGGCGGCGAGTCGCGGCAAAGCAGCAGGGTGTTCCGGCTTACGTCGTGATGCATGACACGTCGCTCGACGAGCTTTGCCGAAAGCGTCCTGCGTCGATAAACCAGCTTCTCCATGTTTCCGGATTCGGTGAAAAGAAGTCTGAGATGTATGGCCAGCAGATTTTCGACGCGTTCAAGCGATTTCGCGATGGCGCTCGCGCTGCCCCGGAACCAGAGAAAACATCGAGGTCCGCCCGCCGTCACAGAATGCGAAAAACGAGATAGCAACCGGATGCCGCACCGCGTGAGTTTCGTTAGGACGCAATACTCGGATCGCGCCGTTCCGCCTGCGCCGTCGTTCTAGACCACCTCTTTCAGTGGCCTTCCTCTCATCAGTTGCAACCAAGCGCGAAGTTGCGTAACATTCTTTCCTAAGCGTTCCCTGGTGAGCGTAGCTCAGCTGGTAGAGCATCGGTCTGTGGCACCGAGGGTCGCGGGTTCAATCCCCGTCGCTCACCCCATTTATCTTATTGAATCCACTCATCGTCAGGCTTCAATTTAGGCGCATTTGGGCGCAGAATCGCGGCTAACTTCTCTACCGCGTCGCGCTGTGAATTCCCGACAACGTGACTGTAAATTCCGAGCTTGTCGAGCGAGTCAAAGCTGGAATGCGTCGGGCGAAATTGGAAGGCCGGCGAATCGGTCGTGCTCCGCTGAATGTCGACCGTACCGCGATAGTCAAAGACCGACTTTCGGGAATGAGTTTGACCGAGGTTGCGAAAAAGTATCGCATCTCCCGAGCTACTGTCTGCCGCTTGAAATGAATCTGGCGGACCGAAGAAGTCTAGCGCGCCGAAGCTCGGGAACAACGAAACTTCTGTTCCACTGACCGGAGCGAGTGATCTGCCGGCCGCTGCTTGACCGAGATTTGAGGTGGATAGCGAATATTTCGTCACTTGCTACGACACTGAGGCGCAACTGATTTCTTCAATTCATTGTGATACCTGCTGCCATCTTTAAAGTAATCGTCAAGAAATTCAGCACCGCACTTATGGCACTTCGGGAACAACTACCCTCGCTTGACCTTGGAAGTAAGTCTCAGTGTCGGAAATACAGAAGGAGATTTTGAAATCGTGTGATAATTTTCCGGAAATGTTATTCGCGGATCTACGAGGGGGCTTTTGAGGAGTTAACGATTTTGAGAAAAAAGCAAGCATTGAAAAAGGGAGTACACGAACCGTGTGTAAAAGGACGATATTGATTCTTGGGGTGTTGCCCCTTCTTTGTCTTGTCCGCCTGCAAGACACAAAAGAGTCCTTTAACGTCTACACGCAGAGGGTTGATAACCAACGTAGTGGAGTAAATCTAGCCGAGACGGAGCTCAGCCAATCGAGCGTGAAGACTCGCTTCGGAAAATTATGGACACTCTATTCCGATGCCAAGGTTATGGCGCAGCCGCTTTACGTTTCTGATCTTATAAGCAGCAAATGCCCGCAGGGCTGCAACACGGTCATATTCGCTTCAATGAATAATACGGTTTATGCTTACATGGCTGCTCAGAAACCGACCACTTCAAGTGACACGCTGATCTGGTCAAAGTCTCTCGGGCGTCCCCGCGCGGGTGCGCACGACATTGACGAGGCGGCTCTCGATGATCCATCGTGGGGCATTCTAGGAACTCCGGCGATCGACATTGTAAATAACCTTATATACGCGGTAGCTTGGAACGACGATCAGATGTTTCGCCTTTATGCACTCGATCTGCGCACCGGCGAAACGGTCAAGGGCCCCATCGTTATAGAAGGCTCGGTAAAAGGAAGTTTGTTTGCTCAGCTCAACAAGAATTGGAAACAGCTTCGCAGGCAGCGTGCGGGTTTATTGCTGGACCACGGTTCGCTTTACATTGCATTTGGCGGGGACAACGCGAGAGGTGTGGCCGGTTGGCTTTTCGTTTACGATGTCGCCAATTTGCAGCTCCAGACGGTATGGAGCCCGGAGCCTGGCGGGAAGAGCGGCGGCATCTGGATGTCGGGTACCGGTCCGGTGGCGGACCAAACGGGAGCTGTTTATCTCCAAACGGGAAACGGTGACTACGATCCAAATCAAAATCAATATGGCAACAGCCTGGTGAAACTGGGGTTTGAGGAAAATCAGCTGAAGTTGGTGGACGCCTTCACGCCGTGCAATCAGTCGTATCTGAATCAACAGGATTTGGATATGGGTTCAGCCGCACCGCTTTTGTTGCCGGGCAATTTAATTTTGGGCGGAGGAAAGTTTGGGAATTTATACTTAATGAATCGCGATCATTTGGGAGGATATGTTTCGGGTGGATGGCACAAAGAGCAGTGCAGCGATTCAGACAAGGTTTTGCAAGTTGTGCCGGTAAATCGGGGACACATTCACGGTTCGCCACTTTTTTGGAGCGGGCCTGACGGCAATCAATGGGTGTATGTGATGGCTGAAGCGAAAAACCTGGAGGCTTTTCCTTTTGCTAACGGAAGATTCAAGACCGGCAAAGACGACGTCAAGATGAGTGCGTGGAAACCTCCTCGGCAAGCCCCACCAATTTGCCATAAGCCGGCCCGGAATTGGATGCCTGGAGGGATTCTCGCCCTATCGAGTGACGGAAACCGAACGGGCACTGGTATCGTGTGGGCATTGGTCCCAGCCAATGGCGATTCAAACACATTTCGTGGTGTGAAGGGCATGTTGCTGGCGCTTAACGCCGAGGATGTCTCGCAAGAGCTATGGCGCAGCCAAGGGACCGATGCCGAGACGGACACTTCCGACAGTTTCGGACTGCTTGCGCGTTTTGTGCCACCGACCGTGGCGAATGGAAAGGTGTTCGTTGCAAACGCCGGCGATCAGGAAGAGCTGAAGCGATATTGCGGAAGTCGCCCAACCCATTTTCCCCCAAATTATGGGGTGGTTGTATATGGCCTAAAAAATTAGCACACGTGCCTAACTGCGACCACGTTGATCGAAGGTATATCCTTTGAGTCTCGCTTTCTTGGAGGATTTCGAGCAGTTGCCTAGTCCTTTTTTTGGACGCTGACCTCGCCGGCCTACGAGGTGTTACCGCCAGATCGTCGACGCGAGTTAGATGAAGAATCCGAGCAAATTTTTTTGAAGGTGAAACCCTTCGCAGACGTCGAAGTCCAAAACAGATGGATCCATCCAAGTGGCCAAGCACGTCGTTATGACTTAGATTGACGTTAGGATGCTTGCAGTCTTAAACTCCCAAGATCATTATGAGACGGCGATCGCGCTCTGCATCAAAGACGGGTGTACCCACCGATGCGGAATTTCTGATATTACGTGCGCTGTGGGAATTTGGGGAGAGCACGGTCGAGGACGTCGTCGGCCGGCTGTCCTCTAGCCGTCCGCCGAATTACAAAACCGTACAAAGCCTGCTCCGCATTATGGAGGGAAAGGGATTTGTCCAGCACACCCAGCGCGGCCGGGCCTTTGTTTTCAGGTCGCGCGTAACGCGCGATGAAGTCGGAGGTCGCTTGGCAAAGCATCTTCTCGAGCGCACGTTTGGGGGATCGCCTTCGGCGCTGCTGATGAACCTGCTGGATCGCAATACCGTGAACGAGCGGGAGTTAGACGAACTCGAAGCGCTGATTCACGATTATCGGCAGCGAAAAACCGAAGACGATGCGCAAAGTAAATGAGCTCAAGCCACATTCCGGCACTGGAGTTTCTCGGCGGCGCAGTGATGCGCATCCTGGCTGCGTATCTGTTGTGCTATGCACTCGGACGTCTCGCCTCGCGAGCAACCGTGCGGCACATTCTGTGGCTCGTTTTCCTTGCCGCCTCATGCTTTTATTGGCTTGCGGCCGTGAACCAGATGTTGGATCTGCAGCACGTCGCGCGTTTGGCCTCCTCAACGACCTTCTTTAGTTCGTCGGCCTCCACTCCTCGTCGAACGATAACGACGATAACCATTCCGCATTCGTGGAAGGGCAGCGTTGCGTCCGCCATAGTTGTTATTTTCTGGATTTACGTGGCAGGTGCGGCAGCGATGCTCATTCGCTTCGCGCGACGCCGTTTACGGCTCCGCGATACCGTATCCCAAGCCCGGCTCGCGACCTGTGAGCTCGAAGAGATCTTTGTTGAACAGTGCCGCCGACTGCGGATTTCCCGGTGCCTGATTAGGGAGCTGCCGGGGCTTAGTTCTCCGGGTACGGCATACGTGTGGAAGCCGGTGGTGATCATGCCGGAAGGCATTGATGCATATCTGGACAATGAGCAAATCGTTGATGTTCTTTACCACGAGCTGATGCATGTGAAGCGCCTGGACTTCCTTTGGAACTCGCTCGCAGAGCTCGTCGCATGCTTGCTTTTCTTCCATCCGGCCGTGTGGCTCGCGTTACGCAATTTGTCGCGCGACCGGGAACTAGCCTGCGACATGGCGGTGATGAACTTGCGGCACGGACGGCGGCAAGATTATGCGTTGTGCCTGACGCGACTGGCGCGCCGTCGGATTCTTGGTCTGATGCTCGAACCGCCGAGGCATCTGGGGCTGCTGGACTCGTTCTTAGCGTTCCGCGTAAAAACGTTGCTTGCCGAAAGACGGCGCCATGGGCACCTGATTCGAGCATTGGCGACAGCGGTCGGCGCCGCAGCCCTGTTTTTGTTTGCTGTCGGCTGGCCATTGCTTACCCTAGCCGTCAACCTTGCGGGTGACGCGCCTCGAATTGTCGCCGCAGTCCAGTCTCCCGTTCGGCCCGCAGTCCGCCGATTGGAAGTCACGAAGCGGAGCGCACGGACCCAGCCTCATGTGGACGCGCCCCAGACGCCCGAAGAAAAACCCGAGATAGCTGAAGTCGCCGCTCAGCCTGCGGCGATGCGCTACTCGCCTGTGAGTCCTTCGCTCGACGGCGACCCAAGCAGCGAACCGGTGGCAGGGATGGCCAAGACTTCCCGCTTAGACGGGAGGGGTCCATCGGTGCCAACGCCTGGCCAAAGTGCGCCGTCGTGGCGGAAGACGGCTGCCGCGGCGGCGGTTGGCGCGCTCGGGCAATTGGCCCGCGGCAGAAGAGACGGCGACGGCGACGGCGACGCGGACGATCGGACCTCGAGACGGTTTTAACCCGCATGACCCAGCTACCGCTTGCAACCCTTTCGTAGTCACGTGCGTCCATATTCCCATAGGTCTTAACGCCTTAAGACTTCGGCTGACTGAAGGTCTTAAAAACTTAAGATTTAGGTGGGTATCCTGGATACGCAAGCGCAGGTCGAAAGAGAATACAAAGGGAATTTTTTTAGCCCTACCCGGAAGATGGGGGACATCATGCACAGGACGATCGGATTGGCCTTCACATTCGTCCTGTTCGCGCGCGGAACGGTTCCCTCGCAAACCGCTGCCCGGCAAACGGCGACCCCGCGGGTCATCGAGGTGTCAGCGAAGAAGTACGAATTCAGTCCCGCGGAAATCCGCGTCAAGAAAGGGGAACGTGTGGAATTGAAGGTCCACTCGGTGGACGATACGCATGGTATCAAAATCAACGTTTACCCTGAAGGAGCCAAGGATAAGGCCATGCCGGGCCTCGTTTTCGACCACCCGGAAACGAACGGCAAAGTCGAGAAGAACGTGGACCAGGTACTAGATTTCGTCGCCGCCGAGCCGGGCACCTACGATTTTAAGTGCGCAAAACTCTGCGGCATGGGACACGGTCGTATGCAAGGCAAGTTGATTATCGAGCCATGACCCGCGTTACCGGCGACAAATCACATTCGCGGGCCGCGTGTGCCTTCGGCGTAACGAAGAAAAAGCGTGTTCCGGCAGCGTCGCGATGGCTGCGCAGTCACCGTCTTGTTTTTCGTTTCGTAGTTGCGAACAGAAGTCGGCTTGAATTCACAAGGAGCGCATCTTAAGCCACGAACATGGCCACTAAAGCCGCACCATCAGTTTCGTTGGTTGATCTCGCGGAGGGCTCGAATTACGAACGGTTCGTCAACCCTCAGTGGGTTTCCCTGCTGAACCTTCTCGGCATGAACGCGACGTATGAACGCTGTGAGGGCTGTGAACTTTTCACCAGCGATGGACGAACGATTCTGGATTTTCTGTCCGGCTACTGTGTCCATAATGCCGGCCACAATCACCCCGACATCATTCAAGCGCTCAAAGACGAGATGGACAAGCGCGGGCCGGGAATGCTGCAGAGCCACGTGCCGGAGATCGCCGGCGACCTCGCGCGGCGCCTGTGCCAGTTGGCCGGCGGGCGATTGGAAAAAGTCTATTTCGGCAGCAGCGGCAGTGAAGGTGTGGAGGCTGCGATCAAGTTTTCGCGTGCCACCACGGGCCGCGCCGGGATTGCCTACACGGAGAGCAGTTTTCATGGACTTACCGCTGGCGCCCTTTCGCTGATGAACGACCCCTTCTGGCGCCAAGGATTCGGACCGCTGCTGGATGACGCGCACGGAGTGCCTTACGGCGATATTTCCGCGCTCGAAATCGCTCTCGCCACCAAGAAACACGCGGCCTTTGTCGTTGAACCATTGCAAGCCGAGGGCGGAATCAATGTGCCGTCGCGCTCCTACTTGCAAGAGGCTCAGGAACTTTGCCGCCGGACTGGGACACTTTTCGTGTTGGATGAAGTCCAGACGGGAATGTTCCGGACTGGGACGTTCCTTGCCGCCCACCAGTTCGATGTGCACCCGGACATCGTGGTGCTTGCGAAAGCTCTCAGTGGCGGGCTCATCCCCGTGAGTGCTGTGCTGATGAAGGAGAGGGTTTACCGCGCTGTTTATTCGTCGCTAAAACGCTCGATCGTGCACACCTCCACGTTCAGCGAGAACAGCCTCTCGATGCGCGCGGGCCTCGCCACGCTCGACGTCCTCGAACGCGAAGAACTCGGGCCGCGCGCTCTGCGTCTTGGCGAAACTTTTCGCGAGAAACTTCGCCACGAACTCGCGGGCTTCGACATGGTCAAAGAAGTGCGTGGCATGGGCCTCTTGAGCGGCATCGAGTTCGCGCCGCCGAAAAAACTCTCGATTCGAGCTATGTACGAGGCGTTTCACGCGATCCACCCGGCGATGTTCGGGCAGGTGGTTGTGATGCGGATGTATCGCGAAAAAGGATTCCTTACGCAAATTTGCGGCAACAACTTCATGGTTCTGAAGGCCGCGCCGCCGCTCGTCGTGCACGAAGACCAACTCAACCGGTTCGTAGCGGCGATTCGCGACGTCGTGGAATTAGCGGAGACGTCCGCCGGATTCTGGACCGAAGCGCTCAATATGGCGCGCCGGACCGTCAATATTTGATCCCGCACGCACCAAGCCGCGCTTGAGCGGCAGGGCCAAGCGGTCCCAGCAAAGACCCGGATCGGCAATGCCCCGCAGGAGGCCAGTGTGAATCTACAAAGCATGACCGACGTATTTGTTGTTGGCGGAGGCCCATCCGGTCTCGCTGCGGCGATTGCGGCCCGCCAAAAGGGTTTCGATGTGACCGTTGCCGACGGCGCGGCGCCTCCGATTGAAAAACCATGCGGCGAAGGGATGATGCCGGAAACGATCGCGGCGCTTCGCGATCTGGGTATTACGATCGGCCCCTCGGATGGCGTGAGTTTTCGGGGCATCTGTTTCGCGCAAAGGGGCGCACGCGTAGCGGGTGACTTTCCGTCCGGCGCCGGCTTGGGAATGCGGCGAACTGCCTTGCACGAGCGCCTCGTCGTGCGTGCCGAGGATTGCGGGGTGAAACTTCTGTGGCGGAGGCCCATAGTTGCGATCGGCGCCCGCCATGTGGAGTTGGCGTCGGGCAGAATCTCCGCTCGTTGGATCATCGGCGCGGATGGACAAGGCTCGCGAGTACGGCGCTGGAGCGGAATCGCAACGAAACAGATTCGGCAACGCTACGCGGCCAGGCGTCACTTTCGTGTTCAGCCATGGTCGAGCTACGTCGAAATTCACTGGAGCACACACGCGCAAGCTTACGTGACTCCCGTGGCGCGCGATGAGGTTTGCATCGTGATCATTTCGGGCCGTGCGCGACACGCATCGTTTGACCAATCGCTCAGCGAGTTCCCTGCGATACGAGAAAAAATTGCCTTCGCGAAAACCACCAGCCGTGAAAGGGGCGCGGTCACGTCCATGCACACGCTTCGAAACGTTCAGCGCGGAAACGTCGCTCTCGTCGGAGATGCTTCCGGCGGCGTGGACGCAATCACCGGCGAAGGCATCCGGCTGGGTTTGCGGCAGGCGTCGCTGCTGGCGGACTCGCTCGTAGCGGGAAACCTCCAGCAATACGAACGCGAGCACCGCGCGCTCGCCAAGCGTCCGTCGCGCATGGCACACCTGATGTTGTGGCTCGACCGCAATCCAAAACTACGAACGCGTGTAATACGGGCTCTGCAGGGCAAGCCGGAGCTGTTTGCGCGAACCCTCGCGTTGCATGTCGGTTATGGCTCGGCGCGCGACATACTGCTGACAGGGGCGCGGCTCGGCTGGCGCCTGCTTACTGCTTAAGGAGAACTTTGCGCACACTTCAGACAGGTTGGTTCGGCGCGTCAATCGTAGCTGCGGTCGGATTGCTCGTCGGTTTTTCGTTTGTGATGGCGAGCCCGATCCGGGGCGCTAAACAAATCGCTTCGCCAGAGATCGTACTGACGCTGGATCCAGCACAATCTAGCGTGCACTGGACTGTGGACAGCACTTTGCACACCGTCCACGGAACATTCGGACTCACTCGCGGCATGGTGCAGTTCGATCCGAAAACCGGCAAGGCGAGCGGCGAGATCGTCGTTTCCGCTCAAAGCGGCGAGAGCGGTGACCGCTCGCGCGACGCGCGCATGCACAAGGAAATCCTGGAGAGCGCAAAATATCCCGAGGTGATTTTCCGCCCAACACAAATCGAAGGCTCCGTTGCGCGCTCTGGTGCTTCGGACGTGAAGCTTCACGGTATGTTCTCGATTTATGGTTCTGACCATGATCTCGCCGCGATGGTTCACGTGGAAATGTCACGGGACCGATGGAAAGGGAGTTGCACGTTCGAGGTGCCCTACATCGCATGGGGAATTAAAAATCCAAGCAATTTTCTTCTAAAGGTGAAGCCTGTCGTGAGCGTCGAAATGGAAACAGCCGGCACCATCCGGGCGCCCAAGTAGACACGCATGGAATTCGTACGAGAGGTGTCACGGAGAACGACTTGCGGTTGGAACTGTAGCTAACAGGATTCCCTTACAACCCTTACAGGACCGCCCGCGTCGAATACTTCCTCAGGTCTTATTTGCTTAAGACTTCTCTTGACTTTAAGTCTTAAAGACTTAAGATTTTCCATGTAGGTGCGATGTGCCGGTAGGGGTTTCTCGCTCGGATGAAATCGAGGCTTGGGGGTAGGCGAGACAGCTTTGAATGCTCTCTTCGACATTACCGGTTTGCATGGAGGAACCGAAGCGTTGCCCTGCTGGCGAATCGGGCCCGCTTTTGTCGGTACTCTGGGATTGATTTCTTATTTGCGTGGCCTCAGATGCTTCATTTTTGATTCGCGAAAGCCTCCCAATTTTCAGGGTGAGAATATTTTTAAACTATATGCGAAGCCTGTCGCCTGTATTGTTCTTCCGACTTACAACGAGGCATCCAACCTAAAGGAATTACTCCCTCGAATTTTCGAGCAACAGGAGCGCATTTTTTCCCATCAATTGCACGTGCTTGTTGTGGACGATAACTCGCCCGACGGTACGGCGCTAGTAGTGGAACAATTTCGTGAACGCTACCCATTTCTTCACATCATCCACGGAGAAAAAAAGGGCCTCGGAGATGCTTATAAAAGAGGTATTCGTCACGCAATGGACCTCTTCAGTGCTGATGTAATTCTAAACATGGATGCCGACCTGCAACACGATCCCGTCCTACTGCCGCGGATGATTGAGGCATGCAACCATGGATACACATTAGTTATCGGGTCCCGCTACGTGCCGGGTGCGCGCGTTTTGAATTTTTCCGGATGGCGCACGTTTCTCAGCCACACCGGAAATTCCATGATTCGCTGGGCCGGAGACCTGAAAATTCAGGACTGCACCTCTGGATATCGCGCGATTCGGCGCGAGTTGTTACTTACTTGTGATCTGGAAGGACTCTCCACGCGTGGCTATTCGTTCTTGTCTGCCTTGTTATGCCAATTGACTTGGAATGGCGCGTGTGTACTGGAACTTCCGATCACCTTTGGAGTGCGGGGCCACGGCAAATCTAAATTATCGATCCGCGACCAAGCAGAGTTCCTCGGTGGCGTTGCAAGAATATTTCTTCTCCGCAGGCAGGTGACGTCAGCCATGGACGCTGAAAGAGTAAAGTAATTCTAGACTTGGGACGCCAAGGGAACCGCGATGAAACGTGCTCTAATTACCGGAATCTCAGGCCAGGACGGATCTTATCTGGCCGAATACTTATTGGAATTGGGCTATCAAGTTTTCGGGATCGTCAGGCGCGAACCGGGAACCATGCGCTGGCTGGAAGGCATCCGCGATCGCGTAGAACTTCTTTATGGCGACTTGCGCGATCCGCAATCGTTGGAGGTTGCATTCTACAAGTCCTGGCCGGATGAGGTTTACAATCTCGCGGGTCAGGTATTTGTGCCCACCAGTTGGGAGACTCCGGCGGAAACGTTCGATATTAACGTCGGCGGTCTCGCTCGTATCTTGTCGCTTGTAGAGCGCCGCAAAGCTGACACGCGCGTTTACCAGGCGTCTAGTTCCGAGATGTACGGAAATGCAAAAGGCCCTTGCAGCGAGAAAACACCGGCTAACCCAACCTCTCCCTATGGCATATCCAAAATGGCCGCACACAAGCTGGCGGAAGCCTACCGCGCACGCGGAGTGTATAGCGTGGCAGGAATACTTTTTAATCACGAATCGCCGCGCCGCGGTCCCGAAATGGTAACGCGCAAAATTACCCGAGCGGCGGCCGGCTGGGCCGCAGGTGACAAAACGAAATTAAAACTCGGAAACCTGGAGGCGCGCCGCGACTGGGGCTTTGCAGGAGATTACGTAATAGCGATGCATGGCATGCTCCAACAACCGGCTCCCAAGGATTACGTGATCGGAACCGGCCAATCTCACAGCGTAGCCGAATTTGTAAGTCTAGTGCTGGCGGAACTTCAAGCCCTCTTCGATGGAAATTTCGTAAATGCGAAGCTTGAAGACTTTGTCGAGGTGGATCCACGGTTGCTGCGAACGGGCGAGATACACGATTTGCGCGCGGACGCCAGCCTCGCTCGCGCGGAGTTACATTGGCAGCCCAAAGTTGATTTCAAGACGCTCGTGAAGCGAATGGTTCACGCCGACGTCGTAGCGACTGGCGCAGCAACAAAACTTTCCCTGATCGTCGGTGCCCGATAGATGGCCCTTGTCAACCGGGCGAATGCCGCGCGCCCCTTTTCGATTGACCGCAAAGATTGGCTGGCGTTGTCCGCTCTAGCGTTGTTCGGACTGATTTCAGCCATTTGCCCAACCGTTCGCGCCTTCTACCACTTTGAAATAAATTATGTTGACGGATGGAATGTTTACAATGCGCAGAAGGTATCTCAACACGTCTCTCTCTACGGCGCGAAGTATGCGTGGACCACGGTAAACTACCCTGCCCTTTCCTTTTACGTCGTCGCTTACCTTTCGCGCTTCACGCATGATTACCTGCTCACCGGGCGCTTGTTATCGCTATTTTCGCTGGGAATCTCCTGCGTTTTGATCGGACTTATCATACGGAAATTGACTCGTGACTTTGCTGCGGCGTTTTTCGGCGGTTTTTTCTGCTTGACGCTATTCTGCACCGTGGCAACACGCTATGTGGGAATGGATGACCCTCAGATGTTTGCGCAGGTATTTTTTTTGAGTGGATTACTGCTATATGTGGCAGCCCAGCCTACGCTGGGACGCTTGGCGCTTATAGCCGTTCTTTTCATACTGGGAGGCAACATCAAGCACAACCTTCTCGAAATCCCGCTAGCCGTGTTCATAGACCTGTGTATTGCGTCGCGCCGGAAAGCCATGGCATTTGCCCTCTTCTCAGCCGTACTTCTCTGCGCCTCGATCGCGCTTAACATTAAATTCGGCGGCCCCTATTTCCTCTCTAACTTGCTCAGCGCACGCGAGTACTCCCTTTTCGGCGGCATCATTGATTTCCTGGGCAATTACTGGCCGATTTTATTGCCGTTTGTCGCATCTTGTATCTGGGTGAAAAAGAATTGGCGCGACGGAACGCGGCAGCTGATCTGTGTTTTCTTCATTGTGTCGTTGCTGATCGACGTAAACGCCGCTGGATGCGTAGGAGTTTCCATCAACGCGTACTTCGGTAATTTTCTGGCGAGCTCTATCATCATGGGGATGATTCTTCATGACGCATGGCAGTCTTCGGCCATCTTTTTTATTTCAAACCCACTGTGGCGACGCCGAGTTCCCGTTATTCTGTTTGCGTCTTTATTGCTACCTTTCGCCCTATCAGGATATTTCTTGTTTTGGGATGGACTGAAGAAAATGCCCGAGCAGCAGAAGCAATTTGATAAAGAGACGTCTTTCCTCCGGGTCCAACCTAGCCCAGTCATCTGCGAGAGCCTTCTGCGCTGCTATTACGCCGACAAACCCCAGGTCTTCGAGCCTTTTAATAGCACCAGGCTAGTGCGCTTTCACAAATTAGACAGCGCAGAAATCGTGCACAACATCGCAACCCATCAGTACGGCGCTATTCAACTGGATGGACGTGTTGAATCTTTAGAGCGTCCGAATGAGCGATTCCCTAGCGACGTTCTGGATGCAATTGGGCAAGATTATGTAATTTCTCTTGACGACCCGGGCTGTGCGATTTACATCCCCAAAAACCGTCGATAAGTCACTTGGCATCCAGTAGACAGAGAATTCGGTCCGGAACTGAATGGGCCGCCGATAATTGTGCCTGATAAGTCGGGTGGGCCTCAATGGCTCGATGCAATACTCAACTCAGACCAACATTCACTGAAAACAGAAGCTAAAAGCACTGGCTAAGTTAGACCAGCCGGAACGTTGCCCTAGCTAAGTTTTGGCCACGTCAGCCAACAGATCGGTTCTTCAGGGGAAGCATTGGCAGATCAACTGATTAGACGGGCGTTGCATCGACCGGTTGAGCTGGCGCGCGTAATCGGACAAATGCCCGGATGGTCTGAAAGGGGCTCCTGATTCATCATGATCGGCCCATCACGCGACCGGCTACTGAAGAGATTTGTTCGGGACCAGGAAGCGTATCCCGCCGGGCGCAGCTCGCACAACAACTTCGTTGCTGTCGAAGAGCACGAGCGCGCACCCGCAAAACCGCTGCCGACTCAATCTATTTGGTGACTGGCGAATGGATCTCGGCGATATAGCCCCCGGGGAACTGCACGACGGCCGCATCACGCTGATCGGCGGAATACGTAGCGACCAAAATCGTGACTCCGGCAGCCTTGGCCTTGGCTAGAGTATCCGCGAGGTTCGCGACTTCATAGCCGGCCGTTTCTCGTCCATAAGGATACGGAAGATGGCCATCTGTCACTAGCACGGTCAGCTTGCCGAAATTCGATTGCATCCGAATTCGCCGATAGGTGTCAGTCGGCAGCCCGATCTCGACACCAGGTGCGTGCGCGTCATCGGAGACCACTTTGCCGTGAGAGAAGGCAAGGAAGCTGCGAATGAACGCATCCACCCGGTCGGCGGAAACATAGACGCGGTTTTCCGGAATGGTCTGGAGCGGCGGATAAGACGGCGGGGTCGTATGCCAGTAGAGCTGCATAATCAGGCCGCCGGGCCATTGGATGACGGCATCTCGCCCGATCGGGTCGTTAAACGGAGTGACAAGGACATCCGCGCCCGTTGCCCGAGCAG
>JBEKSN010000076.1:0-14751 GCA_049517055.1 Candidatus Acidiferrales bacterium | reverse complement strand
GCGGAATGGCAAAAAGCCATCCCTGCGGACTACGAAGCTGACAAAGTAAACGATCTCGACTCGCAGCTGAAAAATCTGAAGCGCCACACGGCGCAGAAATCCAATCCGGAAACGGCCAAACCGCAGTAAGCTCCCCGCATGGCTCGCGCGACAAATAAGAAACGATCGGTGCGCCTTCGTGCGTTTGCGAAAATCAACCTGTGCCTGCACGTAGTGGGAAGGCGTCCGGACGCCTATCACGAGCTGCGCACGATATTTCAGGCCATCTCGCTGCATGACACGCTCGAGCTTTCCATAACGCCCGGTACGTCAGCTATCGAGTTAAAGTTGTCGTCGAACGATAAAACGTTGCTGGGTCCGGACAATCTTGTGTTGCGCGCGATCGATGCCATGAGCCGCGAAATCGGGTTTCAAGGCAGCGTCTCTGCCCATCTAGAGAAGAGAATTCCGGTAGCGCGCGGGCTGGGCGGTGGATCGAGCGACGCAGCGGCGGCGTTAATCGGACTGTTGCGGCTTACCAAGAAAAAGATTCCGCTGGAGCGCCTGATGGAAATTGCGGCAGGACTTGGCGCGGACGTGCCGTTCTTTCTTTTTGGCGGGCGTGCTCTGGCCGTCAATCGCGGCGATGAAATATATCCGCTTCCAAACGGCCCGAAGCAGACGATCCTGGTTGTGTCTCCGCGCGACATTGCCGTGAGCACAAAGGACGCCTATGAATGGATTTCTGCGGAATTGACAAAGCGTGCGAAACCCCCTAAAATTTGGGGGTTCTGCGCTCTGTGCTGGAGCAGGCAGGGGGCGGGTATCTCGAACGATTTCGAGAGGCCGGTCTTCAGCCGTTATCCGCGACTCGGAGAAATCCGGGACGCGTTGCTCGAGCGAGGAGCCGCAGATGCCGCGCTGGCGGGTAGCGGGTCGGCGGTGTTCGGAGTCTTCCGAAACCCAGCGCAGGCGCGCCGAGCCGCTCGTGCATTCCCGGAAGATTCGGTTTTCGTCGTCGAAACTCTATCCAGGGAAGACTATGGCCGTTCACTGGGGTGGCGTGTGAACGGTTGAGGGGAAATCTTGGCTGACGACAAATTCAAGATTTTTTGCGGCACAGCGAATCCCGCGCTGGCGAAAGCTATTTGCGATTATGTGGGCGTCCCGCTGGGGCAAGCCGAGCACGGGCAGTTCAGCGACGGCGAGTCTCGCTATCAGATTCTCGAAAATGTGCGGGGCGCGGATGTATTCGTGGTGCAGCCCTGCTGCCATCCGGTTAATTTCAACCTGATGCAGTTGTTGCTGATGATTGACGCGTTCAAGCGCGCTTCGGCTTGGCGCATCACGGCGGTGGTTCCGTATTATCCGTACGCGCGCCAGGACCGCAAGGACCGGCCGCGCGTGGCCATCTCCGCGAAGCTTGTGGCGGACTTGCTGGAAACAGCCGGTTCGAGCCGGGTGCTGACGCTGGACCTGCACGCGCCGCAGATTCAGGGATATTTCAATATCCCGGTGGACCATTTGTTCGCTTCGCCGGTGCTGGTGGAATATTTTCAGAAGAAGAACCTGGGACCGATGACGATTGTTTCACCGGACGCAGGCGGAGTGGAGCGCGCGCGCTATTTTGCGAAGCGCATGGATGCGCCTCTGGCCATCGTGGACAAAAGGCGCATCGACGTGAACGTGAGCGAAGTGATGAATTTGATTGGAGACGTCAAGGGGCGGCCTGCGCTGGTGATTGACGACATCATCGACACGGCAGGGACGCTGGTGAAAACGGCGGAAGCGCTGATCGAACATGGCGCCACAAAGGTTTTTGCGGCCTGCACCCACCCCGTTCTTTCCGGGCCGGCGGCCGAGCGGATTACCAAGTCGGCGATCGAGGAAGTAGTGGTGGCGGATTCAGTGCCGCTGAATGAAGCGGCGCGGAAGGTATCGAAGATCAAAGTGCTGAGCGTGGCGCCGCTGCTGGCTCGCGGCATTCAGTCGATTCACGAAGAGACTTCGATTAGCGAACTGTTTAATTAACGTACAGCAATCTTTTTAATTAATCGGGAACACCGGTTTTGAGTTCGAACCCTTCGCCCGCCAGAGCGGGCACGGGACAAGAGGACGTAATGGAAACATTTACAGTGGAAGGTCAGGTTCGCGAAGGACGCGGCAAAGGTCCGGCGCGGCGCACGCGTCTCACAGGCATGGTTCCCGCAATTCTTTACGGCGGGAAGAAGAAGGAGTCGATCTCCCTTACGGTAAACGCGAAGCAGGTTGCCCGCATCCTTCGCTCGGAGACGGGTCACAACACGATTTTCACCGTACAGGTGGCCGAGGGCGCGGCGGAAAAAGCCATGGTGAAGGACTGGCAGGTTGATCCCGTCAGCGGGAAGCTGCTTCACGTGGATCTGTTTCGCATCGCCATGGACGTGCGCATGCGCGTTCGCGTTCCGGTGCACACATTCGGCGAGCCGCAAGGCGTGAAGATGCAGGGCGGCGTTTTCGAAATGGTAACGCGCGAAGTGGAAGTGGAATGTCTGCCGGCCGATATCCCCGAGGAATTTAAAATAGACGTCAGCGAAATGTTGATCGGCAAACAGCTTCGCGCGAGCGATCTGCCGTTTGACCGCGACAAAATAAAGTTGCTTACCGATCCGGTTCGCGTGCTGGCGCACGTCGTGATTCTGAAGAAGGAAGAAGAGCCCACTCCGGAAGCAGCCGTGGCTGCAGAGACAGCCGCAGCGGAGCCTGAAGTCATCAAGAAGGGCAAGAAGGAAGAAGAGGGCGAAGGCGAAGCCGCCGCGGAAGCTCCCGCGAAGGCCGAGAAGTCCGAGAAGAAGGGCAAGGAGAAGTAAATCACCCGGTCTGTGCGGACGCGCCGGGAGAGTGGGATGCACGTTGGGGCCAATTTATGAGACTGATCGTCGGCCTCGGCAATCCCGGACCGCAATACGAATGGACGCCGCACAATTTAGGGTTTCTCGCGGTGGATGGTCTGGCTGAGCGTGCGGGAATCAGAGTTACGCGGCCCGAAGCAAAGTCTTATGTGGGGCGTGGCAAAGTGGCGGGCCAGGAAGTTGTTTTGGCCAAGCCGCAGACTATGATGAATTTGAGCGGAGCCGCCGTGCGGGAACTGCTCGAGCGGTATGAATGTGCTCCCGCGGAAATGATATTGCTGATCGACGAAGTGGATTTGCCCTGGGGCATGCTGAGGATTCGTGAGCGCGGCGTAGGCAGCACGCATAACGGATTCAGGTCGGTCCTCCGGTCCCTCGGCACGGATGAGTTCATTCGCATACGGATGGGATGCCAGCCGGAGCATCCGGTGGGTGACCGCGCGGATTACGTGCTCAACCCGATGCGCAAGCCCGAGCGGGAAATTGCGGCGCAGATGGTGACGGATGCCGCCGAAGCAGTGGATTTAATTTTGACCAAGGGCCCGAACGATGCGATGGCGCGGTTCAACCGCCGCGTGGATACTTCGGAACCGGAAGAAGATTCGGAATAGGAATGAGAAGCAAGCAGTCGCAGCCGTTTTATAGATAACTGGAAATCGAGGACATATGGAAGAGCGCTTGTACGATTTGATTTTTATCTGCCGCCCGGACACGCCGGAAGCGGACATCGACAAAGTAATCACCACACTGGAGCACGTGGCGGCCGAAAAAGGCGGCAAAATCGACTCGGTGAATAAATGGGGCCGCAAGCGCATGGCCTACCGCGTCCAGAAATTGCGGGAAGGGTATTACGTGTACATGGTGGTTCGCTCGAGCCATGGCGAAGTGGTGAAAGAACTCGAGCGCCGGCTGAAGGTGGCCGACCCGGTGATGAAATATCTTACCGTGCGTCTGGACGAAGAATTGAAGCGGCAAGACAAACTGAAACGGCACCGCGAGCGCAGAGCCGCGCGCCGGCCACGCAAGACCGTTCCGGCTGCGCCGCCAATGCCAGGGACAGAACCGCAAGCCGCAGCGCCCACGGCCTAGCTAAATAATCTATTCAGGATTCCAGTCAGGGAGAAATCGAATGGCAGAAGAAAACGCACCGCAACAGCAGTCTTATGGATCATCCGGAGGCGGAGGAGGCCCGCGGTCTTCGGGGCCTGGTGGCGGAGGTCCCGGAGGGCGGCCCGGCGGTCCCGCGAAGCGCGGCAAGCGCAACTTCATTCGCAAGAAGAAGGTTTGCCGCTTCTGCGTGGACAAGGCCGATTTCATTGATTACAAGAAGGCTGAGATTCTGGCGCCGTTCATTCAGGAACGCGGCAAAATTCTTCCGCGCCGCATGACCGGAACTTGCGCGCGTCACCAGCGCTGGCTCACAGTGGCAATCAAGCGCGCGCAGAACATCGCGCTGCTGCCGTTTGCGGCAGAACTGTAAGAGTTCGCCGTTGCGGACACGCTTCGGCGTGTGAGAGTGATGAATAGAAATTAACTGAGAAGATTTGAGAGGAACGTTATGCAAATCATTTTGCAGGAAGATGTGGAGAAGCTAGGAAACCGCGGAGAACTGGTGGACGTGGCGGCGGGTTACGCGCGCAATTTTCTGTTGCCGCGCAAGCTCGGCATCGAAGCTACGCCCGGCAACATGAAGCGCTTGGAACGTATGCGCGTCTCGTTTGCGAAGAAGGAAGCGACGGAAAAGGGCGCGGCGCAGACGCTGGCTGACTCGTTGCAGGGAGTTTCCTTGGCGTTTACGCGCAAAGCGGGCGAGAACGAACAACTCTTCGGCTCCGTAACTTCGGCCGACATCGCCGAAGCTCTGGAGGCCCAGGGCTATCACATCGACAAGCGCAAGATCACGCTGGCCGATCCCATTAAGGTCGTCGGTGATTACGAGATCCCCGTGAAGCTGCACCGCGAGATCACTTCGAACGTTAAGGTCACGGTAAGAAAAGAAGAGTAGGCTACCGGCGTTTTCAATTTTTTTGTTTTCCCGGGGGCGCAGCTCGCTGCGCCCTTTTTATTTTTCTCCCGCTCCGAAATCAGCCGCCATCTTCGATTGCGAGTTTTCCACTTTTCCGAAAGCGTCCACAGCCTTCGAGTCATTGACGTTCGCGCAAATACTGGCAACAATGCGGCTGCTCCAATCCGAGAATCCTTTTGCAACCAACTAGCGACAGAACGAATTCACTCAGGCATTGCGCCGGCGAGCGGCTTGAGCGAAACTAGAGGCGAATAAAAAGCGAATTATGGCCAAGGTCAATTAATTATGCCAGCTGACTCCACGATCGAACGCCCGCTTCCGAACAATCTCGAAGCCGAGCGCAGCATTCTCGGCGCGATTCTGCTGGACAACCACGCCTTGAATGCCGCGGTGGAAAAAATCCGCTCCGAGGATTTCTTCCTGTCGCAGCATCGCCAGATATTCGAGCGCATGATTCAGCTTGGCGAGAAGCAGCAAGCCATCGACGTGGTCACGTTGATGGAAGACCTCTCGCGCCGCGGCGAATTGGAAGCTGCCGGCGGCATCGCATACCTGTCGCAGCTTGCGGATGGTCTGCCGCGCGTGACCAACGTGGAGCACTACGCGCGCATCGTCAAAGAAAAGGCCGTGCTGCGCAGCTTGATTTTTTCCGCGTCGGCGATTCAGGAGCAGGCGCTGGCCGCGGGCGATGATGCGGACGTCATTCTCGACCGCGCCGAGTCGGTCATCTTTCAGTTGGCCGAAGATCGGGTAAAAGTCGGGCTGATCGGCGTCAAGGAGCTGGTTCGCGATAATTACGAACGGCTCGAAAAGATTTTCAGCGAAGGCCGGCGTATCACCGGGCTTACTACCGGCTATCCCGGACTCGACAACGAAACCGCGGGGTTGCAACCGTCGGAATTAATCATCCTGGCGGCGCGCCCTTCGATGGGAAAGACGGCGCTGGCGCTGAACATTTCTGAGAATGTCGCCCTTCGCCTGCGCGAACCTGTGGCCGTGTTCAGCCTGGAAATGTCGAAAGAATCGCTGCTGTTGCGTTTGCTGGCCTCCGAAGCTCGTGTGGATGCGCACAAATTCCGCACCGGGCACATGAACCGCGACGACTGGGGAAAAGTTACCGGAGCACTCACGAATCTTGCCGACGCGCCGCTGTGGATTGATGATTCCGCGTCCTCCACGGTAATGGAAATTGGCGCGAAAGCGCGGCGGCTGAAACGCGACCGCGGCCTTTCGCTTTTGGTTGTGGACTACCTGCAGCTGGTTGTTCCCACGCATATGGGGCGGGGAACGAACCGGCAGGAAGAAGTTTCGAGCATTTCGCGCGGCCTGAAAGGCTTGGCGAAAGAATTGAAGGTTCCTGTTCTCGTTCTGAGCCAGTTAACCCGTGCACCCGAGCGTGACGACCGCAAGCCGCAACTTTCCGACCTGCGCGAATCGGGCGCGATCGAGCAGGACGCCGACGTAGTGCTCTTCATCAATCGCCCGAATTTCTACAAGACTGATTTGCCGGAAGAAGATCGCGCCAAGGCCGAGCTGATCATCGCCAAGCAGAGGAATGGCCCCACGGGCAGCATGAATTTCGTTTTCCTCGCGCGCCATACGCGATTTGAAGAAGCCGCGCCGGATGCCTGGAGCACTTCCAGCCGCGAAGAGTAGCGTTGCCGCAGGCCCACAAACGTGTCGCCGCACCCGCGTTTCACGTGACACGTCTAGCCCGGACCGTTTGATTGGCCTATGGCGGCGCGTCTAACCTCTGCATTTTGCTCGCGATTCCCGGCCGTGCGTTCCAGGTGTTCCATTCCGTGAAGTGGCCTGCCACCTGCAATTACTCCTGCCGGATGTTTACCTAAACGCCGCGTCCAAATTGGTTGATTCGGATTTCGTTCGCGCGGCGAATAAGGAGTCTGGCATTCTTAAGACCATGCCGAAAGCCATCCATTTCGAGGGCCGGCCGGTTTGGGCGGAGATTTCGCTCAAGGCCATCCTGCACAACCTGCGAGTGATTCGGCGGCACGTGGGAGCGCAGCGAAAAATACTCGCGGTCGTCAAATCAAACGCCTATGGCCTGGGTGCCGTGCCAATTTCCAGAGCGCTGCAGAAGGCCGGGACGGAATGGTTCGGCGTCACCTGCGCGAACGAAGGCATCGAGCTTCGCGAGGCGGGGATTCGCAAGCGCATCCTGGTGCTCACCGGTTTCTGGCCCGGCGAGGAAAAACGGCTGATACAGAATCAGCTAACGCCCACCGTCTCGCGCGTGGACGACTTGCATCATATTGAGCGCGCGGCGAAATCCATCCGCGGCAAGTCACGCGGAAAATCTTCGCGCGTACCTTTCCACCTGAAAATAAATACGGGGATGAATCGCCTGGGGATTTCACCGGATGAAATTGACGCGTTTTGCCTGGCGCTTGCCGATTGTCCGCACATCCGGCTCGAAGGCACCTACACTCATTTTGCTTCGGCGGAAGATTTCACCGCGGAACAAACCGCCGTGCAGGAGCAGCTTTTCCGCGATTGCCTCGACCGGATGCGCGCGCTGGGAGTTTCCCCGGGGATTGTGCACATGGCCAACAGCGGCGCAATTTGCGCGCGGCCGAGCACCTGGGGAGATATGGTTCGCCCCGGCGCAATTTTGTACGGTTACCATCAGTCGTTCGACCCACCGCAGAAAAAACAGGAAGTGATGTGCGCGATGCCTCTGGAGCCTTGCCTCTCGCTGCGAGCGCGCATCATCTCGCTGCGCGAGGTCCCGGCGGGGCAGGCCGTAGGTTACGGAGCTCGTTTCGTCACCAGCCGCCCTTCGCGGATTGCCGTGATCAACGCGGGCTATGCCGACGGCATCGTGCGCGCGCGAACCAATCGTGGATGGGCGCTGGTGCGCGGACGCCGAGTCCCACTGGTCGGAACGATCTCGATGGATTTAACCATGCTTGATGTAACCGACGCGCCGGACGCAAAACTGGGCGATGTAGTCACGATCTACGGCAAAGATGGCCAAGCTTCGATTGAAGTTTCGGAGGTGGCGCGCGAAATCGGCACGGTCACCTCTGATCTGCTCTGCGCGTTGGGCCGTCGCGTTCCAAAATTCTACCTTTAGTCCTACGGTCCATTCGGTTCCTACCACGACTCTCCAATCCGCGCAGCAATTGCTCGAACTCCACCCCGGTGTTATAGTGCTGTCTATAACTTTTCATATTTGCTTTCACTTTCATTTCGGCGCCTAAAAAAGTTCATATAGCCGAGTACTCGAAAGAGCATAGATACCGAATTAATAAAATGTAGCTGTTTTTTCATAAGCTTCATAAGGGTGCAACCATGCAAAGGCCTCCTAACGTACCCAGCCGTCCGCCGGCAGTTCCTGCTTCGGAAAATCCTGCTTCGAAGACAAACAATCATGCCCTTGCCGCGCAAGACAGCGTCGGCAGCTTCTGGGACATGCTTGGCATCCGCATCATCTTCACCGCGATTTGTGTCGCCGCGGGCTTCCATTTTCGTCCGTTCAGTGTTTCCAAGGAATATGGATCAGCCGTTGGGCTGCTGTTCGCGATAGCCGTCATCCTTTTTGAACTCCGGCTTCGCCGCGCGAGTTTGCGCCGGCTGATAGGCGCGGCCACGGGCTCGATACTCGGAATCGTCGGCGCTTATTTCACCACACTGGTCCTTTCGCACACTTCCATGCCGGAGAGCACGCGCTCGTTCTTCAGCCTGGCTACTTTTCTGGTGATGGCTTATATCGGCCTGATCCTCGGCGCGAATAAAGGCGACATGCTCAATCTGCAGGCGCTGGGCGGCCTGTTCGGCAGCGAGCGCAGCTTGAAGCATTCCTTCAAAGTGCTGGATACCAGCGTGATTATCGACGGCAGAGTGGCCGACATCGCTGACGCGCAGTTCCTCGATGGCACGGTGATCATTCCTCAATTCGTCCTGCATGAACTGCAACTCGTCGCGGATTCGGCGGATCCGTTGAAACGCCAGCGCGGCCGCAGAGGCCTGGAAGTGCTGCAGCGCATCCAGAAAATGGCGCATCTGGAAGTGCAGATCGTCGATGAGGATTTCCCGCAAGTGCCGGAAGTGGATTTGAAGCTCATCGAGCTGGCCAAGCGCCACAACGCAAAAATCGTCACCAACGATTACAACTTGAACAAAATCGCAACGCTGCAGGGCATCGAAATCCTCAATGTCAACCAGCTGGCCAACGCGTTGAAACCCGTGGTGCTGCCGGGCGAGAGCATGCGCGTTTTCATACTGCGCGAAGGCAAGGAATATAATCAAGGCGTGGCGTATCTCGACGACGGCACGATGGTGGTGGTGGACGGCGCGCGCAAAATGATCAACAAAACGATCGACATCACCGTGACGTCCGTGCATCAAACGACGGCCGGCAAAATGATCTTCGGGCGCTACGACGAACGCGGCGAACAGATGACGCCGCGTCCCATTTCGGCTGTCACGCAATCTCCTGCGGAACCGCAGTCTGGTCCCCGGGCGGTGGAAGATCGCCCGGGCGGTGAGCGCCCGCCACGCCCTCTGTATCCCGAGCCGGGCCGCTCCTGAAGTGCGGCTTGCGGCGCGGGCTTTTCTCCCCCTTCCCTTGCAATTGCGATAGACTGTTGGCCCTTCGATGACTCGCATCGCCGCTATTATTCCTGCTGCCGGACTCGGCACCCGCATGGGCGCCGAAACGCCAAAGCAGTTTCTGGAACTCGACGGCATGCCGCTGGTAATTTTTGCATTGCGGCGGCTGGCGGCTTGTCCGGAAATCACGGATTTTTTTATTGCTACGCGCGCTGACGACATCGTTTCATTGCAAGACAAAGTCGGCAAAGCTGCCCTGGGCCGACCCGCCCGCGTGGTTCATGGCGGCGACACCCGCCAGCAATCCGTCGCGAATGCGCTGGCGCAAGTGGACCCTGCAACCGAAATAGTTCTGGTACACGATGCGGTGCGGCCATTTGTGACTCCCGAACAGATCGGCCGCGTGATCGCGGAAGCTCGTGCGCGCGGAGCGGCAATTCTCGGCATACCGGCGATCGATACGGTGAAGGAAGTAAAACGCGCGAGCCTGCCTGAAGACGTCGTGCTGATTACATCAACCATTCCGCGCGAAAGAATCGTGCTGGCGCAAACGCCGCAAGCATTTTCGTATCCGCTGTTGCGCGACGCCTTTCGCAAGGCGCAGCAGGATGGCGTCACGGCGTCGGATGAGTCTTCGCTGGTCGAACGTTTTGGGCACGATGTGTTTGTCGTGCTCGGCTCCGAGCGCAATCTGAAAATCACGCGTCCCGCCGATATGGACTTGGCGCGGTTTTATCTCGAGCAGGAGCGCCGCCCGAAATGACGCGATCTGGAATTGGCTACGATTTGCACCGGCTGGCCGAGGGGCGCAAGCTGATGATCGGCGGGGTCGAAGTCCCGTTCGATAAAGGCTCGGTCGGGCATTCCGATGGCGACGTGCTCGCGCACGCTTTGTGCGACGCGCTGCTTGGCGCGGCTAGCCTCGGCGACATTGGCACGCATTTCCCGGACACGGATCCAAAGTGGAAAGGCGCATCGAGTCTCCTGTTTCTGGAGCACACGAAGAAGCTGCTGGACGAGCGCCATCTGCGCATCAGCCATCTCGATGCCGTGGTGATCTGTGAGCGGCCAAAACTCGGTCCGCACTTCCCGGCCATGCGCGCGGCGCTGGCGAAATCGCTGGGCATCGCGCCGGAGCAAATTAATCTGAAGGCGAAGACGAACGAAGGCACCGGCGAAATCGGTCGCGGGGAAGCCATCGCTGCCCACACTATCGCCACGCTGGAAGGATGACGGTTCCCCTTCCGTGTTTCGACTGCGACAGAATTGCTTATGACTTCTAATGCGCCCTCGGAAGCGCTCCAGTCGAATACGACCGCGAAGGCTTTCACCGCTGAGGACGTCGCTGCAATACTTCGTGAGCACGGATGGCTCAGTGCCAACGCCGAAGTTCGGGATGACTCTTCCTTGCAGGAGTGGCTCACGCGGGCGGCAGAACTTCTGGGGCCGTACTCCACGAACCGGTCGGGACTTCTGAAGCTGATTTTTAGCTATGACGCTTCGGAAATTTTGAAAGAGTATGAAAGCCAAGCCGTGCTTGCGCGCTCCGGTGCGAGAGAAGTGATTCGGCAGCTCGCTAACCTGATTCTAGACCGCGGCGACGTGGATTCCGATCGCTTCAAGGCGATCGTCGAGGCCATGAAGGCCGCAACTCCATACCGCAGCCGCGAATTGTTTCAGCCGATTCGCCTTGCGCTGTCGGGCAGCTCCGGGGCAGGCGAGCTTGACCGCGTGATTCTTCTGCTCGATGGAGCGGCAAAACTGAATTTTGCGGTTGATGTGAAAAGCACGCGGCAGCGCATGCTCGAATTCTGCGCCGCGCTCGATTGAAAAACTGATCCTCGGGAGAGACGTAGGGGAATGATGAACTGGCTCACCGGGTTTCACGCGGTGGAGGAAGCGCTGGCGGCAGGGCGCGCGCTCGATCGAATTGTGATCGCTCGGGGCCGCCACGGAGAGCGCGTGGAAGCAGTGGTGCAGCTCGCGCGGTCCAAAAGCGTTCCGGTGCGATTTGAAGAACGCTCACAGATCGACCGGCTGGCCGGTACCCGGGAACATCAAGGCATCGCCGCGCTGGCGGCAGCGAAGCCGGCGCTTGAACTTGAAGACTTGCTCGCGGCGAAGACTCCGCAGGGACTTCTCGTCCTGCTCGATGGAATTGAAGACCCGCACAATCTCGGCGCGATTGTTCGCACCGCGCTTGCCGCGGGCGCGCATGGCGTGGTCATTCCTGAACGGCGCGCCGTTGGATTAACCGACACCGTTGAACGCGCGTCGGCTGGAGCTCTGGCGCATCTGCCCGTGGCGCGCGTGAAGAATCTCGTTCGCGCCATGGAAGAAATGAAGGAAGCGGGCTACTGGCTGATTGGACTCGACGAGCGCGCCGAGAAAAAATATACCGAGGCGGATTTTTCAGGGCAAGTCGGAATCGTGCTAGGCAGCGAAGGCGAAGGCCTGCATGAGCTAACACGCAAGCGCTGCGATTTTCTCGTCTCGATTCCCACCACCGGCCCGGTCCGCGCCCTCAACGTTTCCGTCGCCGCAGGTGTCGTCCTCTTCGAAGTCGTCCGCCAACGTTCCGGAAAAAAATCCGAAAAGGCAAAGTAGAAAACGAAATAGGCGCCTGACCCGGAACGGGGCGTCACAATTCCGCGGTCTGGTTATTTGTCGTATTTCAACAGGGAGAAGACATCGACGCCGGGAAGCTTCGCGCGGCCATTCAGAAAATTCAGCTCCACGGCAAAAGCTGCGCCCACAACTTCTCCGCCGAGTTGGCGTATTAGCTTAACGGCGGCTGCGGCCGTGCCGCCGGTGGCAAGCAAGTCATCGCAAACGAGCACACGCTGGCCCGGCTTGACGGCGTCTTCGTGAATGTCGAGTTGATCCGTTCCGTATTCGAGCTGATAGGTAACGGATACGCATTTCGACGGTAACTTTTTCGGCTTGCGCACCGGAACGAACCCCGCTCCCAGGCGGTACGCGAGCGCCGGAGCAAAAATGAATCCGCGCGCTTCAATTCCGGCGATGAGGTCCACTTTCTGCCCGTTGTAGTGCTCGCAGAGCTGGTCCACGAGAGAATGGAAACCCTTCGGATCCTTCAGCAGGGTCGTGACGTCGTAAAACAGGATTCCCGGCTTGGGATAATCCGGGATTTCGCGAATGAGTTTTTTCAGGTCTTCCATCGTCTCCTCTTTAAATGCCTTCGTATTTCAGAAATCATCGCGTTCGATTGAAAAGCCGCGCTCGAATTTGGACTCGATCGCCACATCTTCTTCCGTCACGTTTGAGACCGCGGCTGAGCGTGGCCCGCGTTGAAGTTCCTTGCGCAGCGCCGCAAGCATCGCGGCAGTTCCGAAGGCATAGACTTCCACGCTGCCGTCGCGCAGGTTCTTTGCGTAGCCGGTTACGCCCAACTGGCGAGCCACGCGGCTCGCAAAATAGCGAAACCCCACACCTTGCACCTTTCCGCTGACGCGGTAGCGACGAGCCTGGTACGATTCTCGGCCTTCATGGATGGGACTTTCGGACATTGCGAACGACAGATTTTATCAGAGGCGCAGGCGCATCCTAGCCTGAAATATCTGCGTATTCCCGTTGCAGGGGAACAGCCATTTCCACCGCGGGAGCCTTCCATGTGATAGTTTCGAAATTATAGAGATAATAGGGCTCTCGCGCCTGACCGTGAGGAAAGGGAATTGCATCTAAGGTTCAGAAAGGTCTTGGAAGAACGCGTAATGAAAAGACGCTTCTCATTCATAGTTTCATCGACACTGTTATTGTTCTTTGCTGCAAGCGCCCGCGCGCAAGATAGCACCGGGCCGCTCGCGCCTCCTCCAAAATACGAAGTGAAGCGCCTCCCATCGGAGCCGCATCCCGGGCCTCCTCCCGTCCCAGAACAGGAAATTATCCAGAAACTAGCCGCCAACGAAGACGTGATGAAGCAGAAGTACGAAACCTACGACTTTACGCAAACAATTCGCATCGAGGAAATGTTTGACCCGGGTGGAAAGTTCAGCGTGACAGGCGAGGTCTATACGCGTCCCGATGGCCAGCGCTTTTTGCGCGTCGCCAAGCAGCCTGAATCCGATCTGAAGGTGGAGCATTTCTCGCTGGAGGACGTGCACACGATTGCGACCTTGCCGCTTTTTTCTCTCACCTCGCGTGAAATCGCGAACTACAATTTTAAATATGCCGGACAGGAAAAACTCGATCAGTTGACCACCTACGTCTTTCAAGTCAAGCCGAAGCTGTTGAGTCGCAAACAGCGATTTTTTGAAGGACTCATCTGGGTGGACGATCACGACTTTGCGATCGTAAAGAGCTATGGCAAGCTTGTGAGTGAAATTTCTGGCAACGGAACAAGCCTGCCCTTCACCATGTTTGAAACCTACCGCGAGAATTTTCAGGGAAAATATTGGCTGCCCACGTATACGCGCTCCGATGATTTCGTCAAGGGCCCCGATGATGAAGAGCTGCCGCTGCGGCTGGTGATTCGCTCCACGGACTTCAAGCCCCACAATCAGCCGGAAGAAGGCGCCGTGGCAGCACCCTCAGCCGCTCCCGCAACCGCTCCGAAGCCCGCCCAGCCCCAGCCGCCATCGCCCAACTAGCTCGCGAAAAGAACGGGCCAGAGCGCTATAAACTTCCGTGCAAAAATGCTACCTTGGCGCTGCCACTTTTTGCAGGGTAAAACGGCATACGGAAATGGGCGCGAATTCCACAGTGGTCCTCGAATTCATCCTTCTGGCGGTAACGTCCGTATTCTTTCTGGTTGATCCGTTCACCGTGATTCCGATGTTTGTTTCTGTCACGGAAGATTCGTCCACATCCGAACGCAGGCAAGTGGCGCGCCGGGCCGCGTGGACTTGCGCGATTGTGCTGAGTTCGTTCGCTCTGGCCGGCAGCTTGATTTTCAAAATGTTTGGAATCACCTTGCCGGCATTTAAGATTGCCGGTGGCATCATCCTGATGCGGATTGGATTGGACATGCTGCAAGCGCGCCAGTCCACCACCAAGGTTACACCGGAAGAAACTCAGGACGGCACGACCAAAGCCGACGCGAGCATCATTCCTTTAGGCATGCCGATGCTGGCCGGCCCCGGAGCAATTTCAACCGTGATGGTTTTAGTCGGCGAATCGCACGCCATATGGCAATACGGTGTGATTTGCGCAACTATTCTTCTTGTGTCGTTTGTTTCGTATCTGGTCTTGGCGGGAGCGGATCGCGTGCGGCGCTACCTCGGAGAAACGGGCATTCGCATTATGACGCGTCTGATGGGA
>JBEKSN010000075.1:0-15097 GCA_049517055.1 Candidatus Acidiferrales bacterium | reverse complement strand
CAAGGAACGGCATGGTGAACTGGCAGGTCGGGCAGCTAACCTTGAAGAACGCAGCAAGGACCGGGCCCCTCTTCAATGCTTCGGCGAGCGATAGTCTCTTGCCGCTCGAATCTGCCAGAGAAATCGGCGGAGCGGTTTTTCCGCGCGGTAAAGCCCCCATAGTTTTCCCTCCGCGAAGTGTCCGTATGTAATTTCTAAAACCCATGCGCCACCGATCGATTTCCTAAATCACGGCTGAGTCAGGCTCAGTGGATATTCCGCGTTTTCTTTCCGACGTAATCCATCAGCAGGTACTGCCCAAGAGTGTACGGCGTCGTGAAGTATGCCTTGCCGCGGCAGAGCTCCGTGATTTTCTGCACGAAGTGGACGAGGCTGTAATCGCTGGCAAGCATAAAGGTGTTGATCAGAATGCCGGCGCGTTTGCACTTCGCCACTTCCTCGAGCGTTTGCGTAACCACGAGCGGGTCGAGCCCGAAGGCATTCTTGTAAATGCGGCCGTCCTCGAGCGTCAATGCCGAGGGTTTGCCATCAGTAATCATGATGATTTGGCGCATGTCTTTCTTCTGTCGCGACAAAATTCTCTGCGCCAAACGCAGTCCTTCGCGCGTATTGGTGTGGTACGGCCCCACCTGCACGCGCGCCAGTTTGCCAAGAGGAATTTCCTCCGCGCTGTCATGAAACAGCACACAGTGCAGCGAATCGCCCGGATATTGCGTGCGAATCAGGTGTGAGAGCGCCAGCGCGACGCGCTTCGCCGGCGTGAAGCGGTCCTCTCCGTACAAAATCATACTGTGGCTACAATCCAGCAGCAGCACGGTAGCGCAGGAACTTTGGTATTCGCACTGGTGCACCATCAAGTCGGGGTAATCGAGCTCGATAGGAATGGTTGCGCCATTGCGCTGCACGGCATTGAAAAGTGTTCCGCTAATGTCCATGTTCAGCGTGTCGCCGAATTCATACTGCTTCGAGGAGCCGCCGGATTCCACTCCGGTGGCGAGGTCGCGCGTGTCGTGCCGGCCAAAGCTGCTCTTGCCCAGCGAGGCGAGTAAATCCTTCAGCGTTTTGAAGCCGAGAAAATCGAGGGCTTTGTCGGTGATCTCAAATCGGGCTTCGGTGTGAGGCTGCTGTTCTCCAACTTGGCCGCCAGGTGTTTCCGTGGGAGGCGGCGTGACCTGTGCTGTCTGGTTCGGCTGTGAAATGTAGCCTTCCGCTTCCATGCGCTGGATGATCTGCTCGATCAGGTCGCGCAACTCCTGGTTTTGCGACAAGTCCGGATTCTGGAGCATTTGTTCCATCATCTCGGGCGGCACAAGGTCGCCTTCTTGCAGAGCGCGCAAAATCGCCTCGCGCAAGTCATCCATGATTTGCTCGCGCGAACGCTCGCTGTCCATCTCATAGATGCCATACTGAGATTCAAACCCACTTTGAAGCAGGTAGTCCGAGAGGCGACTCATCAATTCTTGAAGGTCGATGTCGTCTGCGGCGCCGGGCGCGTATTTTGAATAGCGAACGTATTTCATACAATTTTCTCAGCGAAATCTAATTGAACTGGCGTCGCGGCATCCGGCTGGAAGGTTCGCGAGGATCCCGCGGCTCGGAAGCCTTGCGGGCATCGGCGAAGTAGCCGCGCTCTTCGCTGCGGCTGATGCGTTTGTGCGCCCACAGGCCTTCGAGAATGAACTCCGCCGCACTCGTGACGAGGGCAGGATCGTCTTTCGCGCCCACATCGAGGGCGGGCAGATTGTCAAAGAGTCCCTGGATTTTTTTCAGTTGCGCCATCAGCTCCGCACTGGAAGCGTTTACCGGCACCTTGAGTTCGCCGCCGAGTTCGAACCACTGCACCACGGGTTGGAAATTTGCACCGGTGAAATACTTGGTGAAAGTCTTTCCCACTGCTGCGCGAATAAGTTCGCGCGCTATATTCTCGGCGCCGCGAAGTTCGCCCTCGTACTCCAATTCAAATTTGCCGGTCATGGAGGGAATCGCGGCATACACGTCCGAAACGCGCGCGATAGCCTTGGAGTCATGGCTTCGTATGGCCCTTTGTTCCGCGCTGCTCAGCACGTTTTCGAGTGTGCTGATCGGAAGGCGCTGGCTCACGCCCGACCTGCGGTCAATGCGCTTATCCTCGCGGGCCTGGAATGCAATTTCCTCCACCACCTCACGAATGTAATCTGGCAATTCGGCGGTTGGTTTGGCCTCACGCTTGGTCCATGACTCCTGCGATGTTATGGACATGCCTTCCGCGAGCGTGGCGGGATAGTGCGTGCGAATCTCAGAACCGATGCGATCTTTCAGCGGCGTGATAATTTTCCCGCGAGCAGTGTAGTCCTCCGGGTTCGCAGTGAACACGAGGAGAACATCGAGAGCCATGCGGACCGGGTATCCCTTAATCTGCACGTCTCCTTCCTGCATGATGTTGAAAAGGCCCACTTGAATTTTTCCGGCCAGGTCCGGCAGCTCGTTGATAGCGAAAATTCCGCGATTGGCGCGGGGAAGCAGGCCGTAGTGAATGGTCAATTCGTCGGAAAGATTCCGACCGCCGCGGGCGGCTTTGATCGGATCGACGTCGCCAATCATATCCGCGATCGTCACATCCGGAGTTGCTAGCTTTTCCACGTAGCGATGCTCGCGGCCGAGCCAGCCTACAGGCGTAGCATCTCCTTCGGACGCGATGCGTTCGCGGCAAGCGCGGCAGAGCGGGGCGTAAGGATTGTCGTGAATTTCGCAACCTTCGACCACAGGCACCTGCGCGTCCATGAACCCGGACAGTCCGCGCAAGATTCGCGATTTAGCCTGCCCGCGCAGGCCGAGCAATATGAAATGGTGGCGTGAGAGCAGGGCATTGATGATTTGCGGAATCACCGTATCGTCGTAGCCGTGCAGGCCCGCGAAAAGCGGCTCGCCCTTTTCCATCTTCTGCAGCAGATTTTCGCGCAGTTCTTGTCTTACCGACCGGTGCGCGACTTTCTCTTCCGACCAATTGCTTCGGCGAAGTTCGCCAAGAGTCTTTGGCAGCGAAGTCATGAGGGCCCCATTTATTCCAAGAAGATGCGGCGCCGGAAATCAGCGCTTGAGACTCATTATAGAGGAACGTGAGGCGTGAGCATAATTTCGTTTAGAAGGACCTAATTTAGGCCGTGGCCGTTTCCGCCCGCAATTTTCCGCAAACGCTGCCTTTGCGCCAGTTGTGGCAGAAGCTCGTTGATTCGGAGCAATAGAAAAGCCTGGCGAGCGCTCTCTTCCGGAATCTCAAGCAGGTTCTGTTTCGCTTCCAGCTCAAGCGGCAAACGCGCTGCCATTTGGAATGCAAGTGAGAGCTCGGTGTCGCGGCTGGACGCCACCCAAGGCTGGCCGAAAACAAGGTTGTGGCAGATCTGAAACCGTTCGATCAACTGCGCTTCCTGCTCGGAATCTTGGGGAAGAATATCCTCGGGCAGGTAATCCGCGATGGCTTCCTGGTACTCTTTTTCATCCAGCACTTCGATCAGGCGAAATAAAGCGCGTCCTTCACAGAGGATGTCCACGCGCCCATCCGGATATTCCTTCAGCTTCTCCACAATTTCAGCAGTGCATCCGATTTTTGAGAGTTCTGTTCCCAAGGCCAGAATAATTCCGAATTCGATTTTCTCATTGATGCAGCGGGCGAGCATTATTCTGTAGCGCGGCTCGAAAATATGGAGTGGCAGGGGCATGCCGGGGAAGAGAACCACTTCGAGAGGAAACAGGGGTATGCGCGTGGGTCTCATGGTGTGCGGCCCGTATCCCGAAAGCGTTCAGCGCAATAACGCCAGCGCGGCTTGCATTTCATCTCTGGCATGCATATCGCCGGCGTTCTGGGCGACGACGACTCCATCAGAAAGCAGCTTGCGTGCATCGTCGAGCTTGCCGATTCGAGCCAAAAACTGAGCAAACTGATAATATCCCGCCACATAATTCGGATTCGTTTCGAGAAGCTTCTTGAAGTTCTCGTTGGCGGCTTCGTCCTGGCCGGTCTTGGCGCATTCAAGCGCCAAGCCGTAACGCGCGAACGCATCCGTCGGTTTATCAGCAACAAATTGCTCCAGAATTTCCCGCCGCGACTTCTGTGTTTGGGTCATAGGTTGGAAGCGAGTATTATAGCGGGGTTAAAGACGCTCGCCAAGCGCTGAGCGCGTGCAAAATCCCGGGAGCATTTCGCGAATGCCCAAGCTGACAAAACCAAATGGGGCCAAACAAGAAAGGCCGGCATCGCATTCGCAGCTTCCCGGCAAGCCGGTGAGCGCTTCGATGTCCGAAATGGTCGAAGCAGTGCTTCCGAACGACGCGAACGCCTTAGGTAACATGCTGGGCGGGCGAGTGATGCACTTCATCGACATTGCCGGTGCACTGGCGGCCCATCGCCACTCGAATAGCCACGTTGTAACCGCTTCGGTGGACTACCTCGATTTCAGGTTCCCAATCAGCGTCGGCGAAATCATCGTGCTGAAATCCAGCGTCAACAGGGTATTTCGAACCTCGATGGAAGTGGGCGTGAAAGTGTTTTCTGAAAATATTCTGACCGGTGAGCGCAAACACACCAGCAGCGCGTACGTCACCTTCGTGGCCATCGATTTAAACCGGCAGCCGCACGAGGTTCCTCCGCTGATCCTGGAAACGGAAGACGATCGGCGGCGATTTCGCGAGGCCGGCGAGCGGCGCCGCGTGCGCTTGAACATGCGCCACAAACGGCCGCTCTCGGATGCTTAATCGGTCCGCTGTTGTTGTCATCCGGAACGTTACGATTTAGGCTTTGGTCTGCAAATAATTTTGAACTGCTTCCGCGGTTTGAAATCCGTTTTCCACACACTTGCCGATAGCCGGCCCCTCCAGATAATTTCCGGCGAAGAATATTCCGGGCAGCAGGCGCTCCGCATCACGGATCGCTTCCACCACGTGCCCATGTCCCAGGTTGTATTGGGGCAACGCTCGCGGGTATTTCCACACGGCGGATGTTACGGGCGAGCCGATAATTTTCAATATGTGTTCGTTCTCACTTTGAATGATTTTCGCGATTTCTTCTTCAGGCTCAGCGGCAATGTCCGGATTCGTAGCGCCGCCGGTAAAGCTCGTTAGAGTCACAGCCCCTCGGGGAGCTCGCCCGGGAAAGAGTGAAGAGTTCCAAACTGTGCCGAGGGTGTGCAGTTTTTCGCTTCTCGGAACAAGAAAGCCGAACCCGTTTATTGGTTCGCCGACTTGCTGCTGATAATAGCCGGCCGCAACGACGGCCACAGGAGCGTAGGCGATCCCGGAGAGCGTATGGCCGAGGTGCTCCGAGATCCGTTCAATTAGGTGCGCTGACACGTATGCTGGCGTGGAAAATACAATCGCTGCAGCTTGAATCGTGTCCGAGCTGCCGTGGCGCTCGATTCGAACTTCGTGCGATTCGTTTCCCGTGGGACCGGTACGGTTTACGGAGACCGCATTCGCTTGTGTCTGCAAAACGGTACCAAGTTTTGCAGCCATTGCGCGCGGCAACGTTGCCACACCTTGGCGAAACGAGCAGAGCGACTCAGGCGCGCTCGGTCCTTTGCGCATGCGGGCTTTCTTTGCTCCGCGCAGCACGCTGCCGTATTCGCGTTCCCACTCGTCGAGGGAAGGAAATGCCGCCTTCAGGCTAAGTTTTTCGGGGTCGCCCGCGTACACACCGGAAACAAACGGTCCCACGAGATACTCCAAAATTTCGTTCCCAAATTTTCTACGCGCAAATTTCGCCACGGATTCCTCGCCGGCTGGCGGGATGGTCCTGCGAAACGGCTCGGATAGTAATCTCCAGCGCGATCCCGCGCCGAGCAGGGAACTGGTAAGCATCGCTTGCGGAGAAGTGGGAATTTTCTGTAGCCGGCCGTGGAGCAGAATGTAGCGTGCCGCGTTCGGGTCTGCTTTCTGGAGTTCACTCTCGATTCCCAGTTCCCGAATCAGACCAACCAGGATTTCCGTGGCTTGAAAACTCTGAGGTCCGGACTCGAAAAGAAAGCCGTCCTTGAGAATCGTGGCCAAAAGGCCGCCCGCGCGTTCAGAGGCTTCTAGAACGGTTACCTCGGCGCCAAGCTGGTTCAGTCGATACGCGCACGCCAAGCCCGAAAGCCCTGCGCCGATGACGATGACGTGTTTGGGACCGGGCATGATTCCTGTGCGCTAAAGTGTCTTGGAAAAGAGCGGCCGCTGGTCCATTTGTTGCTCGTGCAGGTAACGATCGAACGTCATGGCAATATTGCGGATGAAAATTCGGCCAAGCGGAGTAACGCGGATGTCCTCGGAGGACAAAACCACGAGTCCTTCGTCGCGCGCGCTTTCCAGCCGAAGCAGCTCAGCAGCGAAATACTCGTCGAAAGCAATGCCGAACTCCGCTTCCACCTCGTGCTTGGGAATCACCGTGTGGCAGAGCAGTCGTCCAATCACCGCGCGGCGCAATACGTCATCGGCGGAAAGCCGGTAGCCCCGCATGGTGGCAATTCCTCGCGTTGCGACAGTCGATTCGTAAGCGGGGACCTCACGCCGATTCTGCGCATACGCTTCGCCAATCGAGCTAATCGCGCTCACGCCCATGCCGTACAAATCGGCCCCCGCTTTCGTCGTGTAGCCTTGGAAATTTCTGTGCAGAGTGCGGTTTTGCTGGGCGATAGCCAGTTCGTCTCCGGGGCGCGCGAAATGGTCCATGCCGATGTATAGATATCCCGCGCTCAGGAATTTCTCCAGGCCCGCGCGGAAGATTCGGAATTTCTCCATTCCTTCGGGAAGATGAGCTTCGAACGAGCCTTGCTGTTTTTTAAGCCAGGGCACGTGTGCGTAGCTGAACATGGCCACGCGGTCGGGCAGAAGCGTCAACGCCTGGTCGATGGTGGCCCGAAAACTATCGGCGGTTTGATACGGCAGGCCATAAATTAAGTCGATGTTGACGCTCTGAAATCCAATCTCTCGCGAGGCCACGATCAAGTCGCGGGTCATCTCGTACGGCTGGACGCGATGAATCGTTTCCTGAACTTTCGGCTGGAAGTCTTGAATGCCCATGCTCAGCCGGTTGAACCCGAGCCGCCACAAAGATTCCAGCTGTGCACGGCTGGTGACGCGCGGATCAACTTCGATTCCAATCTCCGCGTCGGGCGCGAAGGAAAACCGGTCGTGTGTGTACTGAAAAAGGTCTTCCATTTGCGCCACGGACAAATAGGTAGGTGTGCCGCCGCCCCAATGAAATTGAATCACCGGACGTTTCCGCGAAACGCGTTGTGCCACGTGATCGATCTCGCGTTTCAATGCCTCGAGGTAGGGAACGGCTACTTTCTTGTCTTTTTGTATGGACACCGTGCAGGCGCAGAACAAGCAGAGGTTTTCGCAAAAGGGAATGTGCATGTACAGGGAAAGCGGAGTCCCTAAGTGTTCCGCGCGCGCATAATATTTCTCGAGATCGTCCGGTCCGAAATCATCCTTCCACACAGGCGCGGTGGGATAACTCGTATAGCGCGGGCCCGGCCGGTTATATTTTTCGAGAATCGCATCTGAAATCTGTGCGATTTCGAATTTCTCGCCGAGTTTTGTTGCGTCGTAGGCCATCTTTAGTCCGCGCTGCTGGTCTGGGCCGGTGTGGGTATCGGCGCTGTCTGCCCTGCTTCCACAAATGCTTTGGCATTGGCCACGGGCGTTGTGGGCAAAATTCCGTGGCCCAGATTCAGAATGTGCCCCAGGCCGCCCGTTTTCTGGACGGCGGCTCGCGCAGCCTCTCGAATATCCGCTTCGGCGCCGAGCAAAATTGTAGGGTCAACATTTCCTTGCAACGCCACGCGACGGCCAAACTTGCGTCGCGCCTCCGCGAGGTCCGTTCGCCAATCTATGCTAATCACGTCTGCTCCGGATTGTCCCAAGCTTTCGAGCAAATGTGCCGAGCCTTTTGCGAATAGAATCCTCGGTACACCTTGGCTGCCGCTGGATTTAGCGAGGGAGTCCAGAACGCTCTGCGTGGCCGGCAGCTCAAACTCTTTGTATTCGCGCTCCGTAAGTTCACCTGCCCAAGTATCGAAAAGTTGAACTACCGCGGCCCCGGCCGCAATCTGCATTTGCAAATAGGTTGCTGTCGCGCGCGCAATCCGTTCGAGCAGCTCGCGCACCAAGGCAGGCTGCGTACGCAGCATCTCTTTCGCATGCGAAATGTCACCGCGCGTCCGGCCTTCGATCATATAGCACGCAAGCGTCCAAGGGGCGGCAGCAAATCCGATTACGGGCACATCCTGTCCGGCCTCGCGGCAAATGGCGCGAATCGCATCGCCAACGAACTTTGTTTCAGTTTCAGGATCGAATTCCCGCAGCCGCCGCACCGCCTCCGCATCCCGCACGGGACTTGAGAGCACTGGTCCGGAGTCCGGTACATCCAACGGCATGCCCATCGCTTCTGCCACAATTAAAATGTCCGAGAAAACAATGATCGCATCGACGCCCAGCACGCGGAACGGCTGCAATGACACTTCGGCCGCCAACTCGGGCGTCTTGCAGATCTCCAGGAACGAGTGCCGCGCTCTCACGGCTTGATATTCTGGGAGATAACGTCCAGCCTGTCGCATGATCCATACAGGAACGCGCTCGACCGGTTCGAATCGGCAAGCTCGCAGAAAAAGTTCCTTTCGCGTTACGCCAGCGCGTGTCGTCTGAGACATAAGTCCTGTGCCATGATAACAGATGGCTTACGGGGCCGCACGCCCCCTACCCCTATCGCTTATCGTGGCCTACAAGCCGCGTCGGGCCTGTTTGGCGGTATAATGCTTGGGCAAACGGGGAGCCTCCACCCTAAATGGCACAGCAACTGGGCTATCTGAGCCTGGCACTTTACCTGGCGAGCTTTCTTTGCTACGCCCGAATCTTGTATGCGCCCAATATTTGGGTTGGGCGGCTGGCCACTCTGCTTCTCGCCTCTGGAATCGTGGCGCAATACTTTTCTCTTTACCAGCGTTCGCGCGTGATTCAGTCCGTTCCGTACGATGACTTGTATGGATCCATGTCCCTCTTCGCCTGGCTTCTAGGTATCACCTATATCGGCCTCGAAATATTCCATCGCCAGCGATCTGTTGGCGCGTTTGTGACCCTGTTGCTTGTCGCATGGGTCGCCGCTCTCGGCTTCATTACAGCGGCCGCGCCGCCAGCTCGCGTGCAGGCGCGCGGGCCGTTGTTTGCTTTTCACGTAACACTGAACACCTGGGCCTATGCGGCCTTTGCGCTGTCCTTCGTGCTGAGCCTGATCTATTTGGTGCAGGACCGGGTATTGCGTTCGCGGCGTTTGGGCGCTGCGTTTTGGCGTTTTCCGGCGCTCGACGTGCTGGACCGCATGGCCCGCAGCAGCGTGTATGTCGGCCTGGTGGCGCTCGCGTTCGGCGCGAGTATGGGATTTGTTTGGGAACATCGGCTCAGAGGCACTTATTCGTTCGGCGATCCAAAGGTAATCGTCACGTTTGCGATCGTCGTAGTCTATGCGGCCTATCTGCTGCTCTCGCGTAACGCCAGTTGGCGGGGGGCGCGCGCGGCGTTGTTATGCGCAGTGAATTTCGTGATTGTGATGTTCAGCTATACGTTCGTCAATTTGTATCTCACAAAGTTTCACCGGTTCTTTTGATGCCTTCGCTATCGAAAGCAAATTCGGGGCAGTCCGGCGCGATTCGCATTCAAGTCGCGCTGATCGGGTGCAACCATCGCACAGCACCCGTCGAATTGCGCGAACGCATCTCGTTTACTCCGCAACAGGCGCTGCAGGCTGCGGACGAACTGCGCGAGCTTGGAATTCTCGAAGAAGCCGTGGTGCTCTCTACCTGTAATCGCAGCGAACTCTACGGTGTTCCGGGCGACGCGCATCCGACACCCGCGGAAGCGATGGAAGATTATTTCAGGTCCTTTCATCGCATCCCTAGCGCGGACCTCGCAGGGCGTATCTACCGCTGGGCCGGACCCGACGCGGTTCGCCACCTTTTTCGCGTAGCTGCTGGAATTGACTCGATGATGCTGGGCGAAGCCGAAATTCTGGGCCAGCTTCGCACGGCTTATAGCCAGGCGCTCGATCATGGCGCTACCGGCCCGGTATTGAATCGCGTTTTTCAAGGCGCGCTGGAAGTAGGCAAGCGCGTGCGCAGCGAGACCGAAGTGGGCGCGCGGCCCATGTCCGTCGCGCTTGCGGGAGTGAAGCTTGCCGAGCGAGTTTTCGGAAACCTCAAAGGACACTCTGCGTTGATCTTGGGAGCCGGGAACGTCGCTGAGCAAGTGATTGAGTGCCTGCGCAATCGCGGCATCGGCAGCTTGCGCGTGGTTAATCGGTCGTTCGACCGCGCAGCGGAGCTTGCAAAGAAAGTAGGCGGAGAGGCTGTGGCGTGGGAGTCGCTCGAGTCGGTACTAGGGCTTCCAGACATTCTCGTCACGTCCGTCAGTTCCGCTAGTCCGGTCCTCTCTCGTGAACTTTTGGAGCGCGCCATCGCCGCTCGCTCCGGGCGCCCGGTTTTCGTAGTGGATCTCGCAGTTCCGCGAAATGTCGCTCCTGAGGCGGCTGGGCTTTACAATCTTTATCTTTACAATATCGACGACCTTGGTGAAATCGTCGAGCAGAACAAGAAAGCCCGCGAAGCCGAAATTCCTCGCGCGGAAGCTATTATTTCCGAGCACATCGCAAAATTCGAAGCCTGGCGCGCCGCGCTCGAAGCCGGCTCCATTGTTGACGATCTTCGCGGCCAATTTCATAAGCAGCGCGAGTTGCTGATTCGCGAAAAACTGGCGGAGATGGAAGACGTCTCGCCGGACGAACGCGCGCGCATCGCGCATATTACCGAGGAATTGATCGAACGCGTGCTCGAGCAGCCGTCCCAGAAGGTTCGCCATGGCCGGGGCATGCGGGGACGCCTGGCAGGCCTGGAGGCTCTGCGCCACCTTTTCGGGCTGGATGAGGACAAGGAGTGAAGCTGTTGCGCATCGCGACGCGCGGTAGTGCACTCGCGCTCTGGCAGGCGAATCACATTCGCGAACGTCTCGCAGTTGCACGGCATCGAATCCGAGCTGATCCGCATTCGCACCTCGGGTGACAAATTTCAGGGTGCTTCGGTGGCGCAGGTGAGCGAGCAGGCTGGGACGAAAGGTATTTTCATCAAGGAATTGGAAGAAGCGCTGCTAGCTGGAACTGCGGACCTGGCGGTTCATAGCATGAAAGATGTCCCCACGGAGAATCCTGCGGGACTTGTATTCCCCGCGATAACAAAACGAGAGGACGTGCGCGACTGCCTGATTTCTCGCGACGGCGCCAAGTTGAAAGATCTCGCCTCTGGCGCGCGCGTGGGCACCAGCAGCCTTCGCCGGCAAGCTCAGCTTCGGCATCATAGGCCCGATCTCGAATTGCTCGATTTGCGCGGCAATGTGGACACCCGGCTTAAGAAAGTTGCAGCGGGCGAATTTGACGCAATCGTCCTCGCGACCGCTGGTATGAACCGCCTGGGCGTGAGCGACAAGATTACGCAGATTCTTCCGCCGGAAATTATGCTGCCCGCCGTAGGGCAAGGTGCCCTCGGAATTGAAACGCGCGCCGACGATCGTGAAACATTGCGGCTTGTCGCTGCGCTTGACGAACCCGAAAGCCACGAGGCTGTGACGGCGGAACGGGCATTGCTGCGCGAACTCGAAGGAGGCTGCCAGGTTCCGCTTGGTGCCTGGGCCCGGCGGGAAAACGGCGAATTGCGATTGGAAGCTTGTGTCTTTTCTGCCGACGGAAAAGAATTTGTGCGCAAGGACTTGCGCGGACGCCCGGAAGAAGCCGAAGAGCTCGGCGTTAGGCTCGGCCAAATTCTGATTGAAGCGGGCGCGGACAGGATTCTGCGGCTGGCGGGGCGTTCCGTTGGACGCAGTTAAGAAACCGCTGGCGGGGAAGCGCGTGGTAGTCACCCGCGCGACCGACCAGGCACACGAGCTGGCGCATTCACTCGAAGCGCTGGGTGCCGAAGTTCTGCTGTTGCCAACGGTGAGTTTTGCCGCGGTAGAAGATTCGCAAGCGCTCGACGCGGCGCTGCGGCGTCTCGCCGAATTCGACTGGATTCTTTTTACCAGCCGGAATGCGGTACGATTCTTCTGCGGGCGGATTGCTGAATTAGGTTTGAAGGTGGCTGCGCTGCAAGCGCCGCGGCCTCTGGTAGCAGCGGTTGGGCCTGCGACTGCCACGGCAGCAGCCGCTGAAGGATTTCGAGTGGATACGATTCCGAAAAATCACAGCGGCGACGCGCTGGCTAAAGAATTGTGGGGCGCGATTGGCGATCGCAAGATTCTTTTGCCCCGAAGTGACCGCGCCGACGATCGTTTGCCGAATGCTCTGCGAGAAGCTGGGGCGAAAGTGACTGAGATCGTAACGTATCGCACCTCCGCGCCTGTGTCGCTTGATCCGGCGATTCTAAACAGTATCCGTGACGCAGGGGTTGATGCGATTGTATTCGCCAGCCCCTCTGCATTCCGCTTTTTGTCTGAATGCGTCGGCGCGGCGGAGCTTGCCGAACTTTCGAGCCGAGTGCAATTCGCGGCGATCGGTCCGACGACGGCACGCGCTCTGCGCGAGGACGGTGCGCGGGTGGATATCGAAGCCAACGAATCTTCTGCAGCAGGCCTGGCGGACTCGATTGCAAAGTTTTATCAGCGTCGGAATTCTGCAGCGAGGCGCGCATGACGTTTCCGGTACATCGGCCGCGACGCCTGCGGCGCACCGAGGCCCTCCGTGGGTTGGTTCGCGAGACGCGTCTCACTACGAGCGGGCTTGTTTATCCGATGTTCGCTTGCCCGGGCAAGAACATCCGCACCGAAGTCAGCTCCATGCCCGGCATCTATCAGCAATCAGTGGATCAAATCGTCGAAGAATGCCGCGAAGTCGCGGCCCTGGGAATCCCCGCAGTAATTCTTTTTGGTTTGCCCGAACACAAGGACGAGCTTGCTTCGGAGGCCTACGACGCCAACGGAGCGGTGCAGCGTTCGATTGAGGCGATACGAAAGGCAAAGCTGGACCTGATCGTCCTGACGGATGTGTGCCTGTGCGAATACACGAGCCACGGGCACTGCGGTGTGATCAAAGGCGAAGAAGTGCTGAACGACCCAAGCCTGGTATTGCTGGCCGATGCGGCGCTTTCGCACGCACGCGCGGGCGCCGATATCGTCGCGCCCTCGGACATGATGGACGGCCGGGTAGCCGCGATCCGCCAAAAGCTCGACGAGAACGGATTCGAGAACGTAGCCATACTCTCTTACGCCGCAAAGTATTCTTCGGGATTTTATGGTCCATTTCGAGAGGCAGCGCAGTCCGTTCCACAATTCGGCGACCGGCGAAGTTATCAGATGGATCCTGCGAACGCGCGAGAGGCACTGCGGGAAGTCGCGCTGGATCTGGAAGAAGGCGCGGACATGATTATGGTGAAGCCCGCGATGCCGTATTTGGATGTCATCCAGCGCGTGCGGGACAAATTCGACGTTCCGGTGGCGGCCTACAACGTGAGCGGGGAATATGCGATGGTGAAAGCGGCGGCGCAACGTGGCTGGCTGGACGAAAAGCGCATCGTGCTCGAGATTCTTACCGGAATTCAGCGAGCGGGCGCGGAAATAATCCTAACGTATCACGCGAAGGACGTCGCGCGCTGGCTGAAAGCCTGCTAACGCGCGGCAATATTCAGCTCTGAGGTTTCCTGCCTTCTAGTTTCCCTGCATGGACGCGATGCTCTCGCGGGCCGCTGCAATGGCGCGATCGATGTCAGCATCGGTGTGTGCGGCGGAGACGAAAAGCGCTTCGTACTGCGAAGGCGCGATGAAGATACCGCGGTTGAGCATTTCCTGAAAGAAAGCGGCAAAGCAGGCTGAGTCGGATTTTTTTGCGTCCGCATAATTGCGAACCGGCTGGTCGGTAAAAAAGATAGTGAGCAAAGAACCCGCGACGTTCACTTGACCCTGCACGTTTGCATCTTTCAGGGCGGTGCGCAACCCATCCGCGAGGCGCTGCGTTTTGCGATTCACGTCCTCATAAAACCCGGGAGCTTCGAGTTTGGGCAGCGTGGCAAGTCCAGCGCGCATGGCGAGAGGATTACCGGAAAGCGTGCCGGCCTGATAGACGGGTCCGAGCGGCGCGACCCGCTCCATGATGTTGCGTTTGCCGCCGTACGCCGCTACGGGAAGGCCGCCTCCGATTATTTTCCCCATTACTGTGAGATCGGGGTCGATTTTGTAAACGCTTTGCGCCCCCCCGTAAGCCAAGCGGAAACCCGTAATGACTTCGTCGAAGATGAGCAGGGCCTTTTCTTTTTTGGTGATGGCGCGCAGGCCTTCGAGAAAGCCGGGAGCCGGCGGAACAACTCCCATATTGGCGGCTACCGGCTCGACGATCACCGCTGCTATTTCTCCAGGATGCTGCTTGAAGAGATTTTCGATGGCTTCCAAATCGTTGTAGGGAGAATTCAGCGTTAGGCTGGCGAACGCGTTCGGTACCCCGGGAGAAGCAGAGATTCCAAGCGTGGCGAGGCCGGAGCCGGCTTCGGAGAGGAATCCGTCGGAGTGCCCGTGGTAGCAGCCTTCGAATTTAATGATGAGATCGCGTTCGGTGAATGCGCGCGCAAGACGAACGGCAGACATTGCGGCTTCGGTTCCCGAGTTGACGAAGCGTACCATTTCGACCGACGGAATTGCGCCCGCGATTTTCTCGCCGAGTTCCATTTCGAGCGGCGAAGTCATGCCGAAGCTAGTGCCGCGAGAAGCCTGGTCGGAAATGGCGGAGACGATATCCGGATGCGCGTGTCCCAGAATCAAAGCGCCCCAGGAACAAACGAAGTCGATGTATTCGCGGCCATCTACGTCAAAGAGACGCGCGCCCTTGGCGTGATCAATTACCAACGGCGTTCCGCCGACGGCGCGGAAAGCGCGGACAGGACTGTTCACTCCGCCCACAAGCGTTTTCTTCCCGCGCTCGAAAAGCTCCTCTGAGCGAGGGCGGCTCTTTTCCTGCTTCGAATTTTTGGGATCCTTCATTGCTCCGCTAGCCATGCTGATCAAAACCATCTTAAGGATACGGAAGTCCGAGCGCAAGGCAGGACCCGCTGCGCATAACAGCAAC
>JBEKSN010000074.1:0-15256 GCA_049517055.1 Candidatus Acidiferrales bacterium | reverse complement strand
GGCGGCGAAGGACATGGCGCAAGTCGTGTCCAAAGACTGGGAGGAATGGCGGGCGCGGAAAATGTAGTTTTGGCATTTTGGATTATCAGTCTATTTTATGGCGAATAGAACAACCAGAGATTCGGCCAGCTTTCCTCCGGTCGTAACGGCCGTCGTATGCGTCGCTGCTCTTTATTTTGCCAGGTCCGTCCTGGTTCCAATTGCTCTGGCAGTTCTTTTGGCGTTCCTTCTAGCTCCACTTGTCAATCTTTTGGAGAAAGCGCACTTGGGAAGGACCGGGCCGGTAATCGTCGTCGTTCTGCTTGTAGCCGGACTTTTGACGGGCCTCGGTTGGCTCGTCTTCAATCAAGCAATTAGTCTGGCGACCCAGATTCCAAATTACAAAACAACAATCTCCAGGAAAATTGAGTCTTTTCGCGGGGTAAGGGAAAACGGGATCGGTAAAGCGGAAGCTACCGTAGATGAATTAGGAAAGGAACTATCGTCCACGATTCAGACACCTTCGCCGGACGATCAAACTGACGCAAATCAGCGGAGCAAACATCCTCTGCTACCCGGCGGCAGCATCGCCCATCCTGTTCCGGTGGAAGTGGTTCAGCAGAACAGTCCCATTGCGTCCGTTCGAGCGCTGCTAGGTCCAATCCTGGGACCGGTTGCGACATTGGGAATTGTTATGGTTTTCACTGCATTTATTCTGCTACGCAGCGAAGATCTCCGCGACCGCCTCTTCACGCTGGCCGGCTTAAACAGATTTCACGTCACGACACAGGCTTTCGACGAGGCTACCCAGCGAGTCGGCCGGTATTTATTTTTTCAATTCCTGATGAATCTCGGCTACGGCACGTTGTTCGGAGCGGCGCTTTATTTCATTGGCGTTCCTAATGCCTTCCTCTGGGGAGTGCTTTCGGCGCTTCTAAGATTCGTTCCGTACTTGGGGACCATGGCGGGCGCGGCGATGCCGCTTTTGCTGTCGCTCGCCGTTTTTGATGGATGGACCAAGCCGCTTTTAGTCTTCGGAGCCTTCGTCGTCATTGAAATACTCACATCCTATGTCGTCGAACCTCTCGTGTATGCGGCGCAGACCGGCGTTTCATCCCTGGCCATTTTAGTTGCCGCAATTTTCTGGGCAGCTTTGTGGGGGCCGGTTGGCCTGCTGCTCTCTACACCCTTGACGGTGTGCATCGTCGTGATTGGCCGTTATATTCCGCAGTGGGAATTCCTGACCGTCCTCTTGGGCGATCAACGCGTGCTTGGAACGGAAGTACAGCTTTATCAAAGGCTCCGTCGGATGGACGCAGAGGGAGCACGGCAGGTTATTGACGGCTTTCTTAAAGAGGGTTCGATTGAAATGCTGTACGAATCAGTTATTACGCCGGTACTGATCTTCATAGAGAAGGATCGAGCTGACGTGGGATTAGGTGAGGCGCGCGAGCAGTTTGTGTTTCAGACTTTGAAGGAAACTATCGAGGAGCTCGCGCTAAGACCCGAAGTTGAAAGAAAAACTCAGGAGATCGATACGGAAGCGAACAGCGAGGCCCTTTCCGCTGTTCCTGTAGCCAGGAATACCACGGTTATAGATTGCGCGATCACTTGCATGCCCGCGCGGGACGAAGGAGATGAAATCCTAGGAATGATGCTCGCTCACTTGGCGACTCGGGCGGGATACAACGCTCATGTTGTGGTGCCGGCATCGCCCGAAGATATGATGGAAGAAGCTGCCGGACAACACTGCGAGTTAATCTACGTCTCAGCGTTGCCGCCTTACAGTGTTTACAACCTGCGCAGACTTTATAAAACACTCCGCATACGGTTCCCGAAATCGAGAATTGGGATTGGTTTGTGGGGTTTCGCGGGCAACATTGAAGTGATGAGGACACGTTTGGGACTCGTGGAGGCGGACGCGATCGTCAGCACTCTTTCCGAAGCTACAAGCCAAGTTCCTTCCCTTACCGAGGCTGTTACTCAATAGCCGATTTCCTCGAGAGCACTTCCCTACAGACTCGATATTGACTGACTACAGCATTTGCCCGATAGACGGGGATATAAACATGCTAAATACTACGCACCCGTGTCGGACGCCAAGACCAGCACTTCGGCTCTGTTCTGTGCCTCGTCCGATTCTTCGGGCGACAAGACTAGTGTTTCGGGGCATAAGAAAACCATTCGAATTCTGATTGCCGACGACCACGAAGCCGTCCGGCGAGGTTTACGCTCAGCCCTTGCGGCGGCGGGTTGGGAAGTCTGCGCCGATGTAGTGAACGGAAAAGATGCGGTGGAAAAAACGGCGGAGCTGAAACCTGATTTGATCATCCTGGATATCAGCATGCCGGTAATGGGCGGTTTGGACGCGGCGCGCTTGATCCGCCGGGCAAATCCGAACGCCAAGATAGTTGTTTTCACCATGCACGAATCGCAGCAAATAAAGGACGAAATCGCTCGTATCGGGATTCAGGCTCATGCGGTGAAATCGGCACCGATGAAACAGCTATTGGAGACTATCAAGAGTGTGCTGGGTCCGGATGGACCGCTCAATTAAGAAGTAGCTTCTAAGATCAACCCTCAGCGAATCCCCGTCAGTGAAAATCGTGTGAAGTGGTTTCGGCCCGCGTGATACCCAACGGCTGAATGCTTTCTGCTTTCACTGAAATTACCCCGTCCTGATTTTGCAGTCTCCCCTCGACGAGCAGAAATTGCTGGTGAATTATCACGACATGGTATTTCTCGAATAGCTGCGGCGTAATAATCGCATTCGAGATTCCCGTTTCATCTTCCAGGCTCAGAAAAACAAAACCCTTTGCCGTTCCAGGACGCTGGCGTGTGATCACTCCCCCTGCAATCTTGACGCGCATACCATCCGGCAGATGGGTAAGTTCAATGGCCGAGCGAACACCACGCCTCTTCATTTCGACGCGGTGGTGACCCATGGGATGAAGGCCTACGGTCATTCCCGTGCCACGAAAATCTGCAACTAATCTTTCTTCTCCGGTCATGGCTGCTAGAGGAGACTGCATCGCTGAAGAAATCGAAGCCGCTTCGGTGCTGCCGTTTACTGGTTCTTCTTCCGCTCCTTCCGTCTCTTCAAGCAATGGCCCCGGCCGTCTGGCTGCGCGTTCGATTTGCCATAAAGCATCTCGCCGATGGACTCCGTGCTTGCCGGCGATAAAATTCAAAGCGCCGACTTCCGCCAACGTCGTAAGCTCCGACTTCTGAATCAGGGGGACGCGAAGCTTTAAATCTTCGATAGAAAGAAATGGCCGAATAGCGCGCTGACTTACAATTTCCAAAGCCACGTCGCCGCGCAAACCTTTCACATAGCGCATCCCCAACCGCACGCAAAAATCCGGGGCGTTTTTTTCGAGCTTGCACAGCCAGTCCGAGCAGGTTACATCGATAGGCTTCACTTTCAGGCCGTGCCGTTGAGCATCTCTTACCAGCGTGTCGGGCTGATAAAATCCCATAGGCTGATTATTCAAAATGGCGGCGGTGAAAGCAGCCAGATAGTGGCATTTCAAATAAGCGCTGGCGTAGGCGAGCAGGGCAAAACTTGCGGCGTGGGATTCAGGGAACCCATACAAGGCGAAAGAAGTGATGGACTGAACGATCTTTTCCTGCGCCACGGGTGCTATTCCATTTTTATCCATCCCGCAACGCAGTTTAATCTCTATTTCTTTCATGCGCTTTTCTGAACGCTTGAAGCCAAGTGCGCGGCGTAATTCTTCGGCTTCGCCTCCGGTGAATCCCGCGGCAATCATGGCCATGCGCAGTAATTGCTCTTGAAATAACGGCACTCCTAAAGTGCGCTCGAGGACAGGTTTGAGTGAAGGATGAAGAAAATCCACGGCCTCGCGTCCTTGGCGGCGCTTCAAATAAGGATTGACCATCTTCCCCACAATCGGCCCCGGCCGGATAATCGCCACTTGCACGACTAGGTCGTAAAAACATTCGGGCCGCAGGCGAGGCAAACAGGCCATTTGCGCATGGCTTTCCACCTGGAACATTCCGATCGTATCTGCTTTTTGAAGCGTGGGGTAAACGACGGGATCATCCGCGGGCAAACGCCCTAAATCTATTTCTTCGCCGTAATCGGTCTTGATTATCTGCAGGCAATCTTCCAGCACGGCCATCATGCCCAGTCCAAGAAGGTCCACTTTCACGATACCCATATCGGCACAGTCATCTTTGTCCCATTGCACTACCACGCGGCCGGGCATGGTGGCCGGTTCCAGCGGAACGATCGAATCCAATTGGCCTTGGCATACCACCAACCCTCCGGAATGCTGGCCCAGATGGCGCGGCAGATCTTGAAACTGCAGGCACAGCTCAAAAAACTTGCGAATCTGCGGATGCTGCATATCAAATCCGGCGTCGCGAAATTGCCGCGCGAGAGTGTCGTTCGCATCTTTGTATTCCCAGGCGCCAACCAGGCTAGTCAAACGGTTCAATGTTTCGGGATTAAAAGACAGCGCCTTGCCTATCTCACGCGCGGCGGAGCGCCCGCGATAAGTGATGACGTTGGCAGTCATCGCCGCGCCCAATTTTCCATAGCGTTCGTACACATATTGAATTGCTTGTTCCCGCTGATCTCCGCTCGGAAGGTCGAGATCGATGTCCGGCCACTCTCCACGCTCTTGGGAAAGAAACCGCTCAAAGAGAAGGCCCATTTTCACGGAATCGACGGCGGTGATGCCCAGCGCATAGCAGACCGCGCTATTTGCCGCAGATCCGCGGCCTTGCACCAGAATGCCGCGCTCACGGCAAAAGCGGACAATGTCCCATACGATCAGGAAGTAGCCTTCAAGACGGAGCTTTTCAATCAGGTTCAGTTCACGTTCGATCTGCAACCGGGCGCGTTCGTCATTTGGTCCATAGCGTGAAATCATGCCCTCATGAGCTCGTTGCCGCAGAAAATGGATTTGCGGCTTGCCGTCGGGCACCGGATATTTCGGAAATTCATAACCCAAATCTTTCAGGGTAAATTGCAGGCGCGAAGCAAGAAGCTGAGTATTGGCTATGGCTTCGGGAAGATCTGAAAATAATTTCACCATTTCATCAGGCGTTTTCATATGAAGCTCGGAATTGCGCGCCAGCAAGCGGCCGGCAGTTGCGAGCGTGCGGTGATGCCGGATGCAGGTGAAGACGTCCAGCACTTCGCGCCGTTCTGGCTGCGCATGGCGCACGCCATTCGTTGCGAGCAGCGGAAGGCCTAACTTTTCCGCAATTTCGATAGCCGCATGGTTTCTTGCTTCTTCTTCGCGCAGGAAATGCCGCTGTAGCTCGACGTAAACATTCTGTTTCCCGAATATTTCGCATAACTCTCGAACACATTCCGTTCCGCTTTCGATTCCTCCTTCTGCTAAAGCATGGGCCAGCGGGCCTTCCTCGCCTCCTGTAAGGCACACAAGTCCACCGGCGTATTCGGCCACTTCCGCGCCTGAAACATTCCCTTTGCCCTTCGGCGCACGCAATTTCATTTTCGTAATCAAGCGGCAAAGATTCTGGTAGCCTTCGCGTGATTCCGCGAGCAACGGGTAACGCCAGCCGGCAGCAGAGGTGACTTCAGCACCTATGTGAGCGCGAATGCGGCTTTTCTCAGCGGCTAGATAAAAACGAGGCGCGCCATAAACGCCGTCTCGATCGAGCAAAGCCATGGACGCCATTCCATATTCCTTGCACACCGACGCCAATTCTTCCGGCAAGGAAGCGCCTTCGAGAAAACTGAAAGCGGAGCGAGCATGAAGTTCTGTGTACATCAATCGTACCGGCCCCGCGCGAACCATGCGGCGCGAATCGAGTCGTAATAGATGCGATAAAGCCCGTCCTGCGCGCGTGAATTTGGGATACGTTCGCTGCGGCTGCTCGCGGAAGCATCAAAGCGGATATCCACTTCCCATTCATCCTGCTGCCAGGTGTCTTCGCGCCACCAATCGCCGGAAGTGCGCCACGGCCCCGAAGCCGCAACAATATTCCCGCGCATACCACGAAAATAAATGCGTGTGGGATAACCATCTTGGAGCTCAACCTTCGCTTGCACTTCCGGCCTGAAGATACGGAATGCGGTGGCAGCGCGGGATTGATTCGATGTGTGATTTTCTTGGCAGATGTGTGCTGCCGGGGCAATTCCATTCTTGTGGAAGATTTTTGATTCATCGCTGGCAGGGACGAAACGCTTCATTCGAAATTCCCCGGGGCGATGAGTGTCAACCAATTCGGGCGAACCAATATTCGCATTGCCAACTAAATTCGCAAGCCGGCCGATCGTCAGCTCTAATTTTTCCGGATCCGGGCAGCTCGGAAGAAACAGGCCACCCTGGGCCGCGCGGGGACGGGCCGGCTCAGCAGAGAGAATAATTTTTACAATCGATGCGTGCGGAGGGTCGGATTGCAACTGCAAACGGAGGAGCTTCAAAAGCATTTTCGAATCCCGCATGGCCAGGGGCAAACCTAGAACCTTCTCGTAAGTTTTGGGAGCGAGCTTGGGGGGAGAATTTTCACTCAATACTTGGAAATCTTTTTCGAAAGAATCCTCCAAATCAAACCGCAAGCGAATAGCGCATGCTGCCAGCGCACGCGCTTCCAGCCGCGCACACAATTGATCGAGCAACCGGCCTAGCAAAAACGCGAGCGGCTCCAGCTCCGCGACGGCGAAGTCGAGCGCCATTTCTTCTTCGAAATGCACTGCCGGCTCTGCCAGGGCGATCGAACGTAAACTAGCGCCGCGAGCCAATTCGTGAAGGCGAACTCCCTCCTGTCCCAGTCGTTCTGACAATTGCAGTAGAGGAAGCGCCGCCAGTGCGGCACAGTCGCGCACACCCCAGCGCTCTAAAGTTTCGAGAATTTCTGCAGAAGGCAAAAGGGCTCGCACCGGCAGCCGGCCCAAACGCTTCGCTTCTTCTCCTGGAGGAATCAAAGTAATTCCAGGGAAACCCCGAGCGGCGTGGAGAGCAACTTCCAGATTGGAAGACACTGCAACATGCGCGATTAAGCCCAAACTGGAGGCATGACGCATCAACTGCCGGGCAATATTTTCCTCGCTTCCGAACAAGGAAGTCAGCCCGGCAATATCAAGAATAATGGTGTCCGGCGCCGTGTCTTCCATGCGCGGCGAAACGGAAGCCCCTAGATCGAGCAACGCTGCATGAGCGGATTTTTCCTGCAATCGAGAACGCTGGTGAATTTCCACAGCGCGAAATTGTGCTGCTTGCGATTTCGCCATGCCCAATTCGATTCCTGCCTGCAACGCTGCTTCGTTGACCGCTACAACATTCCATATCGGAGGAGTTCCATCCACAAGCGCAACCGCGCGAGCACGCAGCCGGGGCTCCGCGCGCACCGCAGCTTGCACCAGGAAATTGGGAACGTGAATGGAAGCGAATGCCATAGAAGTTCGGTTTCGCTAACGGCAAAATCCTCCTGGGACTGGCGTTTATTTCGGCGCTGGTTCAATTCGCGGAACGGTTAGATAACCTGGCACGGCGTTCGTTTCGAAGACTTCTGAGCGGCCTGCTGAATCGAAATGCTTTTTAAGACCATTGGGAGCACTTGATTGCATGCGAGAACGGATCATTTCGGCGTGAATGCCGAGGCCATCGAACAGCCATGAAGATGGATGTCTGAAAAAATCCGCCGAGGAAGTTTCCAGCGTCGTGGACCATCGCGCCGGCTCCGCTTCCATTCGTAGAACCAGTGAAGCGCAGGTCTTGGCATTGGACTCCGGCTCCAGAACGACCAGAATCGTCGGCGTATCCTCCACCGCGCGCCGAAAACGAAACCAGGCGTCCAGCGGAACGTGGCGCAGCACCTCCGCGCGCATATCGCTTAGATCGAGGGCGATGAAACCGAAGCCGCCGCCTTGCAAAAGCAGATCTGTAGCGCGCAGAGTTTGTTCAATATTTCGGCATCGCACCCAGAGTAATTGTTTCAGTTCCACGCCGGCAGCTTCCGCGGAGTGTGGATCGAAAGCGTCGCATCCATCTATCAGCGCGCAGGCTTCTGCGTGAGCGGTTCTGGCAGCTAAAGCGGAGAACAGCAAACTTGTCCTCCCGGAACAGGCTGGGCCAAAAATTTCCGTCAACGCTCCACGCGGCAAACCTCCGGCCAGCGAATCAATTTCCGCGATCCCGGTGGAAACAGTTTCAACCACATGGCGGTCGCGATACGTAAACGGAGCGGCGACACGCCCAGTGAGGGCAAGTTCGACTTTGGAGCGCAAAGTAGCGAGATTTACAGCCATAGCGGATCGGATGGGAAGAAATTGGCGATCTACGGTTTTCGCTTTTTCTTCGCCTAAGGAAATTCTCTACGAATCTTCCGTGGTTGTCAACCCTCAGAGTTCAGCGGAGTTCGCTCTGTGAAAAGGTTCATCGCAAATCGAAGGAGGGGCGGAGTTGAAAAGTAGCACGTCGGAGTTTTTTGCATCTGAACGGAAATTGAAGCACAATATGTTGGTAATCGTTTTAGCAGCTCTTCCTTTCTTGCAGGCATATCATGAGTGAAACCGCTTTCGCCGTTCCATCTCCAACCGGCCTCGAATGGGCTCATTCCCTCGTTCAGGAGTGGTTTATCTCCAAGTTCGGCACCCCGACCGAACCGCAGGAACAGGGTTGGCCACACATTCTGGGCGATAAAACCACGCTGATTTGCGCTCCCACAGGTTCAGGAAAGACACTGGCGGCCTTTCTGGCTTGCATCGACCGGCTGGTACGCAAGGCGCTGGCGGGCGAGCTGGAAGATAAGACTGAAGTTTTGTATATCTCGCCCCTAAAGGCCCTCAGCAACGACATTCAAAAAAACCTGGACACACCACTGGGCGAAATTCTGCTGCTAGCCCGAGAGCGCGGGTTTTTGATGCCGGAAATCCGAACGGCCGTGCGGACCGGCGACACCCTGACGCACCAACGCCGCGCCATGCAGAAGCGCCCGCCGCATATCCTGGTTACCACCCCGGAATCTCTTTACATTTTGCTGACCGCTGAAAAGAGCCGTGAAATCCTTCGTACGGTCAAAACCGTGATCGTGGACGAAATCCACGCCATTGCTGACGATAAACGCGGGGCGCACCTTTCGCTTTCGCTTGAACGCCTCGATGCCCTCACCGGAAATCGTTCAACGCGCATAGGTCTTTCCGCTACTCAGAAGCCCATCGAGCTGATCGCTAATTTTCTTGCCGGCAATGACCGGCCCAGCCCTGCAATCGTCCAGGTTTCGCAGCGGCGCCATTTGGATTTGGCTGTCGAAGTTCCGGCCAGCGAGCTTGGCCCTGTAGCTTCGAACGAGATGTGGGAGGAGATTTACAAGCGCATCGCCGATCTCGTGCTCGCAAATCGTTCCACGCTGATTTTTGTCAACACCAGGCGGCTTGCGGAGCGCGTGGGCCATCATCTTGCCGCGATTCTCGGCCAGGACGCAGTGGCTTCGCATCATGGCAGCCTCTCTCGTCTCCGGCGGCTATCCGTGGAAGGAAAACTGAAATCCGGAGAAATACGCGCGCTGGTCGCCACGGCTTCGCTTGAATTGGGGATTGATATCGGAACAGTTGATCTCGTCTGCCAGATCGGCTCTCCCCGGTCGATTGCGACTGCATTGCAGCGCATCGGACGAGCGGGCCATTGGCGCGGGGCGGTGCCGAAAGGCCGTTTGTTTGCCACCACACGCGACGAGCTGATCGAATGCGCTGCGCTGGTGCGCGCGATCAATCGCCTTGAGCTGGATCGCATCCTTATTCCAGAATGCCCGCTCGACATTCTTGCGCAGCAAATAGTTGCGGCCTGCGCTGCTGACGATTGGCTGGAAGACGATTTATTTGCGCTCGTTCGACGCGCTTATCCCTATCGCAATCTCGCGCGAAAAGATTTCGACGAAATCATCGAAATGCTTTCGAACGGCATCGCATCTCGTCGCGGCCGCTACGGCGCTTATCTCCATCGCGATCAAGTAAATAACCGTCTGCATGGGCGGCGTGGCGCCAGGCTCGCGGCCATCACCAGCGGCGGTGCAATTCCCGATAATGCTCTTTACACCGTCATCGCGGAGCCGGAACACCTCGCGGTAGGCACCGTGGATGAAGACTTCGCAGTCGAAAGTCTGCGCGGCGATATCATTCTTCTCGGAAACACTTCGTGGCGCATTCGCCGCGTGCAATCCGGCTCCGTTTCCGTGGAAGACGCTAAGGGTGCGGCCCCCAGCATTCCTTTCTGGCTGGGTGAAGCTCCTTCGCGCACGATGGAACTTTCCGAGGAGATTGGCGAAGTAAGAAAGAAAATCGACTCGCTCACTGAAGGCGTCTCTCCGGGTTACGTTCGTGGCACTCTTCCACAGGCCGCGGCCGCTGTGGATTGGCTGAAACAGGAATGCGGGCTCGACCGGTCCGGCGCCGAACAGGCTGTTGAATATATTGTCACCGGCCGCGCAGTGTTGCGCACAGTGCCGACGCAAGATACGGTGATCGCGGAAAGATTTTTCGACGAAAGCGGCGGCATGCAGCTTGTGATTCACGCCCCTTTCGGCGGCCGCATCAACAAAGCCTGGGGACTGGCGCTGCGAAAACGATTCTGCCGCTCGTTCAATTTCGAGTTGCAGGCCGCAGCCACCGATAACGGACTAAATATCTCTCTGAGCGACCAGCACAGTTTTCCACTCGCCGATGTGTTTCACTTTCTGCAATCCGCCACCGTCGAACCTTTGCTTGAACAGGCGGTGTTGGCGTCGCCGATTTTCACCACCCGCTGGCGCTGGGTTGCCGGCCGCGCCCTTGCGCTGCTTCGTTTCATGGGCGGGAAAAAAGTTCCGCCGCAAATTCAGCGCATGCGTTCCGACGATCTCTTGGCCGCTGTGTTTCCGGAGGCACTCGCGTGCCAGGAGAACATACAAGGCGAAATTACCATTCCTGATCATCCGTTGGCGCGCGAGACGATGAAGGAAGCTCTTACGGAAGCAATGGACGTCGAGGGCCTGAAGAATGTCTTGGATCGAATAGCTTCTGGGGCAATCCGCTGCATCGCCGTGGAGACCCCGGTTCCTTCGCAATTTTCTCATGAGATTCTTAATGCGAATCCCTATGCATATCTCGATGACGCCCCGCTCGAAGAACGCCGCGCCCGGGCGGTGGAAATGCGCCGCATGTTGCCGGAGGCTGTGCTTTCCGAAATTGGCCGACTGGATCCGGCAGCGATTGCGCAAATCCGCGAAGAAGCGTGGCCCGACGTGCGCGATGCGGATGAACTCCATGATGTGCTGCAAACTCTGATCGCGATTCCCCAGCCGCAGATTTCAAATTCGAATTCATTTGAGACAAACGGAGCGGGCGGCACGCCGGCGTTACAACAGCTTGCAGATAAATCCGCTGCGCAGTGGATGGAATATTTCGCTCTATTAAGTCAGGCCCACCGCGCGGCTAGAGCTGTCGTTGGCGAGCGGGTTTACTGGGTCGCGGCAGAAAAGGCTTCTACATTTGCGGCGCTGTTTCCCGAGGCGCTTATGGATTCTGCGCTTCCGGAAATCGAAGCTCGTAACGTTTCGCGAGAGGATGCGCTATTTGCGTCCGTCACTGGATGGATAGCCCACGTTGGCCCGATCACAGCCGCGGCTTTGAGTGATTTCCTGGGTTTCGCCATTTCCGACGTCGACAAAACTTTCCTACGGCTGGAATCCGCCGGGTCCATCTTGCGTGGGCGCTTCACGGACGGTTCGGGCGAAGAAACAGAGTGGTGCGAACGCCGCCTGCTCGCGCGCATTCACAAAATGACGCTCGGAGCACTTCGCAGCCAGATTCAGCCGGCGAACGCGGCCCAGTTCATGCGCTGGTTATTGCGCTGGCAGCATGTGGCGCCCAGCAGTCAGGTGCTCGGCGAGCGCGGCACTCTCGAGGTTTTGCAGCAGTTGCAAGGCTACGAAGCGCCCGCCAACGCATGGGAGCGGCAAATCCTGAGCAGGCGAATCGCGGACTACGATCCGCAAGCTCTCGATCGGCTCTGCCTCACCGGAGCGGTGGGCTGGGGCCGCCTTTCGCCGCATCCTGCAACGTACGAAGATCAAAACAACATCGGCCGTCGCGTGATTCCTACCAGCGTGGCGCCCATCGCGTTTTTCGTGCGTGAGGATTCAGACTGGATGATTCCGCAGCATCCGGACGGAGAAATCCAGGATCCTCGCGCCCTGAGCCAAAATGCCCGCGATGCGCTAGGCTATCTTCGCCAGCGAGGAGCTTCCTTTTTTCCAGATCTCGTACGCGGCACGGGGAAATTGAAATCGGAGATGGAAACCGCCCTGTGGGAACTTGTCACGGCTGGAATGATCACGGCGGACGGCTTCGACAATATCCGCGCGTTGATTGACCCCAAGCGCCGCTCCGGGCAAGGACGCGGCCACAACTCGCGCCCGCGCCACAGCGTTGGCCGCTGGTCGCTGCTATACGCTCAGGAAACTCCCGATCGCGCCCGCATCGCCGACTCCACATGCTGGATGCTCCTCAAGCGCTACGGGGTGGTTTTTCGCGAAGTCGTTGCGCGTGAAACGATTGTTCCCCGTTGGCGGGAACTGCTGATTGCTTTCCGCCGGCTAGAAGATCGAGGTGAAGTTCGAGGTGGCCGTTTTGTTAGTGGATTCATGGGAGAGCAATTCGCACTGCCCATGGCCGTCGAGTCTTTGCGCGCAATGCGCAAGAGCGAACCCGCGGGTGAAACGGTCACGATTTCAGCGGCGGATCCCCTGAATCTCGTAGGCATTCTGGTGCCGGGCGATCGCGTTTCCACCATCTCCGGAAAAACCGTTACATTCCGAGACGGAGTGCCTCTAGAGACAGACGACGCGGCAGCGCAATTCACAAATTCCATCGCCGTCTAAATCCCCGAAGCGCGGCGTTAGACGGGACTCGCGACGAAATGAAAAAGAAAGCGACAAAAGTCGGTCCCGCAGGCAAGGTTCGCATCGGCATTTCGGGCTGGAGATATATTCCTTGGCGAGGAGTTTTCTATCCTAAGAAATTGACGCAGAAAAAAGAGCTGGCCTACGCCTCCGGCATTTTTCGATCGATTGAAATCAACGGCACGTTTTATTCGTTGCAGCGGCCCGAATATTTCGAGGCTTGGGCTGGCGAAACGCCCGACGATTTCGTTTTCTCCGTAAAAGGGCCAAAGTTCATCACTCACGTTCGCCGCCTCGCGGATGTCGAAACGCCCGTGTCCAACTTCATGGCTTCCGGCATTCTGTGCCTCGGCCCTAAGCTCGGACCCATTCTGTGGCAGCTTCCGCCCAATTTTCGTTTCGATGCGGAGAAGCTGAAAGCATTTCTTAAAATCCTTCCACACGACACGGAATCAGCCTGCGAGCTGGCCCGGCATCATGACAAATTCTTGAAGGGCAGGGCCGCGGTGGTGAAATCGGACGCCAAGCGCCCGCTTCGTCATGCGATCGAGGTCCGGCATTCCAGTTTTGCTGTCCCGGAATTCATCGAAATGCTGCGTGCTTACGATGTCGCGCTGGTTTGTGCCGACACCGTCGAATGGCCAAGAATGATGGACGTAACCTCAGATTTCATTTATTGCCGCCTACATGGCTCGGAAGTTCTGTATGCCAGCGGTTACACGGATGAGGCGCTGGACCAATGGGCCGTTCGCGTGAGCGACTGGGCGCGCGGCGCGGAACCCGCCGACGCCGAGCGCGTTATTCAGAGTTGCGGTCCGAAACTTCCCAGCCGCGATGTTTTCGTCTATTTCGACAATGACGTAAAGGTGCGGGCGCCTTTCGACGCGAAGAGCTTGACTGAACGCGTTGACAAATTGCTCGCGCACTAAACCAACCGCAACATCGCACGGCAAAAACCCACAAATGTGGTGCCCAAGAGAGGACTCGAACCTCCACTCCCTTGCGGGAACTAGCTCCTGAAGCTAGCGCGTCTGCCAATTCCGCCACTTGGGCAATTCCTGCGGCAAAACAACGAGGCGCAACCATATTGCCGCGTGCCCCATGGTTTGTCAACGAAGCACACTTATCGGTTGGATATCTTGACCCCCAGCACGTATGACGCTTAGAGTAGTCGGACCGGCCCGGGAATTCAGTAGGGGGTAAAATTATGGCAACCGCCCGCGCGATGATTGAGCGCCGCCGCGCCAGTCGCGTCTTGATCCGCATACCCGTAAAGGTTTTCAGCGATGGCACCCAAGGTCAGGGTCTGGACATGCCTGCCGAAGCGATCGCCGTCAGCCGCTTTGGGGCTTTGTTGCGGGCTCCTTTTTCTCCCACGCTTGGCTCGCGTATCGAGGTTTTGAACGGAATGTCTCAGGAAACCGAGGAATTTCGCGTGGTTCGGGTGAGAGATGCTAGCGACGGCATCTTCGAACTGGGTATCGAGATCCTATATCCCGCGCGAAACTTTTGGGGCGTGCACTTTCCTGACGAATGCTGTACCGCCTGACCTTCACTCTTGCGGATAATGCTATAATCCCGCCAATATCACCTCAAACCGGGGCTCGCCTGGCGGGGTCATTCTTCGTATAGTCTTCGGCGCTAGCGGGCAGGAGGGGAAGCATGGAACCGCTTGGAACCACGCTTTTCACTTTGCTGGTCGTTTGGGCGGTGATTACCGCCGCGCTCATCTGCATGCTGATCTATCGCGGGACGCTCGAGACCCATGAGGAAGATCAAATCTTCCTCGACAAAGCCGGGGACTCCATGGCCCAAGAGCAGCGTCTCATCGTCGCACGGATTGAGAGGCTGGGCCTGCCAATCAAGCTGTTAATCACAGCTTCGGTTTTGCTGCTCCTGATCATCGCCGGGCTCTGGCTCTGGCAGGGATTCAAAAATTTCTGAACGGATCAGCAGCCAAATCAGCATTTGCCAGCCGTGAGCCAAGAGATTGCGTTCACTGATGTTTCTACTGTTTTGGCGCCGGCTGAGGAGTCGGCATCACTGGCGGTTGCGTCGAAGGCTGCGGCTGCGGTGACGCCGAGTAATCGCAGATCGGCGCTGTATGGTTGTGGACAATCACCCAGTCATCACCCACCTTGTTGAGCACCAGCGTCGTTTGCCCACGTAACGCATATGGCTTGCCGTTAAAGACCGAGCTGAATTCCCACTGATACTCCGCCCAGGCTACATCCGCATGCACGAAGATGTACGTATTCCGCCGGATAAGCTGGACTGCGGGGAACGCCTTGCGCTGCTGCTGATACCCGGCAAGGTAATTCGGCCAGCCTACAATCGGCGGCCCATAAGTTCCGCTGACAAATGTCGCGTTGTCTGAATAATATTTATGCATGGCCTC
>JBEKSN010000073.1:0-15338 GCA_049517055.1 Candidatus Acidiferrales bacterium | reverse complement strand
ACCGGGGCGGAGAAAAGGAAAAGCGCATGAGCCCGCTATCGAAGAAAATTGTCATCATACTATCTCTCGTGGTGGTCGCCTTTGTGGCTACCGGTTATCTTCGCGCCCGGTCGAACGACGAAAAAGCCTACCGTGCCCTCACCGTGTACAGCGAAGTGCTGGACAAGGTCCAGAACGATTACGTGGACGACCCGAACATGGCTCAAGTGACCAGCGGAGCGCTTCACGGATTGCTGGATTCCCTGGACTCGGAATCTGCCTACCTTAGCCCGCTCGAATACAAGGATTACAAAGAAAAGAGCGCTACGAAGGCCTCTGGTGAGACGGGCCTTGTGCTTATCCGGCGCGGATACATCGCGGTGCTCGGATCCTTACCGGATACGCCGGCCGCGAAAGCCGGTTTGCGCATAGGCGATATCATCGAAAAAATCGCGGGCTTTAGCACGGGACAAATGGCAATCGGTCAGGCTGAACTTCTGCTTCGTGGCGCGCCCGGGACCGTGGTGAAGATCTCCGTGATTCGCCGTGGAAAGACGGAACCGCAAGACCTAGACCTGACGCTTGAAAAACTCCCCGCACCCAAGCTTCTCGAAGACAAGCTCCAGGGTGATATCGCCTACCTCCGCGTTCCGAAGTTTGACGCAGGTATGACAAAACAGATTCGCGAAAAGCTGGTGCAGTTTCAGCATCAGGGCGTCAAGAAACTGATTCTCGACCTGCGTGATTGCCCTTCCGGTGAAGATCAAGAAGGAATTGCTACCGCCCAGCTTTTTGTTTCATCCGGAACCATCACTACACTCAAGGGTCAAACCGTCAATCCCGTTGTTTCCACGGCGGAACCGTCGAAAGTCGTCTGGACGGATCCAGTGTCCGTGTTGATCGGAATCGGAACTGCCGGACCGGCTGAAATCGTGGCGGGCGCCATTTCCGGTAATCATCGCGGAGACACCGTGGGCGACCGCACTTATGGCACAGCATCGACACAGAAGCTGATTGAAATGGATGATGGTTCTGCAATGATTTTGACCGTCGCGAATTACTACACTCCCGACAACAAGGAAATTCCGGCCAACGGAGTTGCCGCCACGGCCGAGGTTCATCCCTCGATCGATGAGGTCATTGCGGCAAACGATCAGAACCAGCCGGTTCCGTCAGAGAAACCAGTTTCTGCCGACGATCCCGTGATCAAGAGAGCCATTGAAATTCTGCAGGGCGCTGCAACCCCAGCGCGAAAGGCTGCGTAGTTCCTCGTGAAGGTGCGTCCGGGACCTGCCTTCCCGGGGGTCACAGATGCGCCGCGGATTCTGATTCTTCTCACCGCAATAATCGTTCTCTTCCTCGGCGGTTGCGGAAAGAAAAAAATCTCGAAGGCTGAGCTCCGCGAAGTTACCAGCGAAATCGTCACCGCCGCGCAAAAGATTTCCGGACACAAATCAGAGGTTACGATTCGGCCCGAGCTTCAGCTTTCGAAGAATGGAACGCCGGGAAAATTAGCCGCGGATAACGTTTACGTCTCGCTCTCCGACGCCTCGCAAGCCGGAGCGATCGCAAAGGCGCTGGATGAAATCGCGCGCCGTCATGAACTCTCGGTCAGAGAAACTACTTCGAACGGGATCATGCGGTTTGACTATGTAACCGGCGGCATTCGCACACATACGACTCACGTGGTCATACCGCTCACGGCTCGCTCAAATATTGCAAACACACGAGGCCGCCGGGATGCACGGCTCGCGATCATTATTGATGATCTGGGCTACGACCGCGAGGCCGCCGATTCGCTGCTCGCACTCGGTTTTCCGCTCACCGTTTCCGTCCTGCCGCATTTGCCGTTGTCCACCGAAGTCGCCGAAGAGGCTTACCGACGGGGAGATCAAGTGATGTTGCATCTTCCGATGCAGTCCGAGAACGCCACAGCAAAAACAGAGGAAGTCGAGCTACGAGTGGGGATGAACGAACAGCAGGTGGATTCGGCATTAGCCGGAATGCTGGAGACGGTGCCGCATGCCGTTGGCGTGAACAATCATCAAGGATCCCGCGCGACGGCAGATCCTGCGTTAATGGCCGCGTTGATGCCGGAACTGCGCCGGCGCGGTCTGTTTTTCGTCGATAGCCGCACCATGGCTTCGACGGTGGCCTACAGCACGGCTGAGCGCTTGGGAGTGCGCGCCGCCTCGCGAAGGGTATTTCTCGATGACTCGGAGAATCGCGAAGCAATCCTCAAGCAGCTTGAACTTGCCGCTCACGATGCGGAACGCGAAGGATTCGCAATCGCAATTGGACATCCAAGGCCCGACACGATCGCCGTTCTTGCTACCGACCTTCCGCGACTCGCATCCCGCGGCATCCGTTTGGTGTTTGTTTCGGACGTGGTTCAGTGAGGGGCTCTCGGCGAAGTCTTTCCTTTGGCTAAGAAGCTGATTCAGCGCTCGCAGGCTCGTCGTCTTCGCGGGGATTCTTCCGTACTTTGTTAGTAGTCGCCTCCCACTTTATCAAACAGCGGCGTGCACGGGAGGAGTCGGCCTTTGGTGCCGTCGTGGACGGCGAATTGCACTCGGCGGCCGTTCGTATGCATTCCCCACAAACTTCCGGCGCCGAAGTCGCCATTCTTGTTCAGCGCATAGAACTGAAGATGAAATTGTTTCAGACGGTCGGGGAACGGTTTGTAGTTGCGAGCAACGCGGTGTAGAGCCTCGAGGCACGCGTCGGTTGGCGACATACCCTTGCGCATCATTTCGACTATCGTGTGGGCGCCGGAAATCTTGATATTTTCTTCACCGCGACCGGTCGAGCCGGCTGCTCCGATGTCGTTATCAACAAAGAGTCCCGCGCCGAGTATGGGTGAGTCGCCGACACGCCCCGCAATCTTCCATGCGAGACCAGAAGTCGTGGTCGTGCCGGAAATATCCCCCTTCGCGTCGACCGCCATACAATTGATCGTTCCGGTGGGTGGATGCATGACGACATTTTCGATATGATCGCGCCACGCCATTTTTTCGGGAGTATCAAGTAACTGCGCGAGTTTTTCTTTCCATTCCGGACTATCCAGACCTGGACGCCAATTCTCTGACGAGGACGCTTTCCACGCGAGCCAAGCAATGCGGGACCTGTCGGTGAGGAGATCCATGGTCTTGAAACCTTCGCCGACTGCAAACTTCTCTGCCCCAGCGCCCACGATGAAAACGTGATTTGTTTTCTCCATCACAGTTTTTGCCACCAGCGATGGATTCTTGATCTTTTGAATCGAACCCACGGCGCCGGCGCGCCGCGATGGACCATGCATCACGGATGCGTCAAGCTCGACCACACCCTCTTCGTTGGGCAATCCGCCGTAGCCGACAGAATCATCGTTCGGATCGTCTTCCACCTTGGTGACAACGGCCAGCACGGCATCGAGGGTATCGCCGCCGGACTTCAGAATGGCCATTCCATCATCCAGGTGTTGCAGCCCATTGGCCGCGGAAACAATTAGCGGGCGAACGCCTTGCGCTGAAGCCTGCGCGTTTGCTTGCGGCAATAATTTGCCGGTTGCGGGAACAGCGGCCCCGAAAAGCCCGCGCGTACCGGCAGCGAGGCCGCCTGCCAGAGTGGAAAGAAAGAATCTCCTACGCGTCCATTTTTCCATTGGGTGCCCCACAAGTGTGATCGTTCCGCGGGCAGCATAATTCCTATGAAGCATAGGAACAAGCAGAATCGGTCGAGCTAGATCTATTCGTTCTAAAGGCTCAACTCTTCTATTGGAATCGGAGAAAAAGCCGGTCCGCGCAAAGAAACCAAACGGGGCACGCCTGCTTTGGTGGTCTAGATCCGACGTCGTAGAGTGTCTGTTCGCAGCTAAAGAAAAATGAGCAAGGCTTCCCGGGGTTCCGAGGTCCCGGCCTTGATTTTGCGGCAGGGACCGCGCAACATGGCGGCGTCCGAAAGGAGAACGATGAGCGAAGGTCTATTGTTGCGGAGACTTGGTTTTCTCTTGGCCGTCATCTTGGTATCTATCGCCGTTGGGGCGCCGAGCCAGTGTGCACAGAAATCCTCAGATGCACAGGCTACGCCGAAAACAAAGTGGCTCGATGACGCCATGAAGGCAATGGTTGACGTGCGTAGTTTTCAGCAGACTGAGATTTCTCCCGATGGAAGAAAGGTGGCCTGGGTGGAATCACTTCCCGGCCCTGGCGGAACGCCCTCCTCCAATTCGGCAATTTACGTGGCCGAGCTTAGCTCGCCGGATACAGTTGCACATGTCACAGCAGGCGATGGTAAAGCCACATATGAGGAACATGATATTGCGTGGTCACCCGATGGCAAGAGCATCGCTTTTCTGTCCGATGCTGCAACGCAGGGGCAGCTTCAACTCTTCGTCATGAATTCCTCAGGCGGCAGCGCGAAACAAGTGACTCATATGAAAGGTTTCCTCGCTAGCCCCGGGTGGTCGCCGGATGGGAAAACGGTCGCGCTGCTTTTCACCGAAAACGCGACACGCGCGGCCGGGCCACTGGTGGCGGAGACCCCCGATGAGGGCGTCGTCTCCGAAGAATTCCTAGAGCAGCGACTGACCCTTGTCGATCCCGCCGCTGCAACTGTGCGACAAATTTCACCCGCGGATATGTATGTGTACGAGTTTGACTGGGCGCCCGACAGCAAACGCCTGGTGATCACATCTGCGCATGGAAATGGCGACGACAACTGGTACATAGCCGGCTTATATAAAATTGATGCAATCTCCGGCACGATCGCGGATGTGGTCGCAAAACCTGGTATGCAGATTGGCGTCCCTAAGTGGTCGCCTGACGGAAAAACAATCGCATTCATCGGCGGCTTGATGAGCGATGAGCCGATCGTCGGAGGTGACGTTTATCTTGTGTCGGAGGCGGGCGGAAAAACACAGAACGTGACTCCAGGGATGCACGCAACGGCGAGCTGGCTTACGTGGGCGCCTGATTCCAAGAAAATCTTGATTGCTGAATATTTGGATGGTGCGAGCGCCATCCATGAAATGAACTCAGATGGAAGCATTGAAAACACACATGACATATTTCTCAAAGGATCGATTCTCTCCGGTGACTTTGGAATGCAGTTCTCAATTTCAAGTGATGGTGAAACGCTAGGGTTCGTTCAGCAGTCGTTCGACAAGCCACCGGAAGTGTGGGCCGGAAAATCGGGAGAGTGGAAGCAGATCACTCATCGAAATGACGGGCTGCGTCCCGCGTGGGGCAAATCTGTGAGCCTGCACTGGACCACCGACATTGGCAGAGTGCAGGGCTGGCTGACGTACCCGAGCGACTTCGATCCCGCGAAAAAGTATCCGCTGATTGTGCGCGTGCACGGCGGTCCGTCTTGGGCCGTCACTCCAGCGTGGCCCACGCGGTGGGAATACGCTATGGCGTTGCCTTCGCAGGGCTACTTCGTGTTCCAGCCGAATCCACGCGGGAGTTATGGCCAGGGAGAAAAATTTACCGCTGCCAACGTGAAGGATTTTGGTTACGGTGATTTCCGCGACATCATGGCCGGAGTGGACGAAGCTGTGAAATCCGTTCCAATCGATCCCCAGCGGATCGGTCTTACGGGCTGGAGCTATGGCGGCTATATGACCATGTGGGGAGTTACACAGACGAACCGCTTCCGCGCAGCTGTGGCGGGGGCAGGCCTTTCCGACTGGTTGAGTTACTACGGCGAGAACAAAATCGATCAATGGATGCCGCCATTTTTCGGGGCAAATGTATACGACGATCCCGCAGTCTATGCAAAGAGCTCGCCAATCACCTTTATTAAGAATGTGAAGACGCCCACACTGGTGGTCGTGGGCGATAGCGACGGGGAATGCCCGCCGCCGCAATCCTACGAATTCTGGCACGCGCTGAAAACGACGGGCGTGCCCACGCAGTTCGTCATTTATCCACACGAAGGCCACGAATTCGCCGATCCAGCGCACAGCCGCGACGTGATTGAGCGGGCTGTGGACTGGTTCAATCAGTACCTGCAACCATCGCGCTAAAGTGTTTGCTGTGAATGCCTGGCGGGGCTGATCTGTGGCGTACCTCGGTCGCACAGCCATTGCCCTTTTTTTGCCTGTCTATCCGGCCAGTAACCGTTCTAGTCCGAAAACTGGCCCTGCGTTCTATTTCCATCCGCAATTCCCGGCGATAGTCTCTAATCAGCCCTGCTGGTGTCCGGCGGGGACAAAGAAGGAGCCAGCCTATGTCCCACTGGATTGGAACTACATCCCCAGCCGATGCAGGAATGAACGATTTCAAAGAATGCCTGAAACACCTTCGCGACGGCCATGCCGATGAGGCCCTTCAACATGCGCGGCGCGCTCTGGGCGTGGCGCCCAAAAACCCGTTTTACCTATCCTATACAGGACTGTTGGCGGCGCTTTCTGAAAAGCGCTTCGGAGACGCGGAAACACTCTGTCGGGAAGCGCTGGGAATGAAACACAATCACGCCCAGCTCTATTTGAACTTGGCCGAGGTTTACTACCAGGCTGGGAGAACGCCGGAGGCGATCCAAACCCTGGAGAAGGGCATGGTCTCCGCGGGACGTGATTTTCGGATTCGCCGCGCGCTGGAAAAAATCGGAATGCGCCGGGCGCCGGTGCTTACTTTTTTGCACCGCAGCCACCCTCTGAATTCCACTCTCGGCAGATGGCGTCATCGTTTTACCGGTCCGCATAAAGCAGCCTAAACGAAACCGGCACTGCAGCGGCTAAGCTCTCCTCCTTGCCGTAACCGGGATGGGGTCACTGGCGGGTGAACCTGTCCCGGCCCCCTTTTTCCCAAACATTCAATACAAACGGAACCTGTGTTCTAGCCCTGACCCAGAGGAAGGAAGTATTGCGTGCCCTTCACAGGCTGGCGAAGCCTCCGCAAGAGCTCCTGCAGGTCCTCATTGCGTTCGACGAAATCAATCTCCGAAGTGTCCACGACGAGGAGGTTCGAAGCCGAATAGCGAAAAAAGAAATGTTCGTAGGCGTTCGCCACGGCTTCCAGATATTCAGGTGAAATTTGCTTCTCGGTAGGATCGCCCTTTTTTGAAACCCGCTTTAGAAGAACGTCCGGCTGAGCTTGCAAATAAATCACCAGATCGGGCGCCGGTATCGAAGATGAAAGCATACCGAAATAACGTTCGTAAAGTTTGAGCTCTTCATTGTCTAGATTGATGTAAGCAAAAATTTTGTCGCGCTCGAATAAAAAATCGCTGACGATCGGGGCGGCGGAGTCTTCCGTCTGGATTTGCATCAGGCGGCGATGTCGCTCATAAAGGAAATACATTTGAGCGCGGAAAGCGGCGCCGGTTTTTTCATCGTAGAAATCGCCAAGGAAAGGGTTGTCCTCGCAGTCGAAAATGCGGCGCGCGTGAAGCTGTTCTGCAAGAACCTTTGCGAGAGTCGATTTGCCGACACGTATGGGTCCTTCGACCACGATGTGCCGGGGCGGCTTGAAGTTTGGTTTGGATCCATTCACGCCGCGGGATTATAGCAGAGGCGCAAATCCTTACGCACCGTTCCCGGAGTTGCTCACGACGCCGCGCATACCGCTGAAAGCGAGTTACCAGGCCTTTGCGATCGCAGTAATGATGCGCGCCAGCGAATCCACGTCCCGAGTGTCAATCACTTCGGCGGGAGAATGCGAGTATCGCAATGGCCAGCCAAGCGCGATGTCCACCGAACCGTAACGGACGAAAGCCGAGCCGTCGTTTCCTCCTCCGGTAACGCCGTACTGCACCGGGATCTGATTCGTGCGCGCAAGTTTGATGACTTTCTCGACCAGGTCCGGTGGGATGATGTTCGAGCTATCGACCGCGCGAATGACAAATCCTTTGCCGATTTCAGCGTAAGCGTAGCGTTTGGATTCGATCGGCGAGTCAGAACTTACGAATGTGTCCACGGCAAAAACATAATCTGGAACGTGGCCTTCCGCGGCAAGACGTTTCGCAACCGCGGCTGCTCCAACCAGACCTTCTTCTTCTCCGGTGGACCACACAAATGTGACATCGCGGGCCTTCAGCGGGCCTCCTAACTCCCAAACAGCGGAGATCAAGGCTGCGTCGCCTACGCGGTCGTCGAAAGCGCGGCCGTTTGCTCGATTGCCAACGAGGGGTCGATACGCTTTCGGAATTGTGATGGAATCGCCCACTTTGATATTCAGTTTGGCCACATCTTCAGGGCTACGGGCACCGACATCCACGCGAATGGCATTCTCGGGTCCGCGCGGCCACTCGAATTTCGGATCATCCCAGCCATTAGGAAGCTCAACGATCGCGCCCTTGTCCCCGTCGTCGCTATGTACGAGCGCCGGATGACCGGCAAAAAAACTAAGCTCTCCGCCTCCGCGCCATACGACCTCAAGCCGTCCGTCTTTCGATATCGATTTCACTTCGAAACCGATTTCATCCATGTGCGCGACCACCAGAATTCGAGGCGATTTACTCTCGGCTGGGGCCGCGCCGAGTCGCAGGATCAAATTTCCTGCTTCATCTGTATCCGGCTTCGCCCAAGTCGGTAAAAGCTTTTTGACGTCCTCGCGAACGGGACCTTCGTGGTTGCTCACGCCATAACTTGGAATGAGGACGCGGAGAATTTCAATGTTGGAGGGATGATTTATTACCAATCCATCTTTTGTAGCGGATCCTCCTGCGGTTTCCGTGGGAGCTTTCAAGTCCTCCTGAAGGTATAGCTGGAGGAGCTTTTCCAAACTCGCGAGATCTGTCATATCAATCAACTCGGCAGGCGTGTCAGACCAGTCCGTTGCAATTCCCAGGTGCGCCCATTTCGCCGGCATGGCGGGCGAAGGAAGATAACTTCGCGGAAGCAACGAAGCAGAGAAATCGGAATTGATCACAAGCTTATTGGAATCTGCGAGTTGCTTCAGATCTGCGGAGAGACCCACCGGTGTGCCGTTTGTTTCCTCCATACCGATGAGAACGCCACTGCCGGGCTCGCGCCGCGGTGCACGATGTACGTTTTCCATTCCGGCGACGGGTCCCCCGGGAAAGAGCCGGCCAACATAAATCATTTCGTCGGGTCTCATTGTGCTCAAAATGCGCTGAAGCCCGCGGGCTCCGGTCCATTGCTGAACGACAAAAGCAATCGTCAGCGTGCCTTTTACCTTTGACGGATCGATACCACGAAGCAAGTCTACGAGCGCCGCCGCGCCAAAGCGATCACCGATTGAAGCTCCAGCCATCTTGCCGTAGCCAAGGCTGCTCGCCGCGCGATTGATCGCAACGGGGCTCAGGATATTAACGCCGGCCTTCCGGGCCTGCGCTGCAGAGCTGGCCCCAATATCAATGTACATATTTTCGAGATCGCTCGATTTCGGCGTGTTCGCGCGGCCGCCCTGGAGGTGGACGGAAAGGCCGGCAACGACGCCGTCAATCCATTTCCCGGTTGTTGTTCCGACCTTCACAGGTTGGGCTGAGTAAAGTTCGTTAAAGATTGGAGGCAGGCCACCCTGCGGAAGGCGTTGCACTCGCAAGTAGCCGTCGTCGGTGATTCCGCTAATCACGAAACCCGGCTCGTCGATGGGTGTAACGATAAGACGGTTGGGCGCACCAGTGCCGATTGTAACGATTATGTCACCGAGGTTGTCAGTCTTGGGGTTGCGCGCCGATACTTCGGAACGGATTTTACCAGCAAGCTCCTTTTCATAGCCGGAAACGCCCGGGATTTGCACGAGCGCGCTCAAGTCTTGCGCCATATTCGCGCGTGGCGTTTGCGGCATCTCCGGCATTGAAGATTGGGACGCCTGCGCGCCAGCGGGCGCGGAATTCGCCAAACTGCTAAAAGTGAACAATGAAAGATAGAAAGCGGCAAGAAGCGAGCGATTCATATATTCCTCAGCCAAGTGAGAAGCACAATCGCGCAACGACGCGAATGTATCTCAGAGACCGTTGTGGTGCAAATTGAAACGGGATCTGGAATTGAAATACCTTGGTTACCAGGACACGCCATACGATTTAAGCGCGGCAAAGCTCGGCGAGGATTGCGTCACGGCGGTCGAGCGCAATCCGGTCGGCCCGATTTAGGACCAAGATGTAACCAACGGATGCTAGCCCCGCGAGAATTAGAAAGATGACGGCGGCTATCCAAACTTCTCCGAAGGCTCTAGCGATTAAAAGTGTGACGGCAGCAAGGCCGAACACCGCAGCCTGGATGCCTAAGCTGGCGAAGACGGTAGTTGTTGAGGCGCGTTGTTTGCCGAAGGCTCCGTAGTCAATTTTCTTGGGGGTATAAATCGAAAGCAGGTTGCCTGCAGTTAGATTCAGAAGCAGTGCGAAGGCAACTCCCGTAACCGTCGCAAACGTGACATCCGCAGCCGGTGGATGAAACATGAAACCCACGGCAATCCAGACTAGGACGACCTCGCAAGCAAGCACCAGCGCGTGCGCGAGATTTTTGCCCAGCAGGATTTCCCGAAAGCTCACCGGAGAAACATAAAAAAGCTGCATACCGACGGCATCTGCTCCAAAACAGTTGTAAACCAGATTCGTCAGGATAAGCAGGGCATAGGCTGAGCCAACAGGAAAAGCCAAGTCCGGCGCGTGCGCCAGAAAATTGCTTTGCCTCGCTGAAGCCTGGGGGCCGAGGCGGAAAACCAGAAGAATAACCACGGGCATGACGAAAGTGAACAACATGGGTCCGCTGCGCGAGAGGTAATGAAATTCCTTTTCCAGGATCGCTGCGACGGGACCGGGAACGCCTGATACGTTCCATCCTAAACGAACGGCACGTTTTTCCTTGGGCAAATTGCTGCGCGCCACGGCTTCACTTAGATTCTCTCCATGATATTGCGCCCGAAGGCGAACGTTCAGCAGCCACAGAATTGCAAGCGCGTAGGCGCACTCTAGAGCGAAGGCGCCAAGCGCCGGCGTGAAGGCGCCGTGCATAGCGCGGGCAATTGCTTCTGCAGCTAGGCCTGGGGGAATAGCGCGCTCGTACGGCAACACTTGCGTCGTAATTCTGGATACCTCGGGATGCGTGTGCCGGCCAATTCGGCTCATGAGCGGGCCAATAAATTGGAAGCAGATGATAAAGATAAAAAAAACGGCCCCGAGAATTTCGCGGGTGCGCCGTTGAGCCAGCCAGCGTTCGACCCAAACGAAAATCATGCGAGCGAGCAGGATATTGAATATTGCGAAAGCGGCCAGCACGAGGGCGGCCCACAGGAAAAGACCGGGCTGGGAGACGCCAATCCCGATTGCCAATCCGAGCAGCCACAAACACCCCAGCGCCGTGGACGGGTCGAGCGCTCCATACACCAGGCGGATCAAGAAGTATGATGGAAAGGAAAGTGGAAAACGGAGCAGATTTGACGAATCCACACTTTCCGTGAGCGCCGAAGCCATCACGGGGAAAAGCTGCCAGAACAAAAACACCGGCCAGAGCAGCATCGCGATCCATTCTACTTTTCCGTGAGAAACAAAATACCAACCAAGGGCGCCGAGCGCAAAGGAGCCTCCCAGTCCGACGACTCCGAACGCCAGGAACATAAATCCGCGAGCGACGAGTTCGAGGCGGCCGCGAATCGTGCGCAGTCCGTTGACGAAAAGCTGCCAGCGAACCCGTGCGATGGCAGCGAACTGCCCGCGCATATAGGGCGAGAAACTCAGCCCAGCCATGAAAGTTCCTGATCGGCGTGACGTGTACCGCCAACGATGCGAAGGAAAATTTCCTCGAGCGTAAGCTTTTCTCCCGGTGCGGAGACGGCGGGTGACGCGCCGGCCATAGCAGCAGCGGCTTGGGCCTCGACTCCTGCGCGAAGTTCTTCTAGAGAGCCCTGCGCAACCAAGCGCCCCCGGTGGATGATGGCCAGATGGCTGCACAGACGCTCGACGATTTCGAGAACGTGTGAAGTGAGGAAGATCGTGGCGCCCCGCGCAATCATGCGCTGGAGCATGGCCTTGAGCGTGCCCGACGCAATCGCGTCCACGCCTTCGAAAGGCTCGTCGAGAAAAAGAATTCTAGGGCCGTGAATCACAGCGGCGGCGAGCGCAAGCTTCTTCTGCATTCCGTGCGAGTAGTCCGTAACGAGGGTTTTTGGTTGCTCGGCAAGCTGCATGAAATCGAGAAGCTCGGCCGTGCGTTTGCCGGCCGTTTCGCGATCGAGACCGTACATGCGGCCGACAAAATTCAAATATTCAGCGCCTGTAAGCCGCCCGAACAGCGCCATACCTTCGGGGACCACTCCGATTTGGCGCTTTACTTCGACAGGATTTTTCGCCAGATCGAGGCCAAGGAGTTGAATACTGCCGGAGCTCGGCGCCAGCAGGCCCGTGAGCATTTTAATCGTGGTTGATTTTCCGGCGCCGTTGGGGCCGAGAAACCCGAAGAACTGTCCAGGCGCAACAGAAAGGTTCACGTCTTGCACGGCGACGAAGTCGCCAAAGCGGCGGGTCAAGGCCTGCGTTGCGATGGCAGGAACATCCATAGATTTTGGACTCTAGCATATTCGCTAGAATTGCAGAATCCGAGGTCCATAGGGCCGTCCGGCAAACCCAGAGACGGTCCATTTCGATCGCTCGTTTTAGCGAGTATTGACTGGCGCAATCGGCAATGCTGATGGTTGCGGAAAAAGCGCGAGGACCGCGGGCAACTCCAATCGAAATGTGCAGCCACCCTCGGGACGATTGAATCCCAAAATCGTTCCGCCATGTTCCTGCATGACCCCGTAACAAATACTGAGGCCCAGCCCAGTACCCTTACCGACCGGCTTTGTCGTGTAGAACGGGTCGAAAACCTTTTCGGGATCGAGCATGCCGGGGCCGGTATCGGAAAATTCGATGACCACGTTGCCTCTCTCACGCAGCGTGCGGATCATCAGTATGCCACCGCCGGCGGTCTCCATGGCGTCCACCGCATTGCTGATCAGATGATAGAAAACTTGAAGCAACTGGTTCGGATCTCCGCGAATGGCTGGAAGCACGCTACGGCTTTCGAGTTCTATGCGGATATTTTTTTCACGCAAATCTAGATTGCGAAGCTGTACGGCTCCGGTGAGTACGGTATTGAGATCGAGCAATTGCTTTTCGGCGGGTACTTGCCGCGCAAAGCTGAGAAGGTTGGTAACCAGATCTTTTGTGCGCCTGGCTTGCTCGCGAATTTTTTCTCCCAGCGCATACGGTCGTGTATTTCGGGGATTCTCAACGGTCAGCACATCAGCGTAACCAAGGATGGCCGTGAGCGGATTATTTATTTCGTGCGCCGCGCCAGCGGCGAGCTGGCCGAGCGAGGCAAGTTTTTCGGACTGTACGAAATGGGTCTGGAGACGTTTGACGTTCTCGAGCGACTCCCAGAGCTCGTGCACGAGACCGGTGCGTTCCTGATAGACCATATGCTGCCGCAGGAAAACCAGGGATGTGCCGACGAACAGAGTGACTAATGTTACGACGAGGCGAAATCTCACCACCGGTGCAGGAGCGCCGCTGACGAAAACATCCCAGGCAGCCAGCACCAGGGCCGCGAGCACGCCGAACATAGCGAGACGTACAGGCCATTGCGTATTTCGCCGTGTGGGATTTGGCGCGGGCTCAGGTTCGAATGCCAGATCGTGCGCAACGATTCCCGCGATTCCCAGCCATACGAATGCCGCAAGTGCGGGAAACCTAACCAACGATCCGCTGTAAATTCCTGGGTTGCGCACACCCATGGTCGCCCAAACATATCCGATGATGTAGAGTGAAGTTGCTCCGAAGATATGGCCGTAGATAGTTCGCCATGCACCTTTGGCCCGAAAAAAAAGAAATCCGAATCCGACGGCCACGACGAGATTTTCGACCATGTAGCTGCCCACGTCGCGCGAGTTGAACAACGCGGAATCGGGCCAGACCGTTTTCCAAGGCATCGCCGCGAAAATATAAACGTAGAGCCAAAGAATCGAAAGCAGGAGCAAATCGAGCAAACCGAAGCGAAGCGTCTCGCGCATTTTTCTGGCATGGGGCGCCAAAGCCAATGCAGCCATGAACGGCACGGTGTGAAGGAAGAACAGAAGGTCTAAATAGAACGGAACATTCTCATCTTGATGAACGACCAATTGCGCGTAAGTGCGAACCAGGATGCCAGCGAGCCACAGCGTACACCCGAGCGCAAGAAGCATCCAAAAAGCGTTGCGCCGTCTGTACGGCGAGGCGGCATTCCAAAGCAATGTGGTATTGGCAAAAAGTGGGATCAAACACGCCAAGAGATAGCTCAGGGCCGTTTGCGTTGAGCCGCGCGGCAGCAATAGACCGACGACCATGTAGCCACCGGCAAAAAACAACCAAGCGCCTAAGATGAGGGCGGACGATCGAGAGGATTTCATGTAAGCAAGGCCCAGAATCAAGTCTACAGTAGACTTAATTAGGCGGGCAGCGAAGTTCGGCAAAGCATTCTAATAAATAACGTAGAGGCTCTTCCAGCGGCTCAATTGGATTCGGGCTCACTTCTAACCGAGGTTGCGGCGCCGCGCTCTCCCGGCTATTCAGAATCAGTTGGCTCCGGACGAGGGGGATTTACTTTTCCGGTAAGTATGTTAAATGAGGGTTTAATGCGAATCTTTCACCGCTTTACAAGCGTTGCGGACCGCCATGGGTAGGAACGTGAAAGGCCGCTTTATAGTGATAAGTATCACCAAGGTCTCCGAAGCTTGGGTCCGCTAGCGCCGGTGGGCCGAACTGAGGGGTTGTTGCAGCCATCGAAAAATGGCTGTCCTAATTTGCCGCATGGATTGGAGGATGATGGACACATACCTATCCAGCTGCGTGAGCCAATCGCGCTGCAAGAGAAACGGAACCCGGCCCGGCTTTTGATGCACATTCTTCCAGTGTCGGTATGCCGGGCGCTGGTGCACTTCAGGTGTCGGTGTTGCAGACCGCCGCAAGCCTGAAAGTGTTATTAGCCACCACTGGCGAAACTTTTGTCCTGTATGGGGGCTTGACGAGACCCAGTGACGCTGGCGCCGGAACTTCTCGACGCTGCGAATTTCCGCGTCGGACCGATGCGCTTCCAGCGAAGCACTTGCATGAGCGGATGGGCTCGAGGCCGGGGTCCTAGGGGCTGGGGAAACATTTTGAGCAGGTGGGGCGGACGCGGGCAAAACCACCGGCCAGTGTTTCGGTGGCGCGGTTGGCGCGGGTGCGCTAGCCGGCGCGAAAGAAACATCTGATAAGGGAGACGGCTCCGAGATGCTTGCTGTCGCCGAGCGTGCCTGGAGATCTGAAAGCGCCGGAGCGGGTTGGTTCTTCGGGCTGATCTTAGGAAAGTAAGATGAAACGCCGGCCACCGCGGCGTGGGCGCGTTGCGTCTCACGTTGTTTGGGCGCTGCGCCTGGTGTCGGCAGCCACCCGAAAGTCGATTGAATTGACTCCGGGCT
>JBEKSN010000072.1:0-15512 GCA_049517055.1 Candidatus Acidiferrales bacterium | reverse complement strand
CAGCTATAGGGTGGTGGATGAAACTCCGGTAGGTCAATAAGGCGGGCAACGGATCGCGGCCCGCGACCTCCGCTCACGTCTCGCTTGCCACTAGCTCCCGCAGCCGCTATTCTAAATGCTTCAGCGCTGCAGCCATGCACATCTACCTCGATTACAACTCGACGACGCCCGTGGACCGCGCGGTGCTCGACGCCATGCTGCCTTACTTCGCCGATAACTTCGGTAATGCCAGCTCGATTCATTCGTCCGGACAGCGCGGGCGCTCGGCAGTGGACGCAGCTCGCGATTCCGTCGCCGCTCTGATCGGCGCAAAGACCGCGGAAATTGTTTTCACCAGCGGCGGAACGGAAGCCGACAATCTCGCGCTATTCGGCTCCGTGGCGGTGTCGCATCATTCGCGCAAGCACATTATCACCACCGCCATCGAGCATCACGCTGTTCTAAACGCCGCTCAAGCGCTCGAAAAGCAGGGCATTGACGTCACCTATGTTCCGGTCAGTGCTTCGGGGATCGTCGATCCTCAAGACGTTCGCCGCGCGCTGCGTCCTGAAACAATTCTCATCAGCGTCATGCACGCAAACAACGAGCTCGGCACCATCCAGCCCATCGAAGAAATCGGCCGCATCGCCGCCGAAGCTGACGTTTATTTTCATTGCGACGCGGTGCAGTCGGCAGGGAAGTTGCCGCTCGACGTCAACCGTCTCGGCGTGGATTTGCTTTCCATCTCCGCGCACAAAATTTACGGACCCAAGGGTGTTGGTGCGCTGTATGTCCGCGCCGGAACGCCCCTCGAGCCGCAATTTCACGGCGGCCATCATGAGCGCGACCGCCGCCCCGGCACCGAAAATGTTCCCGGTATCGTCGGCTTCGGCAAAGCAGCCGAGCTGGCAACAGTGAGACTCACGACGGACTCTGCGCGAATCGAGTCACTGCGCGACCGTCTGGAAGAAATGCTGCTCGACTCGCTGGCGTCGGTGCGCGTGAATGGAGACCGCAGCCGCCGCATACCGAACACCACGAACTTGGCCTTCACTTCGGCTGGCGGGGAAGCGCTCGTTATTGCTCTCGACCTCCAGGGTGTCGCGTGTTCCACTGGAGCGGCTTGTTCCTCCGGAGCCGTTGAGCCGTCGCACGTGCTGCTCGCTATCGGCCTGTCGCCGGATGAAGCGCGTTCGAGTTTGCGTTTCAGCCTCGGCCGCACTACAACCGCCGCCGAGATCGATCGCGCGGCCGACATCATCCCGCCGACGGTCGAACGATTGCGCGCGCTGTCGCCTCGCAGCGAATCCGCGATGCACGCACGGTAAATCGGCAATGGCAAATCCACTGACACAACTCGAACCGCTTCGCGCCGTAGCCGAAGCCGCATGCGACCCGGTGGCCGCAGCTCCCAACGAAATTCTCCCGCTCGTGATTTCTCCCGGCGCCGTTGCGCCCGTGGCAGTCGCCATGAGTGGAGGGGTGGACAGTTCCACCGTCGCTGCGATCATGAACGAGCGCGGCCAATCCATCATCGGCCTCACCATGCAGCTCTGGAACCAGCGCCGGCTCCCGCAGCTCCAGTCCGCCGAGCCCGCGCAACATCGTTGTTGCTCGATTGATGATGTCTACGACGCGCGCCGTGTCGCCGAACATCTCCGCATCCCGTTTTACGTGGTCAATTTCGAGCGCGAATTCGAGAAGAACGTCATCCGTCCCTTCGTGGACGACTACCTCGAAGGCCGCACGCCGATTCCGTGCACGCTCTGCAACAATCATGTGAAGTTCGACCAGTTGCTCGTCACCGCTCGCCAGATCGGCGCCGAACGCATCGCCACCGGGCATTATGCGCGCGTCCGTCATAATCCTGACACCGGTCGTTACGAGCTTCTGCGGGCCGCGGACGAATCCAAGGACCAATCCTATTTTCTTTTCGGTTTAACCCAGGACCAGCTCGCGCACACCGATTTTCCGCTCGGGGAGCTTTCCAAGAACGAAGTGCGCGACATCGCGCATCGGCTGCAAGTTCCCGTAGCCGGAAAGCCCGAGAGCCAGGAAATTTGTTTTGTGCCTACGGGGAATTACGTTCGCTTTATCGAAGGATATTTGCACGAGCAGGGACAGAAACTTCCGGAAGACGCAGGAGACATCGTAAGCACATCCGGCGAAGTTCTCGGCCGGCACAACGGGCTGCATCGCTATACCGTGGGCCAGCGCAAGGGCCTGGGAATTTCAGAAGGCCGACCGATGTACGTGGTCGCGATCGATCGCACAAAAAACCGCCTGGTTGTCGGCGACGATTGCGAGCTACGGAGCACGACGTGCGAAGTCCGCGACGTGAACTGGATTCCATACGATATTCCCTGTGGCGTTGTGGAAGCGAAGGTTCGCATCCGCAATCGCCACGAGCCCGCCGACGCGGAAATCACGCCACTCGACGCCACTGCCGCGCGAATCTCTTTTCGCGAGCCGCAACGCGCCGTCACCCCCGGCCAAGCTGCCGTATTTTATTCCGGAGAGCAGGTCTTGGGCGGCGGCTGGATTCGCTGAAACTCTGCTAGACACAAACTCGCACTTCAGTATGGAAAGCGGATTCGAAATTTCTCTATGGAATTACTTCAGATGAAGAGTTCTTCGTCCTGAGGAGCGCCGTCGGGTTCACTTCGCCGGGCTTGCACGCCACGCAACACGTCGATTCCTACCTTTATACCTTTCAGTACCGCGGAAACCTGGTGCACGGGACCCCATAGCGTGTTGCGAACTTTCGTCCCAGTGTCTTCGATCACTTCCAGTGTACCGGTAAGGATCTGATCGGCGCGAATCACTTGCACCCGCAGCCGCTCGAGGCTCTCCGTGAACACGCGATCGATCTTCTGCGCTTGCCCGCGCGCCATTCGAGTGATCTCAGCGCCATCGCCCATGATGCTCGCGATTTTGTCTTCGGAATCTTCCAGTATGCGATTCGTACGCAGAAGTATCGGGTCGATGCGTCCTTTGAGTTCGTCGGCGATCACCGTAAATTTCTCGATCGCGCCTTTCATCTGGAGATACATCCCCAGTAAGATCGCCATCTGAACCACAATAGCGACCGCCGCGATCACAATGAATGCCTCAATCCAAACGTTCATGATATTCCTTACGGCAGTTGCTACGCTTTCGCTTCGCGCCGGTAGGCGTCCTTACCCGCTTCCACCGCCGCCGTCACGCCTTCCTTTTGGCGGTCCATGATCTCTTTGCTCCGCTCGATCAGGTCTTCCGCGCGCTCGCGAAGTTCCCGCGCTTTGCGTTGCGCGTAATCGCGGCCTTCGTCCGCTTTCGACGTCAGGTATTCCCGCGTTTCTTCGCCCGACTTCGGCGCAAAAAGTATACCTATCACGGCGCCAATCCCCAGACCCGCCAGAAAAAAGCTCACCTTCGAGCCGGCATTGTTATCACCCATATAGCACCTCCAAAATTGAGTTTATCAAATTCGACCTTAGCATAGCCTCCGGGCACAATCAATGCCGTGAAAGCCTTAGACTGACTCGGCTGCTCGCAGTGCGACGTAAATACGCTCGGCGCGCGCCCGGGGTAGCTCAGAGGCGAGTTCGCCGACCGTGAGCTGTTTCAGGCGAGCGACGCTTCCAAACCGGCGCAGTAATTTCCGGGCAGTCTTTTCGCCCACACCTGGAATTTCGGTCAGCGATGTGCGTATCCTCCGGCTGGACCGGCGCTGCCGGTGAAACGTCACCGCGAAGCGATGCGTTTCGTCCCGAATCTGTTGAATTAAATGCAGAACAGGCGAGTGCCGTTCGAGTACGATGGGCTCATCCTCCCTCCCCAGCACGTAAAGAATCTCTTCTTTTTTAGCGATGCTCGCGAGAGGCTGATTGATGATGGCAAGTTTTTCGAGAGCTTTGGCAGCGGCGTGAAGCTGGCCGATTCCGCCGTCAATCAAAATCAAGCTGGGCAGCGGCTTGCCTTCATTTTGCAAACGGTGATAGCGGCGCTCCACGGCTTCCTGCATGCTGGCGAAATCATCGCGGAGTCGGCCTTCGGATTTCTCCGTGCAGTCCGCCATGGCTTCGCCGCGAATTATGAATTTTCTGTAATCGGACTTCTTCATGCGGCCTGATTCCCACACCACCATGGACGCCACTGTGTCGGAGCCGTGAATGTGCGAAATATCGAAGCATTCAATTCGTTCCGGCGCCGCGGGAAGGCCCAACGCGGCTTCCAGCGCTTCCACGATCGCTTTCGAGCTCGGTTTCAAAACGCGGAACCGCTGGATAAATGATTGCTTGGCGTTTCGTTCCACCAGTTCAAGAAAAGCATGTTTCTGCCCGCGCTGCGGGTTCATGATTTCCACGCGATGCCCGGCGCGCTCGGTGAGAACTTCTTCCAGCAATTCGCAATCTTCAAAACCCATGGGCGTGTTGATGTAACGCGGCAGATAGGCCGCGTCCAGATAGAGCTGCTTCAGCAGGGAAGGCAGGAATTCCGCGGGATCGAATTCCTCCAGTTCTTCCCAGTAAAAATCGCGGCGGTCTACCACGCGGCCGCCTCGCAAGTGAAAAAGGTTCACCGCAACTTGCGGCGGCTCGGCGTACCAGGCCAGAACGTCGGTGTCGTCTCCCGAAGCCGCCGCGATTTTCTGGCGCTCTTCCATTTCGGTAAGCGTGCGAAGTAGATCGCGATAGCCTGCGGCCTCTTCGTAGCGCTGGTCTTCCGACGCATTTTGCATGCGTTTTTCAACGCTGCCCGCCAGATCGCTGCGCCGGCCTTCGAGAAATAATCGGACGTCGCGCGCGGCCTCGGCATATCGCTCATCCGTCACCAATTCCTTCACGCACGGCCCCAGGCAGCGATGAATGTAATATTGCAAGCACGGCCGCGGATGATTGCGCTCCAGGTCCACATTGCACGACGGAACCAGGAAGTTTTTGTGAATCAGATGAACCATGCGGTACGCCAGGCCGGCGGGGAAATAAGGTCCAAAATAAATCGAGCCGTCCTTTTTCAAGCGGCGCGTTACATAGACGCGCGGATATTTTTCAAACGCGGTGTAGCGGATGTAAGGATAGGTTTTGTCGTCGCGCAGAAGTATGTTGAACTTCGGCTTGTATTGCTTGATCAGATTATTTTCGAGCGCCAGCGCCTCTTTTTCGTTGTCCACTACAATGTAATCGAGGTCGGCAACTTCGCGCATCAGCGACCCGGTCTTGGCGTCCTCGATCGTTTTATCCAGGAAGTACGACCGCACGCGATTCCGCAGCGACTGGGCTTTCCCCACGTACAGGACGTTCCCAACCGCGTCTCGAAACAGATAGACCCCGGGCTGCGTCGGCAGATTGGCAACTTTTTCGCGGATTTCCATCGATGCGTTACAATATCTCTGGAGCTATTCGCGGCCGGCGGACTCGCTTACCGGTCGCTGTACAACTTTAATGATAGCAAACGCAACAAATTCAAGCAGGCTGATGCTGCGTGGGACGCTCCAACTCGTGCTGCTGATCGCTGCATGCGGGCTTCCTGCTTGGTCTTTTCAACAATCGCAGGATCCCCCGCAGCAACCACCACAAACGCCGTCCGGTCAGCCGAAGGCTCAAGCGCCCCCGCTGGGGCCCGGAGAATCCTCGTCTTCCAAACCCACACAGACCGGCGACCCATCTGCGCCCGACCCAAGTGCCGCGCCTGAGGCGAAAAAGGATGGGGCTACTCCAGCATCCAAGAATTCGACTGCAGCAAAACCCGGAGTGCTGCCTCCTGAAGATAATCCCGCATGGGATCCGTTCCACGCTGCGCAAGACATCGACGTCGGCACCTTTTACATGCACAAGGGCGACATGGACGCAGCCATCGGACGATTTCAAGACGCCATCCGTTTGCGGCCGAATTTTGCCAAACCCCGCATCCTGATCGCCGAAATTTACGAAAAGAAGGGCGAGAAATCCGAAGCGCTCCATTATTACAAAGAATATCTGCAAGTTTTCCCGGACGCGCCCGACGCCAAGAAAGTTCAGAAGAAAATCGCGGATCTTTCGAAAAAGTAATTCCTCTCCCCGCAGCACAGCGTCCGCCGTTACTCTTCTTAGTCCCGCCGTTTATACTTTCATGCGAGGAATCACCGTCTGACCACTCTAGCGAGCAGGGAAGCGATCGAGGAATTTCATCGCGCGCTGGTAATCCCGAAATTTCTTTTCTTCTTTGCGGAAACTCGGCGAGTGCGATTCACGGCGGCATCGCGCAAACTTCATCGGGTGCTTCAGGTGCAGCATCTCGTGGTAAAGCACGTAGGCCACCACATACTCAGGAACGGTTCTTCGATCCAGTTCGCGGTTAAGAACGATCTGCTGCAACGCAGGATCGAAACAGCCCAGCAGCGACCGCCATCCGCGCTTGCTCCAGCTCAATCGCGGCAGCGGAAGCAAATTCTCAAAGTAGCGCTGATTCAAGTCAACAAACAAAGGGCCCAGATCGTGATGCGTTCCGGCAGGCCGGTGCTCCACACGGCGGGCACGGTGTTGCCGCAAACGATGCAATCGCAGCCGCGTGGTTCGCGCATAGGAAAATCGCCTGTAAATCTCTAGCAGGTCCTTCGGCGGCTGGCGCCGATACAAACGTCCGAGCAAAATCGCGGCCGCTGCTTCCACCACCGGAGTAGGAGCATCGTGCAGCGCGTCTGACAGGCGCACGTACGCCGTGTCTTCGCGGACGCGAACAGTCAGCGTGAGCCCGGTGTAGGGATGAAATTCAACGACGAAGTACGGTGGGCGCCCTTCACATCCCAGGCGCGTGTAGATGCGCTGAAAAATACGTTCGCCGCCCGGCACAAGTTTTGTCTTGAGTCGGTTTCCGATCTGCGTGGCTGTTGATTCAGGTTCGCGACGATGTCGCGCCGTCACGAAGGCTTTCTCCGCACGGGCGCGGGCGAAAGCTCTTTTTGGGCCTCGTCCACGTCGGTGAGCGCATCCTTGGTGCTTTCGATGGCGTCTTCCAGCGTGTCCTTGTAAGTATCGAACTCCGGCCCGCCCTGGTCGAGTTTTTGCAGAGCGTCCGAAAAATCTTTGCCTTTCGATTTGAAAGTCTTCAGCGAGGCTCGAATATCCGCCTGTTTTTCTCGCGCCAGGCCGATTTGATCCGTGGCATCATCGATGCATCCGGCATAATCGTTCAGCAGACTATTCAGCATTTCCCCGCGGCGGCGGTCAGGCGTCTGCCGGGTAAGCTCGTATTGAAATTTCTTCAGGCGATCTTCCGCAAAAGATATGTATAGCTTGATGCGCTCCCCTGGTTCTACTGCTTCGCGGATTTTGTCCGCTTCCGACTCCGTCAAGTACTCTTTCTTTTGGGCCGCGGGATTTGCTGCACGCGCGGCAGCCACGGTGAAAATCAGCCCGGCTGACAAAATGAAAAGAGCTAAATTGCGCCACAGCATATTTCACCCCTGAGGTTTCGCTGCATCCGGCTGTGACTCGGGCGCAGGTTCCGGCCGGCGCGGAAAAAGTTCATGAATCAATTGACGGTCCATTTGCTCCAGATCCCGGCGCACGTCGAGAAACGGTTTCTGCTCGTCGCCCGGTAAATCCGCGATAATGTCGCTGAGACGCCGCAGCGCCTGCCGCAAGGAAATTTGAAGCTGTTTGAATCCGTTTGGATGCTTTTCCGGGTCATGCTCTTTACCTTCCAGATCTTTTTGGCAAACCTGCGCTTCGTCGCGGTACTGCCGGAAAATTGCTAGCGCCTCTCCAAGATGTTCCGACTCCTCATCCTTTAAGATGTCCTGGAACTCGGCATCGCCGAGCGGGAGCAACAGCTTGGCTTTACGAACGGGATCCGTCTCGTGCGTAAATCGGGAGCGTAACTCCGCGGTGCTGTTCTGCGGCAACATGGCCTGCGCCAGTGGTACAGTGCTCACACAGCCGGCAATCGCCATCGCGATTCCGATCATCCGGAACACCTGGAACAATTTACTACCTCTTTTTTGTCTCGCGGGAAAGAGCTCGCACGCGCGACGATGCTTCAAAGTACATGTCATTGTTCTGGTCCGTGTTCAACTCCAGAAATTTCTTGTACGCATCGAGGGCCGGGGCTGCCTGTCCCAGCTTATCGTAACAGGTGGCGCGAATGAACCAGCTCCCCGGTGGCAATGTTTTTCGCTTCGAAAGCACGTCTAGGCCTTGCAACGCCGCCGAATAATTCTTATTGAGATACTGCGCGGTAATTAGATCGCCGAGAACGTCGTTGGACGCCGGGTTCATCTTGAAGGCGATGAACAATTCATCCACTGCGTGCGGGTAGTCCTTTTTCTCCAGATACAGATGGCCGAGCTGCGCGACCAAATCAGCATCTTGCGGCGCAATCGCAATCGCTTTTTGCAGAGCCGGCAGAGCGTCGTCGTAACGTCTTGCCTGCAACGCAATTTGCACGCGCAACTTCAGCGCGCGAAGATTGTCGGGCGCGCCGGCTGTCGCGCGATCTAGTTCTGCCAGAGCATCATCATTCTTGCCCAGCTCGGCAAGCTCGGCGGCGAGTTCCATCCGGGCATTCGCGTCATTAGGCCGGCTCTGCAAGTAGGCCGCCAGTTCAGTCGCTGCTTCATCGATCTTTTTCTGCGCAAACAAAGCTTGGGCCAGTCCGAGATGCGCTTGCCCCAACGCAGCGCCCGCGGGATGTAACCGCAGCGCCTCCCGATACACCGCTTCCGCATCGGCCGGACGCCCAGCGCCCAGCAGCGCGTGCCCGAGCGATGTTCGAATGTCGGGATCTTTATCGTCTAGTTTCCTCGCCGCTTCGTATTGATCGATCGCCAAACCCAGCTTCCCGTTCACTTCGAGAGCCGTGCCCAGAAGCCACTTCGTTCGTGCGTCCTCCGGCAATAATTCCGCGGCCTTTTGCAGAGGCGCAATCGCCGCGGACGGTTCGGTCGTCAGCAGGGTCAGCCCCAGGTTCTGATAGGCCGCTGCCATTTTAGGATCAAGCGAAATCGCCGTTTCGTATTCCGCCTTCGCTTCCGCACTTTTCTGCATCGCGGTGTACACGTAGCCCAGATCGTAATGCACGGTGGCGTCGTCTGGTGTCTTGACGAGATATTCCTGGTAGGCTTGCACGGCTGCCGCGTAATCTTTTCGATCCATCGCCGCCTGCGCCTGAGCCAGCAAATTGTTCAGCGCCACGGCAGCCGCGTCCTGCGGGATGCGCGTTCTGGTTGTGCCGACGGTTTGCGCGAAACTGGCCGCGGCAGCGCCCAGAAAAACGCAAAGCGTGCAACAGCAAGCCAGCCGCTTCGCAAACACTTTCATGGGTTCTGAGTTGAACTTTGAACCGAGCCGTTTGGGGTAGCCGGTGGATGATCGTTCGCATGATTCGAACCGTTGCGCGGCTTCAAAACGCGCGCCAAATATTTGCCCGTGTGGGAATGCGAGTTTCGCGCCACTTGCTCCGGCGTTCCCGAAGCCACCACCCGGCCGCCTCCCTCGCCGCCCTCCGGCCCCAGGTCGATCACCCAATCCGAGGATTTGATCACGTCCAGATTGTGCTCGATGATCAGCACCGAAGCCCCGCCCTCAATTAATTTGCGAAACGCAGTCAAGAGTTTCTGAATATCGTCAAAGTGCAGCCCGGTGGTGGGCTCGTCAAAAATATACAGGATGCCGGTATTCTCCTGCCGCGTAAGATGCGCCGCAAGTTTCAAGCGTTGTGCTTCGCCGCCTGAAAGGGTGGTGCCCGACTGGCCCAGCCGTAGATACCCAAGGCCAACTTCTTCGAGCACCCGAAGCCGCGCGGTGACCTTCGGATTCGCCGCGAAAAATGTGAGCGCCTCGCGCACGGTCATCTGCAGAACGTCGTGAATATTTTTCTCTTTGTAACGCACGTCCAGCACTGCGCTCTTATAACGTGTCCCGCGGCATTCTTCGCAGATCAGCTCAACGTCTGCCAGAAAACGCATCTCTACCGTGACTGTGCCGTCGCCCTGGCACGTTTCGCACCGTCCGCCGGGAATGTTGAACGAAAAATGCCCGGGCGTGAATCCGCGTTTCTTCGCTTCCGGAGTGGAGGCGAAGACTTCTCGTATGGGATCGAACGCTTTCAAATACGTGGCCGGATTCGAACGCGGCGTGCGGCCGATGGCGGACTGATCGACCATCTCCACCGCCGTCACTGCGGCGTCACCCTCCAAACGATCGCAGCACTCGCGCCAGTTTCCGCCCGTGCGCTTCAGCTGCAGCGCTTTGTACAGCACGTCATAAACCAGCGTGGATTTTCCCGAGCCGGACACTCCCGTAACGGCGACAAGCATTCCCAGCGGAATCATCACGTCAATATTCTTTAGATTGTGGCTGTGGGCGCCGATGATCTTCAGGAATTTGCCTTGCGTTTTGCGGCGCTGCGCCGGCAGCGCCACTTTCAAATCGCCCCGCAGGTAGCGTGCGGTCAGCGATTGAGGATCCGCGAGCATCGCGTCGCGCGTTCCTGCAAACATTAATTTCCCGCCATGTTCACCAGCGCCCGGGCCCAGTTCCAAAATGTGATCGGCGCCGAGAATTGTGTCCGGATCATGTTCCACGACCAGCAGCGTGTTCCCCAGGTCTCGCAGCCCCTTGAGAATTTCAATCAGCCGGTTCGTATCGCGCGGATGCAATCCGATAGAGGGTTCATCCAAAACGTAGAGCGCGCCAACCAGATGAGATCCGAGCGAAGTCGCGAGTTGGATTCGCTGCGCTTCGCCGCCCGACAGAGTGGAAGTGAGCCGGTCGAGCGTCAAGTAATCCAGCCCCACTTCGTCCAGAAACCTCAAGCGCAGCTGAATTTCTTCCAAAACTTTTTCGACGATGGTCGCTTCCGCCGGAGTGAGCGTAAGGCTTGCGAAAAACGGACGTGCCTCCTTCACCGTCATCTGGCAGACTTCCGTGATCGAGCGCCCAGCAATTTTCACCGCGCGAGCTTCCGCGCGAAGTCGTGTTCCATGGCAGTCCGGGCAGGTGGCGTAGCCGCGGTAGCGGCTGAGGAATACGCGCACGTGCAGCTTGTATTTTTTCCGTTCCAGAAGCCCGAAAAACCCTTGCACGCCTTCGTACTTTTCCTTGCGATCGCCTTCGATGATGGCGTCGCGCTGCGCAGCAGTCAGCTCGCGGAAGGGAACGTCAACCGGAATCCCTTTTGCGCGCGCGTATCGGCGCATGTCCATCGCGAGTTGGCGATAGCGCGGCTTGGTCCACGGCTGGATCGCGCCATCCGCGAGCGATTTGCTCTTATCCGGGATCACGCGGTCAATATCGAAATCAATTGTGTTCCCAAAGCCCTGGCAGCGCGGGCAAGCGCCGTACGGGCTGTTGAACGAAAAAAGGCGCGGCTCCGGTTCTTGATACGTCGCGCCGCATTTCTTGCATTCGAAGCGCTCGTTGAACACAAGCCGCTCCGGCGTTGCGCGAGGAGCCTCGGGCACGAATTCCAAAATGGCCTCGCCCCGCCCTTCGCGGTAACAAATTTCGATGGAATCCATCAGCCGCGATCGAATCTCGGGCGCCAGCGCCAGCCGGTCCACCACCACATACACGGGCCGTGTGAAATCCACATCCAGCAATTCTTCCGGCGTGGAAAATTCGAATACTCGCCCGGCTTGATATAGCCGGTTGAAGCCGCGCTTGCGCAAGGCGATCAACGATTCCCGAACCGTTTCCTGCGTCACGCGAAGTGCTTTGCGCGAACGAACCGCCTGCGGCGCGTTCGTTGCCGCTTCAGGAGTGAATTTCAATTCGTAGAGAACGTAGAACCTGCGCCCGGCGGGAAGCGCAAGGACGCGGGCGGCGATCTCATCGTGCGTATCTCTTCGCACCTCTTCTCCGCACTGCAGGCAGAACGTGCGTCCAATGCGCGCGAAAAGCAGGCGGAGGTAGTCGTAAATTTCCGTCGCGGTCGCCACTGTGGACCGCGGGTTGCGCGTGGAATTCTTTTGCCGAATCGAAATGGCCGGAGCAATCCCCGTGATTTCGTCCACGTCCGGCTTTTCGATGCGCTCCAGGAACTGCCGCGCGTAGGCCGAAAGCGATTCGATGTAGCGGCGCTGTCCTTCCGCGTAAAGTGTGTCGAACGCGAGGCTCGATTTGCCGGACCCGGAAACTCCCGTCACCACCGTAATAGCGTTGTGCGGAATCACGAAGTCAATATTCTTCAGGTTGTGAACGCGCGCCCCGCGGACGCGTATTTCTTCCACGTCACCGGGCACCGCCGGACGCAAGACCGAGTCAGGAGCCTCGTTAGTGGTGGAGGCAGTAGCAAGCTTGTCTGTGTGTTTTGTCGGCATGCGTGTAAACCGATAATTATACGCCGCCTCGTCAAGCTCGGCAAATCGCCTTCCGCCGCCTCAATGGTAGAGTTTGACCGAGACTACCGGCCCGGTTCGGACCCCGCGGGACTCCCCGAGTCACAACCTGGTGTTACTCTTGCAGTGGTTCAAGTTCGATCAGCTAGGCGGGCACTGTGATTTTCATGGAGACAGAACGATTGCTCTTTCGCACGCACGAGCCTCAGGATGAGCCCGATTTTATCAGCATGCATACAGACCCCGAAGTCCGGCGTTACGTGGGAGGCCGAGCATGGCCTCTCGAAAAGGCGCGCGCTCGTTTCCGGGATGAATACCTGGGCCGGCCAAAAGAAACTTATGGCCTGTGGGCCACAATTCTTAAAGAAGAAAAGAAGTACATAGGATGTTGTGGCTTGCGTGCCGGCACCACCACAAGTGAAGCTCACCTCGGTTACTTTCTTGCCCGGCCTTACTGGCGGCTGGGCTTTGCCTGCGAAGCCTCTCTGGCTTTCATTGGCGTCGGCTTCACCCGCCTTCGCTTAGTTCGCCTTCTGGCCGACGTCGAAAAGGGGAATGATGCGTCGGAGCATATTCTGCAGAGGTTTGGATTCAAATATATTAGTCGCGAAGAAATTCCTGCCAGCGGCCGCATCATAAACCTCTACGAACTCACGAGATCGGAATGGGAGAAGAAAGCGCTTTAACATCGCGTAGTCTGAAACTGTGATGCTGTTGGCGATGGCTGGCGTTGCAGTTACCCTCAGAAATCCGGCCGCTCTGGTAAAATGGCGCAGTGCCTGCAGGCAACCCACATTTCAACCGTGTGATCTGGATCGTTCTCGATAGCGTCGGCATCGGCGAATTGCCGGACGCCGCCGATTACGGCGACGTGGACGCGACACGCTGGGCCACAGGGCTTCCTGTCCGATTGTCACCCGCTTCGTGGCATAATCCACCGCATGTCCAAACTTTTCTTGGCGTTTCATCTCGCTTTGCTTGTCGCCGCCTCGCCCGTACGGGCCGGAGCTTCAGCCGCGCCCCAAACCCTGCGCTATACGATCCAAAGCAATAGCGCTACTTCTGGCAGTGAAGTAGATACCTATAGCGCTGATGGTCGCGTCGACTCCACGTTCGAGTTCAACGATCGCGGCCGCGGCCCGAAGGTCGTGGCGCATTACGTAATTGGAGCCGACGGATTGCCATTACGCGTCGATGTGACCGGTGTCGACTATCTGAAGGCTCCAGTGGATGAACACTTCGCGGTGGAAAGCGGGATAGCTCGCTGGAAAAGTACTTCCGAAAATGGCCAGTCTTCCACTTCGGGTTTCTACCTCAGCAATAATGGTGCCGCAGCCGAGACAGCCTTCCTCGTAGCCGCGCTCCTGAAGGCTAAGGATGCTCATGCCAAATTACTCCCTGCGGGCGACGCAAGGCTGGAGCGATTGACGGACGTAACAATCGAAGATCACGGGCAGAAGCTGCACGTAACCGAGTTTGCCATCACCGGAGTTTCCTTCGAACCGCAGACTGTCTGGCTCGACGATGATCAGCATCTGTTTGGCTTCCCCGGTAAATGGTTTGCGATTCTCAGAGAGGGCTGGGAGGGTGCGAACGCTCAACTCTACTCGCTCGACCGCGCGGCCGAAGATGCTCGCAATGCCCGCCTCGCGCATGAATTAGCTCGGCATCTGGACCATCCGTTGGCGGTCGAGCATGTTCGCCTTTTTGATTCGGAGCAAGCGGCGATTCGGGAAGATCAAACAGTCATCGTCGAAGGCCAGCGCATAACAAAGGTGGGCCCTTCCTCAACTGTACTCGTTCCGAAGGGTGCTGAACGCATCGACGGAACTGGCAAGACTTTGTTGCCGGGTCTTTTTGACATGCACGTCCATGCCCAGGCTCTAGATGGTCTCCTGCACATCGCCAGTGGCGTCACCAGCGTTCGAGATATGGGCAATGACATCGAAGAGCTGAAGCACATTCAGGACCAATGGGATGGCGGAACGGCGATCGGCCCGAGAGTCTGGAAGGCCGGATTGATTGATGGCCGCGGACCATTCCAGGCTCCAACCGGCTTATACGCCGACACGGCAGAAGAAGCTCAAGATGCCGTAAACCGTTACGCGGATCTTGGCTATGTACAGATTAAGCTCTATAGCTCGCTCAAACCGGAGCTTGTGCCCGGGATCATAAAGACAGCTCATTCACGCGGGCTGCGAGTGAGCGGCCATGTTCCCAATGGCATGATTGCCAGTCAATTTGTGGAAGAAGGCGCCGACGAGTTGCAGCATATCAACTTCATCTTCCTCAACTTTCTCGCCGCGAAGGTCAAGGACACTCGCACTCCTGAGCGCTTTACCGCTGTGGGAGACAATGCCGCCAAGCTCGATCTACAGTCGAAAGAAGTGAATGACTTTATTAAATTGCTGCAAGATCATCACACAACCGTCGATGTGACACTGGCAACTTTTGAAGGTATGTACACCGGACGCCCCGGAAAGGTGACTCCCGAGCTGGCGCCCGTGCTGAACCGGTTGCCCGCGCAAGTTCAGCGAGGCGCCTACGGCGGTGGTCTTCCCGTCACGGACCAGAATGACCAACTTTACAGGGATTCGTACGAGGCAATGTTGCGAATGACCAAGCGAATGTACGATGCCGGGATTTCCATTCTTGCTGGAACAGATGCGACCTCTGGAATCATGTTGCACCGTGAATTGGAGCTTGAGGTCAGGGCCGGAATCCCACCGGCAAAAGCGCTGCAGATCGCAACCTTCAATGCCGCTCGGGTGCTGAAGCAGGAGAACGAACTCGGATCGATCGTGGTCGGAAAGCGAGCCGACTTCGTGCTCGTAGAAGGAAACCCGGTCGAACGCATCAGCGACATTCGCCGCTGCCGCTTGGTGATGAAGAATGGAACGTTGTACAAGAGCTCCGAAGTGTACGCCGCCGTCGGCATTCAGCCGGCTGATTAAAGAGCGCCAATTTCCCGATTGTCGCCCTCTCTAAGCGCCGTAGGCGCGACACATTTTTCTCTCGAGTCCATCGCACGCGCCGGAAATAGCTCGACCGTTGCTGGTCTCGTCGGGAGCGCCAATCTTCCGATCGGCGCCGCCTCTGACTCGGGCAAACAACCCTCGGTCGGCTCTGTTAAAATGGCTCGGTGGCTGCAGCCAACTCAAACTTCGATCGTGTCATCTGGATCGTCCTCGATAGCGTCGGCATCGGCGAATTGCCGGACGCTGCCGCATAC
>JBEKSN010000071.1:0-15896 GCA_049517055.1 Candidatus Acidiferrales bacterium | reverse complement strand
TGCCAACCCAGGCGTACTTGTTGTCCAGGCCGTGGATTTCGATATTGCCCCCGGGCTTCACGCCCAACTTGCGCGCTCGTTCGTTGTCGACCGCATTCGGGTAAGAGATGTGAAGGGCGAGATGAAACCGGCTGTGAGGATTTTTTGAGTCAACCACGTACTCACCTTCCGGTACCTTGTGGTCGCCTTCGCGTTCCTTGGCGCCTACGGGTTCGCGGCTGAGCGCCACCTTATATGCTTTTAGAACCTTGCCGTCCCGCATCAGCGTCATGGTCCGGGTCGATTTCTCGACGACAATGCGGTCTGCCTTTGCTGGAGGCCCGGAGACCTTGTCGTCAGCCCGACAAGGTAAGCAAAGCAGCAAAAGAAGCAGCCCCAGGTATTTGCCGTTCGATTTTCTGAAGCTCAGTGGCTCGCTCAAGAATTGTGTGCTTATTAGAGAAGTCCACATCTTACCGGCAGCGTATCATATCGCGTCTGGGACGAGACTTTCCGGCATGCCATCCCGCGGCGAGCTTGAGGCATCTATACTGTCCTCATGTTTAGGTTCATTCTTCTTATCTCGCCATTCGCGAAACCTCGGCCAAGCCATCAATGAACCAGTCACCCAGGCCGTGCATGATCCCGACGATCCAAAGATTGCCGGAACGCTTAAAAACGATAGCGAACAACAAACCGATGGCGAAAATCCCAGCAAATATCCATAAGTGCGATGGATTCCTGCGCGCCAACAAGAAATGGTAGTCATGTAAGGGACCAAACGTGAATATTAGATTGCTTGTCAGAATCCCAATGACAGTCCCCCAGCGGCGAACAAGTTCAGTTTGAACAATGCCTCGATACAGTAGCTCTTGATAAAATCCCCAAATCATCTTCGGCACAAAGACGAACACCGCGATCTTCCACAAATCGGGACGCGTCCATAACATCTTTAGGTCGGCAGACGCCATGAAGGAAAACACGATAATGGTTATGGGTACGATTTGCAGAAAATAATACTTCTCTGTTTTTGACCAGCGGATCCATGAATAGAGCCCTAATTGCGACAGATGCACTCTGGCGAAGTAGATCGCTAGACAGCAGGCCAAGCCAGTCAGGAGGGTTAGCTGAATGAGCGGCCACCAATCACGCGAAGCAATGGTCAACCATCGGGCGCCGGCATTGAGCAGGGGGCGCACAAGTGCTTCTGAGAAAAGAAACACAAGCAGCAGCTTAAGGCCTGTTTGGGAAGAATAGCTCGGTACAACCGGCTTATCGAATAGAAACAACTGACCACGCCAGAAGGGGCTGATTTGAGAAGTTTCGGAGTCAAAGAAAATTTTTCGCGCGATGTTCATCTAGACGCCTCTTAGCCGGACCGCCCAACTCTTGTTTAGACGATGAGCTTACCCCTGGGCGGCGTCCGTCCTGGGCTGATGCGCTCCTGATTGCGTTCGGATAAGACGTCACTACGAGGATACAAGATATATCATGGGGGTTCCCTGCGACCTTCCGGGCTGGCCACCGGTTGTCGGTCGACCCTTCCCCCCAGGCTCTCCTTCCGCGGGTTTGCCGCATCTATACTGTCTCCATGTTTAACTTCGTTCTGTTCTGCGCCGCGTTGGCCGTCTTTTCTTCTCAAGCTATGGCGTGGCAGAGCGCGATGCCAAGCCCGGCGCCGCAGGATTTACAGACCGGCGTAGTCATTCCCAAAGTTTCGTGCACCACGCAGCCGGGCCAAAGCTATGCGCTTTACCTTCCCTCTCATTACACTGGCGAAAAACAATGGCCCATCGTCTATGCATTCGATCCCGGCGCCCGCGGAAGCATGCCGGTGGAATTGATGAAGGACGCGGCGGAACGCTACGGCTACATCGTGGCCGGCTCGAACAATTCGCAAAATGGCCCGTGGAAAGCGTCGGCAGAAGCGGCGCAGGCGATGGTGCAAGACACGCGTGCGCGCCTTTCGATTGACGGCAACCGGATTTATTTCGCGGGGCTTTCGGGCGGAGCTCGTTTTGCGTCCCTGCTGGCACAAACATGCAAGTGTGCCGCAGGTGTGCTCTTGAACAGCGCGGGCTTCTCGCCTTCGTCCCCTCCGTTGGCGGGAGCGAATTTCTCCGTGTTCGGCACGGCAGGCACTTTTGATTTCAACTATGGCGAAGTCGTGGAGCTTGACGCCAAGCTCGGGACGCTCCATTACACTCATACCTTTCGCCGGTTTGACGGCCCTCACGGATGGGCGCCCGCAAGCGTCATGGACGAAGCGCTAGCTTGGTTTCGTCTGATCGCGATGAAGCAAGGCCGCGAAGATCACGATGTGTCTTTCGTGAAAGACCAAGCCGCCGAAGCTGAGAAGCGCGCGAAAGCTCTCGAAGCCGCCGGAGATATGTACGCGAGCTGGAAGGATTATCGGCAGGATGCAGATACGTTCGACGACTTGGGCGACGCTACGGCGTTTCGCGAGCGCGCCGCCGCTATGGAAAAAGAGAAGGGTGTTCGCGATGGCGCGAAACGCGAGCAGCAGGACTTCGCGGAACAAGCGCGACTGAGTGCGGATATTTCTTCAGGGCTGGCGGCTCTGAGTCAGGATTCGCCGCACTCCAATTCGCGCTGGGACGTTGAGCGGGAAATCTCCGACCTGCGCAATCGCGCGGAGCATGAGAAAAATCCGCAGGAGCTCCGCGTCGTCCGGCGTGCGTTGGGCGGCATTTTCGTCCAAGCTATGGAGACCGGACAAGAGCGTCTTGACGTCAAAGACATTTCGCACGCGCGCACTTATTTTGAACTGGCGTCTGGTGCGGACCCTGACTCCGTATGGGGGCTGTGCCAAGTAGCGGCCGTGCGCGCCTTGGATAACGACCGCAAAGGCGCCTTCGAAGCTCTTCGCCGGGCGAAAGAAAAAAGCAAAGACTCTGCAGCACTCTCCGCGTGGCTCAAGGACGAGGCCGCCTTCGCCAGTTTCCGCGACACGCCCGAATTCCGTGCCCTTCTTGCGCCAACTCAAGATCCTCATTGAGAAGGGTCCTCGACCCGCGCAGAAACGTCCGCGCAGAGAGCGGGACAAGATCCGAACACAGCACGATCCTTACTAACTAATTCGCGCTCGACCCGGAATTTCGGCGGGACCTTTTTTTCGAGTGACGATGGCGGCTTGTCTTTTTTTCCGCAGGTGCCGGAGGCGCCGGCAGCGCCAGGTCGGAATTAAAAATGTCGGCCACCACCTTCCACTTGCCGTCCGCCTGTTTTTTCCAAACCTCTACGAATTTGCCGCGGTCCGTCGCGGGCTTGCCTTGGGAGTCTTTCATCGCCAACTGATAGACGCCCACAATGTAAGCCAGATCGCTGGAACGCGAGACCTCGACTTTGTTTGCCTGCCAAGACAAGGAAACGTCAGGGCCGAGAAGCGAGGCCCAAGCGGCACGAATGGCCTGCTTGTTGCTGGCGATGGGAGCGTTGGGAGCCAGCAGAGAGGCGTCATCACTGTAGTACGAAACAGTGCCGTCCACGTCTCTGGCAGCAGCGGCCTTCTCCCACTGAGCGTCCAGAGCGCGAATAGCGCTTTCATCCGCAGCCCGGGTGTCCGGCGGCGTTTGCTGGCCGCAGCTCGATGCAACTAAGGCTAGAGCAAGACAACACCAGAGAGCCAGCCTGGCTCTTTGTCTTTCTTGGCGACGACAGGGCATTGATAAATCCTCCGACTGCAGGAATTCTTACGCAGTTCATCTTAGGTCGCCCCAGCAGGTGAGTCAACGATGTTGCAGCCTACTCGGTGTTGTGGGCACAGTCGGCGGCGCGATACAATGAGGAGACAAATCAGCGCAAGATTATTCGGGGAGGAGCGAGCAATGACATCGACGGCGACGCCGCAAACGACACTAGAGCGCGGAGAGTTTCGGAACGAAGCGTTCATTGATTTCACCAAGCCGGAAAACCGCAAAGCGATGGAAGACGCGCTGCGCCAGGTGAAAGGAATGTTTGGGCGCGAGTATCCGCTGGTGATCGGCGGGAAAAAGATCACCACGACGGACAAGATCAAGTCCATCAACCCGTCGCATCCGGAAGAGATCATAGGAGTCTTTCAGAAGGCCAGCGTGGAGATGGCCAAGCAAGCGGTGGAAGCGGCTGAACACGCGTTTGAGAAATGGCGGAAGGTGCCGGTAGCCGAGCGGGTGGCGTGTTTGTATCGCGCGGCAGATATTCTGCACAAGCGCAGATACGAACTAGATGCGTGGTTGTGCCACGAAGTGGGGAAAAGTTGGCCGGAAGCAGATGCCGATATCGCGGAGCTGATTGATTTCTGCGAATACTACGGGCGCGAAATGATGCGTCTGGGCGAGCCGCAGAAGCTGACGCCAATGCGCGGCGAGAAAAATTTCATGAAGTACATTCCGCTGGGCGTGGGCGTGATTATTCCGCCGTGGAATTTTGCGGCGGCGATCATGGGCGGGATGACGGTGGCGGCGATCGTGACAGGAAACACGGCGATCGTGAAGCCGTCGAGCGATTCGCCGACGATTGCGGCGATCTTCATCGACATTCTGTACGACGCGGGAGTGCCTCGCGAAGTGGTGAGCTTTTTCACCGGGCCGGGCGGAACGGCGGGCGAAGCGCTGGTGACGCATCCGAAGACGCGGTTCATCGCGTTCACGGGATCGAAGGAAGCGGGATTGCGGATCAGCGAACAAGCGTCAAAGGCGCAGCCGGGGCAGAAGTGGATTAAGCGCACGGTGCTCGAAATGGGCGGCAAGGACGCGATTGTGGTGGATGAAGAAGCGGACGTAGACGCGGCGGTGGAAGGCGTGGCGCTTTCTGCGTTTGGATTTCAGGGGCAGAAGTGCTCGGCTTGTTCGCGCGCGATTGTGGCGGAGAAAATCTACGACGAGTTTCTGGAGAAGCTCGTAGAACGCGTGAAGAAAATGAAAGTAGGTCCGGTAGAGGACCCGACCAATTACATGGGGCCGGTGATCAACAAGGCGGCGATGACGTCGATTCTGGGATACATCCACCAAGGGCAGAAAGAAGGGCGTTTGATGACGGGTGGGAAACACACGGGCGGTGACGGATATTTTATCGAGCCGACGGTGATCGCTGACGTTGACCGAAAGGCGCGAATTTTTCAGGAAGAAATCTTCGGGCCGGTGCTAGCGGTTACCAAGGCCAAGGATTTTGACGAGGCGCTATCGATGGCCAACGACAGCGAATTTGGGCTGACTGGCGCGGTCTATTCGCAGAACCCGCAGAAAATAGAGCGCGCGGAAGAGGAATTCCACGTCGGAAACTTGTACATGAACCGGAAATGCACCGGCGCGTTGGTAGGTGCGCATCCGTTCGGCGGGTTCAATATGTCCGGGACCGATTCAAAGTCCGGCGGGCAAGATTATCTGCTGCTTTTCCTTCAGGCGAAGACAGTGTCGGAAAAAGTGGGTGCCACGAAATAAGCCTGTATTCCTTCGCCTGAGGAAAAGACAACGGATTCCTGTCTGCCGACAGGCAGGCCTCGCTGCGCTCGGAATGACAAGCTACTGCAAGGCCGCGGGCTCGGCGGCAGGCTTCATGTGGAAGCCCCAGCGCAGGATGGCGTAGACGATGGGGCCGGAGGCGAGCAGCAGGGGAGCCCAATGCAGGACGAGCGGCTCGCTGTAGTAAACCTTCACAGCGCACAAAATCGCGGGGAAAATAAGGACATAAGCGATGCCAGCGGCGCCACCGGGGATCAGGAAACTGCGCGGCGCGTTGGGCAACTTCTGACGCATGCGCCACGCGGCGAGAAGAGTGAGTAGCGTGGTGGCGATGCGGGTCCAGATGTAGATGTTCACCAGGTCTTCCACGGGATACTTCGCAAGAACGCAATACACCAAAGCGGACAGAGCAATCGCGCGGACGGGTGTGCCGAAACGCGGATGGATTTTGCCGAGCCACGCGGGCAAGTAGCCGTCCTGCGCCATGGTGGCGGGGATGCGCGTGGTGTAGAGGATGGTGCTGTTTGAAAGCGACAGCGTGCCGATCATCGCGGCGATCAGCATGGCTGCGCCGAGGAGCGGGCCGCCTATCAGACGCGAAGCGGTGACGATGTAGTCGGTCTTCCACTCCTGCCAGTTGCCGAGGACGGCGAGGGCGAGGGTCGTCGGCAGAATGTAAGTGAGGATATTCATCGGCGTGTTCCAGGCGAGGATGCGGACAAAAGTCTTCTGCGGATTTTTCATTTCGCCGGTCATGCTGGAAAGCTGCTCATATCCGGCGTAATTCCACATCGCGAGGGCCAAGCCTCTTCCGAAGACCGCGCCCAACGGCTGACCGGGCGGGACGAACGGAAGCAGCGGGTTGTGATGCAAATGGAATAACGAGACGAGACAAAGCCACGCGACAGGAATAAAGACGGCGACCAGCAAAGCTACAGAAAGCCATCCGGCGATCTGAATGCCGCGCGCGTTCAGGTAAGCGAGAAGGCAAAGGACAAGGCAAGCGCCCGCCCATTTTATATTTCCAGTGATCCACGGGAAATATTCGCTGAGATAATCCATCACCAGCACGCCGTAGAGGCTGTTGAGCAGGAACGTGCCGGTCCAATTCCACCAGCCGCACTGGAAGCCCCAGAAATCACCGAATGCTGCGCGAGACCAGCGGTAGAAACCGCCTTGTACGGGAAGGATGCTGTTCAGTTCGGCGGACGCCAGGGAAATGGGGATGCTCCAGAAGAAGGGAACGAAGGCGAGAAACACGATGGCCATGCCGGGGCCGGAATCGTGGAAGATGCTTTCGTAGCCGAAAGGGCCGCCGGCGGTGTAGCCGTAAAAAAGCGCGAGGAGAGGGAGGAAGCCAATCTGGCGGAGGTGGGAGCCGTCAGAGGGAATGGCAAGAGCGTTTTCGCCGGATTCAGTGGGCATAGAGCCAGAGTGCAAGGGGCGGAATGATATGGGACTAACTGGTTGTTTTCAATGGGAATTAGAAGTATTGCTTGACGTGAGAGGCTGTCAGTAAGAAAATAGCGCCTCGTTTTCCCCGCAGGTAATGAGTCCCCCGGTAGAGGAGTTTTTGAATGCGAGTACTGCGCGCCTATTTCTATGTAGCTGCAATTCTGATATTTGGTGCCGTGCTGACGCCGGGTGCCAGTGCTTCGCCGCAGCAGGCCACGGCTCCACCGCCTACGCCAAAGTCTGTTGCTCCTCCTTCTGCACAGACTGGTAGGAGCGGTTGGGATCCTGATTTGCCTAAGCGCGCAAGGCCACTACAGGCTCCGCCCCCTTTCACCGGCCCGTATGCTCCCGGCGAGGTTTTTGTCTCGGATGCGGGCGGTTTGGTTGATGTCTTTAAGCCCGACGGTACTCTCTTAGGGTCATTGAATACTACTCAGCCTTTGTCGGCGGGAATGGCGTTCGCCCAGACGGGGAATTTGTTTGTTACCACATTTGGCGGTCTCGAGGGCACTCCTCCGGTGGGGGTTGTAGAATTTGACATCAACGGCAACTTCATTGGACCGTTCGGCAATTTCCCGACGAGCGCCGATGATGTCGCGTTTCCTGAATCCATTTTGTTCAACAAGGCCGGCAATGCATTCGTTGGTGCTGCAACCGATGAATACGGTTGTCCCTCGGGACCCGTAACTGCGTATGAGTTCGATCCAACCGGAAGCTCGCTCAACGTGTTCACGGTCACCGGACAGTGCCGCGGCACCGACTGGGTTGAACTGCTGCCGGACCAACAGACCTTGCTTTATACGTCGGAGGGAACATCGGTATTGAGCTTTAACATCATTACAAGTACGCAAAACGCGGATCTCGCTGACAACCTGCCGGGCTCGTCCGCCTATGCATTTCGGGTCCTTCCTAATGGAAATCTATTGGTGGCCGACTCGACCGTGGTCGTTGAGTTGAATCCCAGCGGCTCGCAGATCATGACTTATACGCCGAGTCTGGCGCCATCCACACTTTTCGCTTTGAATCTTGATCCTGATGGCACTTCATTTTGGACTGCAGATCTGGAAACTGGCACGGTCTATAGATTCGACATTGCAAGCGGTACGCAGTTGGTAACATTTACTCTACCGGCCAATGCGGACGGCGAGAGTGAGGCGTCAGGATTAGCGATCTTTGGTGAAAAATTAGTAGGCACGAACAATCTTACTGTCACAGATATAGGAACCGGAACAGGTACGGTTACGAGCACGCCTGCCGGCATTAGTTGCCCCTCGAGCTGTCTGGCACCGTTTTCGGACAACAGCAATGTGACGCTAACGGCGACTGCGGCGGCGGGGTCGACATTTGCAGGGTTCAGCGCGAACTGCGTACCGGCCAATCCTCAGACGAATCCGCCGACATGCGTGGTGCCGATCGTAACGTCCGACGTAACGGTAACGGCAACTTTTAATACGGGCAGTAGCGAGACTCTGACCGTTGCCAAGGCGGGGACGGGAACAGGGACGGTAACGAGCAGTCCTGCCGGGATTAGTTGTGGAACGACATGTTCAGCAAGCTTTACGAGTGGCGCAGTCGTGGTGCTGACGGCATTTCCTGCGGACGGATCGAACTTTGTCGGTTGGTCCGGAGAGGGTTGCACTGGGACGGGCACTTGCTCGGTCACGATGAGCGCGGCCGAAGCGGTGACGGCTACGTTCAACACGACGGTAACTAATTTCACGCTGACGGTTGCTAAGGCGGGGACGGGAACAGGGACGGTAACGAGTAGTCCAGTTGGAATTAATTGTGGAGCGACATGTTCGGCGAGCTTTACGAGCGGGCAGGTAGTTGTGCTAACGGCCGTGGCGGCGACTGGGTCGACGTTTGCGGGCTGGAGTGGAGCGGGATGCACGGGTACGGGTACGTGTTCGGTGACGATGAGTGCCGCTGAAGGGGTGACGGCTACTTTCAACACGACTGCAAGTAACTTCACTCTGACTGTTACCAAGGCGGGGACGGGAGCAGGAACGGTGAGGAGCACCCCCGCGGGTATTAATTGTGGAGCGACGTGTTCGGCGAGCTTTGCGAGTGGTACTCAAATTACGTTGACAGCTACAGCTTCTGACGGGTCAACCTTCACGGGATGGGGCGCGGGACCCTGCGAAGGGACGGGTACTTGCACCTTCACGATTACTGCGGCGACGACAGTTGTAGCTAACTTTACTCAGAGCGGGAACAATTTCACTTTGAGTGTGAACGAGGCGGGCACGGGAACGGGCACGGTGACGAGTAACCCGGCGGGGATCAATTGCCCGACGACATGCTCGGCAAGTTTTACGAGCGGTCAGGTGGTCGCACTGACGGCGACGGCGGCGAGTGGATCGACGTTTGCGGGCTGGAGCGGAGCGGGATGCACCGGAACGGGCGGATGCTCGGTGACGATGAGTGCGGCTGAAACTGTGACCGCTACGTTCAACAGCGGAAATTCTCCGGTGACTATTGGGATTGCCCCGGGAAGTCCATCGACGGTGAATACAACGCCGGGGAGCAGCGCGGTGTTTGGGTTGACGCTAACTGCGTTACCGGGAACGACCGGGACGGTGACGCTCGGATGCACCAGCATTTCTCCGAACATCACGTGCGACATCGTGCCGGGTACCATCACCTTGACCGGGAAAGCTATCAACGTTGCAATCGTGGTGAACACATTCTGCAAAGGATTTGTTCCGAACTTCGAACCGACGTTGCCTGGAGGGTTCGGGGGCGGGATGGCTTTGTTGCTGGCGAGCATGTCGCTGTGCGGGGCGATGTGGATGTTCAAGCGGCGCCCGCGATGGGCGCTGTCCTTTGCGGTGCTGATGATAATCGTGCTCGGCAATTCCGCGTGCAGCAATTTGCCAAAATCGCCGGGAGGAGCGGCAACGAAGCCGGGACTGTATCCGTTGGTTGTAACGGCCACGGCGCCGAATGGAGCGGTTTCAAGCGTGAAGCTGATGCTGAACGTCCTGCCGTAGCCGAGGATCGGCTGAATTCGGCTGCACCGGGCAAATGTGGTCTTCTCTGAGGGCAAGTGCCTTCCCGTAGTCCCTGCCAATGTGTTTGGTTTCGGATTTGCACCCTCCACGACATGGTGTAAAGGCCGCTGAATCTGTGAGAGCCGGTTAAGTGGCTTACAAACACCACCATAGGCGATAAGCGCGCATCTACAATATTCCTAGGCGAGGTACGTCGGTACTAATATTGGCCAAACTTTTTCCCATTTGCCATCTATGAGTTCAGTAGGAGGATCCATGCTGTTCGCTCGAATCTTGCGCTGGACGTCCCGCTTCCTAATTCTTTGCCTCTTTTTGCACCTTTCCAGTGCACTGCCACAACAGGACCTATCCGCGCAAACGAAGCGGGCACCAGAGAGCGTGAGCACGCCCGTGCCGGCGGCCGCTCCAAAAGATCGGCAAATTGCCGCGAGCGCTATTCACCTGCCTCTCTTCTTCGAGGCCAATGAGGGGCAGACCGATCCGAGCGTGCGCTACCTGACGCGTAGCAACGGATACACGATGTTCTTGACGCCGACAGAAACTGTGCTGGTGGAGGAAAAGACTGTCTCCAAGAGCGGGGACAAATTTGACGGGCTGCCGGCGCCGTTTCGAACAGAGGCGAGATCATCGAGCCAATCGGTCGTGAGGATGAAACTCCTGGGCGCAAATTCCGCGCCGGAATTTCAGGGGCTCGAAGAGCTGCCGGGGAAAGTGAACTACCTGATTGGGAAGAATCCGGCGAACTGGCGCACTGGTGTGCCGCTTTATTCTCAAGTGCAGGTTGGGAAAGTTTATCCGGGCGTGGACCTGTTGTTTCATGGCGACGAACGGCAGTTGGAATACGATTTTATCGTTTCACCTGGCGCCGATCCCAATCAGATTGGTTTCAAAATCAGCGGCGCGACGAAAGTTGAGATTGACTCGGACGGCGACCTGGTTTTGCATACGGCTAGCTCGGATTTTAGAATGCGCAAGCCGGTGATCTATCAGCCGGACGGCTCCGGCCGCCGGGCCGTGAAAGGCAGCTTCGTATTAAACGCAAAAAACCAGGTGACGTTCGATCTAGGTCCCTACGATCGCAGCCAGGTATTAGTCATCGATCCTTCTATTAACTATGCGACGTTTTTGGGAGGTGCCGGGACTGAACTTTCAGAATCCCTGGCTGTGGATTCATCGACGCCGGGTTCGCCGAAGGTGTACGTCACAGGCCTCAGCAGCGATATCACGAGCTTTCCGGAGACCGGCACGAGCATTGGCAATCCCACCGGAACCGTAAACATTTTTGTTACCGAAATTGATCCCAAGAAAACCGGCTCTGGATCGCTGGTTTATTTGAGTTTCATCGGAGGAGGCACGGCGTTTCAGGCCGGCGCGGTCTGTGAGAGCGAGGGAGTGTGGCTCTCGCTGGACGAGAGTCAGGGACCATCGTCAGTGGAGCCAGTGATTGGCGGCCAAACCACGTGCGCCGATTACCCCGGTTCAGTACTCAACCCGATCACGGGCAGTGACACAACAGCCGCGATTGTTACTCGACTGATGCCAAACGGTGCCTCGATCGATCATTCCGTCCTTTTGGGCGGTAACAAACAGATGTCGAACGGCTTCGTGTTCGTGGATCCGTCGGGTGACGTTTTATTCACGGGCCCCACGCAAGCAACGAATCTGCCAACCACCCCTGGAGCCTACGCAACGTCCTTCAACAATGGAGGAACCGGCGCGGCGACCGGAACGAGCGATTGCTTTACTGCCAAGTTGCGACGTTCAGACCTGACGCCTACCTACTTCAGTTATTTGAATGTCGGGGCCGGCAACACGGGGACGGGTTTTTCCGGGAATGGCTGTGGAGGAGTTATCGATTCGGCCAACGGGAACATCATCTATCTCGGCGGCAACACGGAATCCACGGTGGCATTCAGCGGTGCGGCGGCGGGAGTGCTTGGCTTTCAGCCGACGTTTCAGGGGACGCAGGATGCTTTCTTGATGAAGCTGGACACAAGCTTGAGCGGCGCGGCTGAGTTGAAGTTTGCGACGTACTTCGGAGGAGGCGGTACAACCGGCGTGCAGGCCGGGGCAGTTGATCTTGGCTCCGGAATTGTCTCCAACAGCACCGGAGTTGTAGCTCTGGCGGGTCACACGACTTCTAACAGCACGACGAACGCGCCGGATATTCCGATTTTCAATGCGTTTGCAGGGCAAGCGACAAACGCCGCGGCAAGTTCCACGAACCAGGAGACGGGCTTTTTCACGATCATGGACACGACGAAGAGCGGTTCAGCCAGCCTCCTGTGCGGCAGTTACTTCGGGGGCAGCAGCGGCTTTGATGTCATACGTTCGCTGGCCTTCGATCCGCTGGTCCCCTTTGGGTACTACATCATAGTGGGTGGACACACTCAGTCCGCGGATTTCCCCGTCTCCAATGCATTCCAGACGGGTTTGGTGGGTACGCAGGACGGCTTCGTCTCAGGGCTTATGGTGAACACGGGTGCAAACCCGAATGCCGAGATATTCTTTTCGAGCTACATAGGAGCCGGAGGAGACGACGAGATCAACGGGGTAGGCCTAGACACGAATCACGCGATCTACGCGGCCGGGGATACGGCATCGGCGAACTATTTTGGGAACACCAGTCCGGCAACGACGGTGAACGGTTTTCAGGCAACGTGTACGAGTTGCACCTCTCCTAACGCTCCACTGCCGGACGCTGTCATATTCGCGCTCACGAGCGCTACGTCGGCTTCTCTTAAAGCGAATATCATCGCAACAACGCAAACGCTGCTGGTAGGAAATACAGAACAGCTTACAGTGCTGGGGACTTTTAGCGACGGAACTTTCCAGGACCTTACAAGCTCGGCGACGTGGACGTCTTCTAACACAAGTGTGGCGACGATAAGTTCAAGCGGGCTGGTGACGGCGGTCGGGAGCGGCCCAACAACAATCACAGCGAATGTTCCTGGCACGACTGCACCTACGCTTGCACTGACGGTAACGGCTGCGACGAGCTTCAGTTTTGAGGTGGAACTAGAAGGAACCTCGGTCGGCACTGTGACTGGCAACGCCACTCCGCAAATCAATTGCGCAGATATAAGCGGCCCACCTGCTACTGGCACTTGCTCCACAACATATCCGAGCGGAACGGCAGTGATTTTGACAGCGACTCCGGGTCCCGGAGCGGTGTTTGGTGGTTGGGGCGCGCCCGGCGGCACGCCGTGTACTGTTTCTGGCGCGACCTGTTCGATCACCGTGACCCAAAATGAACAGATTACGGCGACGTTTAACACGGGAACGACGAATTTCACGCTCAACGTCACGCCTGGCACCGGCGCAACCGGAGGCGGAATCGTGACCGGGACGAACGGAACGGGCACCGGCGCGATCGATTGCAATATGACTGGCACTACCGAGACGGGCACGTGTTCGCAGACCTTGGTGAGTGGATCTCTTACTACTCTGACTGCCGAGCCGAACAGCACTTCGAATTTCGCCGGCTGGACCGGACCCTGCACGGTTATGAATGTTGTGCATTGCGTTGTGAATGTGGGTGCGACTCAAACCGTCACTGCGCTGTTCACATCGCAGCAGAGTCCCTTCGCGGTAAGCATAACCGGCAACGGGTCGGTGACCAGTACGTCGAGTCCTACTATTGCCAATGAGATCAATTGTGCGAACCCGACGCCGCCCAGTGTTTGCTCGACTACTTTTGTCTCCGGCACGTCGGTGACGCTGACGGCGACTCCGGCCTCGGGACAAGTTTTTACCGGTTGGACAGCGGGACCCTGTAACGCCAGTTCGGTGGCTACCTGCACTTTTACTATCAGCCCAAGCATAACGTCTGCGACGGCAGCGTTTGCCGCAAACACGTTCCTGTTGACGGTGAATCGGGCGGGGAACGCCGGAGGAACTGTCACGAGCAATCCGGTAAACGTTCAAGGCGGTGGCATCAGTTGCGGGCCGGCTGCGGGGATAGTTGACTGCTCTGTGATTGCAACGTTCAACGCGCCGGTGATTTTGACTGAAACTCCGCCGACGGGTTCGACTGGCACTTTTAGCGGTACGCCGACAGCGTGCGTGGTTGGGGGCGGGGGAACGACTTGTAGTTTCAACATGCCCGCCGCGCCGGAAACAGTGACCGTAACGTTCACTTCGTCAAGCGGCCCGAGCCCAGCGCTAGCGATCACGAAGTCGCACACAGGAAATTTCACGCAGGGACAACACAGCGCGCAGTATACCGTGACAGTATCGAACGCCGCGAATGCGGCAGCCAGCAGCGGCACCGTCATCGTGACAGATACCACGCTGACCGCCGTGGCCCAGGACATTGCGACCAGTTTTTCGGGAACCTCTAATCCAAACGGCGTGTGGAGCTATGGTCAGTACGTAGAATCGCCACCGGCGTTTTCGCTTTTGACCGGCCAGGATGCTGCCTTTCCTACTTGCGGCCTCCCTTATTGGTCGGACACGGGTTACCCGGATGTGATCGCCAACAACACCGGCTCAACCGTTAGTTGCGGCACGGTTACCGTGCCCACCGATATCCTCTGGATGCATCCGACGGATACCGGCGGAACAGACGCCGCCGTCCGCTGGACGGCTCCAGCGTCCGGAACTTACGAAATCACCGGAAGCTATTCCGCTTTGGATTCCACTAGCACAACAGACAGCATTCTGGTGAATGGTACCTCTGTGTTTTCCACATTCATCTGCAATCCCGGTAACGGCAAAACCTGCAACACGGTCAATACGCTTACGCCTTTCTCGGTCGTGGAAACGCTCACTGCGGGAAGCACGGTGGACTTCACGGTAAACTGTTGCACTCTACCAGGCCAGACCTTCCTTTACGACTCGACCGGACTTACTGGCGCGATCGACTCGAGTCTATCCGGCCTGTCGCTCGTCTCCATGTTGGGCCAGGGCTGGACCTGCGGCCCTCCGAACAACGCGGCGAACGTCTGCACTCGCAGCGACGCCCTCGCTCCCGGCTCAAATTACCCGCCGATCACCGTCCTGGTGAACGTCGGGGTAAACACCCCGTCGCCTGCGACGAACACGGTGACGCTCTCTGGCGGCGGCTCGGCCCCGAGCAGCGCGAGCGACTCAGCTATTATCAATCCCATCGGCCATCCGCTTCTCGGCATCGCGAAGTCACACACAGGGAACTTCACGCAAGGACAGCAAGGGGCGACATACACGGTTACGGTGTCGAATGGAGCGAACGCCGGGCCAACGAGCGGGACTGTGACGGTGACGGACACAGTTCCGGCTGGATTGACGCTGGTGTCGATGGCGGGAACAGGCTGGACGTGTGTGGCAGCCAGTTGTACGCGCGGCGATGCTTTGGCGGCGGGCGCGAGTTATCCAGGGATTACGGTGACGGTGAACGTAGCCAGCAACGCCAGTTCGCCGCAAGTGAATATGGCAGGCGTTTCAGGAGGCGGGTCGGTGGCACCCTCTCCCGCATCAGACTCGACGATTATCACGGGCACGAACAATTTTACTTTGGCTGTGACTAAGGCGGGGACGGGAGCAGGGACGGTGACGAGTAGTCCAGTTGGAATTAATTGCGGGGCGACATGTTCGGCGAGCTTTGCGAGCGGTACTCAGATTACGTTGACAGCTACGGCTTCTGACGGGTCAACCTTCACGGGATGGGGCGCGGGACCCTGCGAAGGGACGGGCACTTGCACGTTTACGATTACAGCGGGCACGACCGTTGTAGCTAATTTCGCTCAGAGCACGAACAATTTCACTTTGGGTGTGAACGAGGCGGGCACGGGAACGGGCACGGTGACGAGTAACCCGGCGGGGATCAATTGCCCGACGACATGCTCGGCAAGTTTTACGAGCGGCCAGGTGGTCGCACTGACGGCGACGGCGACGAGTGGATCGACGTTTGCGGGCTGGAGCGGAGCGGGATGCACCGGAACGGGCGGATGCTCGGTGACGATGAGTGCGGCTGAAACTGTGACCGCTACGTTCAACAGCGGAAATT
>JBEKSN010000070.1:0-16469 GCA_049517055.1 Candidatus Acidiferrales bacterium | reverse complement strand
CTGCAGATCCAGCCATGTCTTTCAGCTCATCGAGCGCAACCATTGTCGAGGTATCGTCCGACGCCGCCCCGTAATTAGATGGGCCATAACAATCCCACCATTGCTTTACTTCCGGAGCATATCCCTTTAAATATCTTGAGAGCGGAACATTGTCGAATTGTTCCTGATTCTTGTCTGCCGCAAGCGCAAGCATGTCCTTTCGGAATTTTTTGAAGCTTTCGCGCACCGAAGCGGGGTAGGGAAGCTCGTCAAGACCTGCGCCCCAAGTGTCCGCCACCCATTTACCGTTGACGATTGTCGGATCGGGGCATTTGATCGGCAGAGGAGCCAAGCCGAGTTCGCGCGCGAGGTGGTCGCTTGCGGTGCCAGCGTAGTCAAAAGCGGACCCGGTGCAAAAGGCCTGGCCTTCGTAATGCTGAAGGGTGGCGTTACCGCCCCAGTGTGCCTCTTTTTCGAGCAACAAAAAATCGTGCGTCTGCAAGAAGTGCGCTGCGCTCAAGCCGCTTATGCCCCCTCCAACAATTACAACCTCGTGGCGCTTCGAAACGGGAGGCTTGGCGAACGTGTGGCCGTCGCGAACCTGATGGCAAATCTCGTAATGATCGCCGTCCAGTTGAGGTACAGGGGAATCTTGCGCGGAAAAAAGTGACAAATCCGCAGGGCATCCGGCGGCCATCGAACCAACCACGATGAACTTCAGGAAATCTCTTCGGGTATCGCTCATGAATGCTCTCCTTCTAGAGAGGAAGGCAGCATGGCTGCTGCCGCGGGAGATTCGCCGGTGTGTTGGGTGCGCGTGCGAAGCCGGTACCAGATGAGAATCGTGCTGATGGAAAATAGCAGGATCAAAGTGGAAATCGCGTTTATCTCCGGCGTGATGCCCCGTCTGAGACGCGACCATATTTCCAGCGGCAACGTATTGTCACGGCCTATCAGGAAAAAAGTGACTGCGATTTCGTCCAGCGACAACGTAAAAATCAAGAGGGCGGCGGCAATCAGCGAAACTTGTAGGTTCGGAAACGTAATACGCCAGAAAGTCTTCCAGTGATTTGCCCCCAGATCGAGAGACGCTTCTTCCTGGGCGCGGTCCATCTTCTGCAACCCTGCGAATATTTCGGTCGTGGCAACGGAAATTAGTGCGGTGCCGTGGCCCAGTGTGACGGTGACGAGGCTAAGTTTCATTCCCACGCCGACGAACAACATCAACAGCGAAAGGCCTGTGATGATCCCCGGAAGAATCAAGGGAAGAAGGACGAGGCGCCGGAATAGCGCCTTTCCGGGAAACTGCGCACGGTCTAACGCCAGCGCCGCAGGCAGTCCAAGGCCGAGCGAAATCGCGACGGCAACAGCCGCCACGATGAAGCTGTTTAGTACAGCATCCCAAAGGGCGGCGTCGGCGAAAAGCTGGCGATACCAATCGAACGTCCAACCGCTGGGAGGGAATCCTCCCACGCCGGAGCCATTGAAGGAATACACCACCAAGACGACGATCGGAAAATACAGAAACGCGTAGACGAGCAGAGCATAGGTGCTGAGAAGCGGAGCGCGTGAGGATTGGAGTCCGCCGCTCACGAAATTGTGAACCTCTTTTCCAAGCGTTCAGTGGCGAACAGGAGGCTTACAACCAGCAGCAACATGCACAGCGAAATCGCCGCGCCGAGAGGCCAGTTGTAAGCAGCGCCGAACAAGCTCACCACAATATTGGAAATCATGATGCCGCTGGAACCGCCCACAAGAAGAGGCGCGAGAAAATCTCCCAAAGTGAGGACGAAGGCGAACGTAGCTCCCGCGAGAATACCTGGAAGGGACAACGGCAAAATTACACGCACGAAGGTGGAGAATGGCGACGCACCAAGATCGTGCGAGGCTTCGACCAGATTGCGCGGCACATGTTCGAGCGATGCGTAAATGGGCAAGAACGTGAATGGCGTATAGATGTGCGTGAGCGTGAGAATGACGGCGAATGGACTGTAGAGAAAAAACTCAACCGGCCGGTGTGTAATGTGCAGATATTGCAAAAATCCGTTCAGCACGCCGTCGCTTCCGAGAATGGTTTTCCACGCGTAACCGCGGACCAGATAACTGGCCCACAGCGGAATGATTACGAGCTGGTACAGCAAATCCTTGCGCTTCGCTGCGTGGAACGAAAGGTAGTAGGCCAGCGGATAGCCAAGCAAGAGCGCCAGCAGAGTGACCGCTCCGGCGATTCTGATCGAACGAAGCAGCACGGTGAGATACAGTGAATTTCGAAACAACTGGGCGTAATTGTGCAGATTCCAGTTGTGCACGATAACTTGCAGAGGCGAAACAGACCAGAAGCTATAGCAGAAGAGAATGGCGTAAGGGATCAGCAAGAAAACCGTGACCCATAGAAGAGGGGGAATTGTGACGGCTGATTTGTACGCGCGCGAATACATAAGTCAGCCGCCGCCTTCGCGCACTCGCACTGCGTCGCTTGCGGCGAATTCAAACTCCTGCTGGCCCACGAGGGGACCAGGGCTAGGAATGCGCGCGCGTAGGATGTGTGAATTGCCGCAGTCGATTTCCAGCAAGTCCATGGCGCCGCCGAAAGTTTGATTCTGAATGCAGCCACGGAAACGGGCCGTTCCGGCGGCTGCTCTGGCCGCCTGGGACGCCGAAGCCAGGCGGATTGCCTCGGGCCGCAGAGAAAATGTTGCAGCTCCGGAGGGACCGGCGGATGGCCACGCGATTGGTCCGGCGTTCGCTATTCCATCGTGAACCTCCGCACGCAAGAGATTTGTTTGGCCGATGAACTGTGCGGCGTAAGCCGTGGCCGGCTGGCCGTAAATCTCCCGCGGCTCTGCGACCTGCTCAAGCCGGCCCGCGCGGAGAAGCGCGACGCGGTCGGAAAGAGCCATAGCTTCTTCTTGGTCGTGAGTGACGAAAATAAAGGTGATGCCGACTTCGCGCTGCAGCGATTTGAGTTCGACCTGCATCTGTCGGCGCAGATTTGCATCGAGAGCGGAGAGAGGCTCATCAAGCAGCAGAACGCGAGGCCGGTTGACCAGCGCGCGCGCCAAGGCAACGCGCTGCTGCTGGCCGCCGCTCAATCGCGAAGGCGCGGATTGAGAGAATTCACTCATCTTTACCATGGCGAGAGCTTGGGTAACCCGTGGCGGGATTTCATCTCGCGCAACGGATTTAGCTCGAAGCCCGTAGGCGACATTTTCAAACACTGAGAGGTGCGGAAAAATTGCGTAGCTCTGAAAAACAGTGTTGACCTCGCGCCGATGAGCGGGGATCTGGTCGAGGCGCTCGCCCGCCATCCGGATCTCGCCTCTGTCCAGTTGTTCAAATCCCGCGATCAAACGAAGCAAGGTGGTTTTGCCCGAGCCGCTCTCGCCGAGGATGGTCAGAAACTCCCCGGACGCCACGTCGAGAGAAATTCCGCACAGAACCGGGCGCCCGGCAAATTGTTTTTCAACTTTTCGAATGGAAAGCAAAACTTCCACAGGTCCGCGTTCGACGGGATCGGGTGAACCTGATGCGTTCAAGAACGGTCTCCGGGAAAAAAGCGACCGTGGAATGACGCGCACACAGTAAAACGAAGGCGGTGCCCGGCGCGGGAATCGTTAGGGAAATCGGGAATCACTGGGCTGCCTTTATTTCATTCCAGATTTCGTTGTATTTATCGCGGCGTGGATATTGTTGCCAGAAATAAATGTGCGTCATGTACTCGTCTACGTTATTGAGGTGCAGGGATTGTTTCTGGTCGTCGCTCATGAACTGCGCCGACAGCGGATTGGCGGGATCGTACCCGGTGACATCGGCGACTAACTTTTGCGTCTTCGCCTCGATCATATATTCGAGGAACTGGGTGGCTAGTTCTTTATTTTCGCTTGCAGAAGTGATCATCAGATGATCGATCCAGCCGGTGGTGTTTTCCCGGGGAATCGTTTCGCCGATCGGAAAATTCAATTTGCGTAGATTGTTGGTCATCAGCGGCCAGCCCATGCCCGCGACGATTTCGTGATTCTCGAAGAGGTTTGTGAGTTCGCCTCCAGTGGCCCACACTTTTCGGACATTGGGCTTCAGTTCGATCAGTTTTTTCTTAACGTTTTCGAGTTCCTGATCCGTCAGGTTGTACAGGTGCCCTGGGTCCGGCTTGTCGTAGCCGAGAACCTGCGCCGCCATGCAGATGGTTGATAAATCGTCCCAGACGGAGATTTTTCCTTTTAGGTTGGAATCCCAGAGCACGGACCAGCTATCGGGCGGCGTCTTGAAGAACGTCGTGTCGTACAGAAGGGGATTAGGCCCCCACACGAAGGGGACGCCATAGACATTACCGTTTATGCGGACCAACGGCGCGTTGCGCAGGCGGTCGGAAAGCTGTGAATAGGATGGCAGTTTGGAGAGATCGAGCGGGGCTGCCAAGCCTGCCGCCGCGATAGACGTCACCACGTCGCTCGATGGTGAAATCACGTCGTAATTGCTCGCACTGCCTCCGCGGAGCTTGGCGACGAGCTCGTCGCTGGTACCCATGTATGCTGCAGTGATTCTGCAATGGTGCGATTCCTCAAAGGCCTTCACGAATAATGGGTCCGCGTAGCCTTCCCATACCAGAAGACTGAGCGTCGGCGTTTTCTTCGCACAGCCTGCAGCGGAAACAAGCAGGGCGGCGGTGGCTAGTGAAAGCAGGACTGAAAAGTTGTTCAGGGTTCGGATTCGCGACTCTCGCTTCAAGGAAATCTCCGACTTTCTCGATTGTTGCAAACTTAAAACGTCGGTGGCGTGTTGATCCACAGCACCAGCGTTTCTTTTTTGCCGGGATTCTTCCAGTGATGCCCGTTGCTGCTTTCGAAATAAAAACTATCTCCTTCTTCCAGTCTGTGCTTTTCTCCCCCATCCAACACGATTTCAAGGGTACCGCGCAGAATGTATAGAAATTCTTCCCCATCATGCGCGTACGATTCTCCGCTGCCTGCCGAAGGAGCGATGCGAAACAGATGAGGTTCCATCATGGCGGCATTGCCCCAAGAGAGCAGTTCCATGCGCACGCCCGGCCCGGCTTCAAGAACTTTTCTGTCCGCCGGTTTTACCCGGCCCGGATTCACGTCGGAAGGATTAAAAAGCGACAAGATATTCACCCGGTAGAAACGGGCCAGCCGCCGAAGAGTAGCGACCGACGCAGTCATTTGGCTGCGCTCGACCGCGCTGAGGAATCCAACCGAAACATCGGTCGCGCGCGCCACTTGGGAAAGCGAGGCCTTCCTCTGCAATCGCAAACGGCGCAAACGCGGGCCGACAGCGCTGGCCTTAGGCCGTTCGCCGGCGTGCGGCAACAATTTGTGAGTTTTAAGCAGGTGGACGATGGCGGGTGCGTTCATGCCCCGCGCGCGACGGAAGAATTGAGCGCGTTTTAGAATGCGAACGTCTGCGTGCGTATAGATTCGGTACCGGCTGTGTGTGCGAGTGGGCGCGACGAGCCCGAGATTCTCCCACGAGCGAAGGATCGATGGTGAAACGCCCACGATCCGCGCGACGTCACTGATGCGCAAATACCCGTGTGCACGCGATTTCTCATTCGCGCGCTTCTGAGCCGGCCTCAAAATCAGTTTCCCCTTGACAACCCTTGGGCCTTCTTCTAAGGTTCGCGGATTATAGTAAGGTTTTTCGGGAAGCTGCAACCGAAAAAATATCGGGTGAGGCGTCTCGGGGGTCGGGTGGCCTCAGGTTTTCCTAGAGGAGCGGCGATGACTTCAAAAACACGGGCGCGGGTGTGTCTATTTGTGTTTATGAGCTTGCTTTGGAGCGCGGCGTCCTGGGGACAAACGACCGGAACAATTCGCGGCACGGCCACAGACCAGACCGGCGCCGTCGTTCCGGGCGCGACTATAACGGTGACGCTGACTGGAACGGATTCTGTACGCACCGTCAAGACCGATAAGGACGGAGCATTCGACATTCCCGAGCTGGCCGTCGGAACTTACGTCGTAGATGCTGAAGCGGCCGGCTTCAAGAAATTCGTAGCCAAAGACGTTGTAGTCACCATCGGCCACGTGAACCTTGTGACCATCGCTCTGACGCTTGGTGGATCCACCGAAACTGTAACCGTGGAAGCGGACGCCGCCCAAGTGGAGACCACCAGCTCGCAACTGGGCGGCGTGATGACTGATGCATCCATTCGCGAGCTTCCCCTGGAGTCGCGCAACGCCTATGCGCTTCTTCAATTGCAACCTGGCGTTCAATCCCAGTTGGGGGCCGACCTTTTTCTCGGCAGCGACAACCCGGGAGTTGTTTCGGTGAATGGCGGGCGCGGCCGTTCGAACAATTACATGGTGAACGGTGGCGATGGCAACGATATTTTTGTGAATTCTCCAGCGATACAACCCTCACCGGACGCGATTGAAGAGTTCCGGGTTTTGACGAACACGTTCGATGCTGAATATGGGCGCAATTCGGGTTCTGTTGTAAACGTTGTGACGAAGTCCGGCACAAATGCGATTCACGGAGATGTTTACGAGTTCTTGCGCAATGACGTGCTGAATACAAAAGGCTATTTCGACTCTACGGTCCCTGACTACAAGCAGAACCAATTCGGCGCGACGCTAGGCGGCCCGATCAAGAAAGACCGAACGTTTATCTTCGGATCGTATGAAGGGAATCGGCTGATCCAAGGCCTCAGTTCCGGAGTCACGAATGTTCCGTTTCCAGAAGAAGTAAACGGCGATTTCAGCCAGTCGCATGGCTCATTGGGACCTGATGCCTTTTCCGGTGCCATCACTGATCCGGCGTTTGCGGCAATCCTCGGAAGCCGGGGTGGCGGAGCCTGCGGTGCAGCGGTGCAAACCAATAGCGGAGTTAACCTATTTGCTCCGCCTCCGACAAACGGCTATGCATATGCCACGATATTCCCGAACAATCAGATTCCCACCTCTTGTTTCGATCCGACAGCGGTTGCGCTATACAACCAGTATGTTTCAAAGTTTAGCGCCATCGCCGACTCTAACGGAAACGTGGCCGTGCTGGACAACCTGAACGAGCACAGCGACCAATTCACAGTTCGTTTCGACCACAAGATTACGAATTCGCAGCAATTCAGCGCCTACTACTATTTCGATGACGATCATGCGATCGATCCCTACAGTAATTTTCAGGCTGCCGGAGCGGACTTGCCGGGTTTCGGCGGGATCTTCGGAACGCGGGTGCAGCAATGGAATTTGAGCCACACATGGACGATAGGTTCGACGGCGGTTAATGAGTTCCGCTTCAACTATTTTCGCGAGGGCCAGAAGAGCGAAAACCACCCCGTGAACATTCTTGCCGGGCCAAACGGCTTACACGATTCTTGCGGCACCTTCGTTGCGGCGGCGGAATGTTTTCAGGATCAGAGCAACAGCACAGCGAACCTTCTTAATAGCATCGGCATCCCCATCACGCCAACCCAGGCGGGCCAGCTTGGTATTACGACTCAACTGCCCAACCGCGAGGGAGTGCCTTTTATTCAGACCTCCGGATTTGCGATCGGCAATAACTCCGAAGGGGAACTTCCACAGGTAGGGAATACGTTTCAATGGACCGATAACTATACGAAGACGTTTTCGAAGCACACGCTTAAATTCGGCGGAGATGTGCGCCGAGCGAGATTCGATCAGTTTCTTTATTTCGATGTAAATGGTTCCTACACTTTCACCACCAGTCCGGTTTCGGATCAAATAGGCGGCGCGAATGATTCCTTCCCGGCTTTTTTTCTGGGAACTCCCAACTCGTTTACGCAGGGCGCGGCTCAAGGAGAGAACGACAGAAATACATCTTTGTATCTCTTCGCTCAAGACAGTTACAAACTAAGGCCCAATCTGACGTTGAATTATGGTTTGCGCTGGGAGCTGAATACGCCGTTTTACGACACTGGTAATCGGCTGCAGACCTTCCGCCCGGGACAAGCCACCACCCAGTACCCTTGCTGGCTGTCACAGGAAAACGCTGCGAATTTGGCATTGAATCCCGGAGATTGCGGCCAGAACTCAGGCACGAATAACGCAATCTTTCCGCTCGGATTGGTGTTCCCCGGCGATAAGGGTGTTCCGCGCGGCCTCACATCTACGTATTACAAGGCCTTCGCTCCCCGCATCGGAATTGCCTACAGCCCCGGCTTTACCGAAGGCTGGCTGGGAAAGCTGTTCGGCGGCCCCGGTAAATCGAGCATTCGCGCCGGGTGGGGAATTTTTTATAATCCGATCGAGCAACTGGTTCTGGAGCAGTTCAGCGCGGAACCTCCGTTTGGAGGGAGCTCGTTCGTGTCGAGCCCACTGTTCAACCTGCCCTATCTCACGCAAGCCGGTACGGTGAGCCCGAATCCGTTTGGAGGTGTGATTCACCAAACACCAAACACTCCGTGCGCTGTGGATACGCCGGGAGGGCCCAACGGCTGCGTTGACTGGTCCACGTTCCGTTCGCTTTTGCTCTTTGGAGAATTCGCGCCGCATTTGAAGTCGCAATATGCGGAGCAGTACAACCTGACCGTGGAACGGCAACTCACCAAGGACATGATGCTGAGGGTCTCCTACGTTGGAACGCAAGCTCATCATCTGCTCGCATCTCATGATCTAAATGCCGGAAATATTCAGACTTGCCTTGGCATCGCTCAGATCGCCGCGAACGATCCCAGTGGCAACAGCGTACTTACCGGTCCGGGAGGAAGTCCGGGTAATACTTGTGGTCCTTTCGGAGCCGATAGCGAGTATTTCATTCCCGCCGGCGTAACTATTCCCTCGGTAACTCAGCCCGTCCAACCTTTCAAGGTGCCCCAGAGTGGGTGCAACGGGTTGCTCTTGCCATACTCGGGCGCTCCCGGAAATACGCCACAGTGCATTCCTGCCGGTACCGTGGTGGGACCCAATGGCATCACTCTCGTCGGCACGCGTCCTTTCTCTTCTCCCAATTGCATACCGACAAGCGGCTCCTTGATGACCGGCTGCCCGCAAGACGGTGTGCCGGTTTTCAGCAATATCTTCGCCGAAGACACGAGCGCCAATTCCAACTACAACGCATTGCAGATCTCCGTTGAGAAGAGCTATTCGCATGGCCTGTTATTTCAGGCGTCGTACACCTACAGCAAAGCAATCGACCAAGCCGCTTCCTTTGAAAACGAGTTGAATCCTCTGAATTTCGAGGCGACCCGCGGGACATCGTTGCTGTCTGCGAAGCATCGCTTCGTGTTCAGCCCTGTTTGGGAACTCCCCATACCGAAATACGATGGGGCAAAAGGCAAGGCATTGGACGGGTGGGGCGCTTCGGCGATTATCACGTATCAGAGTGGGTTCCCTATCCGTGTTTGGGATCCGAATGACACCGAGCTTGAGAGCAGCGAATTTTTCGAATCCGCTAACACTCCGACTATTGTCGGTTCACCCCTGTTTGAAAATCCCAAGAGCTCCGCGAACGTCGCTAATGGGACGCCTTTCTTTCTAAATCCGAACAGTTTTGCGGACGCTACTACGAATTCGTCGCTTCCTTTCGGAGTTTTCGGCAACTCGCCGCACTCTCTCTGTTGCGGCCCTCCCATCAGTGACACAGATTTGGTGATCTCGAAGAAGACGCCAATCTCGGAAAGATGGAACACCGAGTTTCGCGCTGAGTTTTACAACGCTTTTAACCACACCCAGTTCGCAAATCCTGACGGAAACTTTGCGGACTCTACGTTTGGTCAGATCCTAAAGACGCGCATTGATTCCCGCGTGATGCAGTTCGGTTTGAAGTTGCTGTTTTAAGAAGATTGTGCAGGTTTAGGCAGAGCGAGGGTGTCCGCTGCGAGCGGCGCTCTCGCTTTGTTGCGTAGAAGCGAATTGTGGCAAACACCAGGGAGCTTCGTGAAAATATTTGTTCTGGGCGCGGGGATGATGGGGCGCGCGGTGGTTTACGATCTCGGCCGTGTACGCGAAGTGGAAAAAATTGCTGTGGCGGACTTCGATCGAGGCCGCGCTGATGAAGTAGCGCGCCGATTCGGCCGCGGCAAGGCTCGTGGATTTTTTGCGGACGTCCGAGACCTGAATCGTCTTGCGCACCTGGCGCGTGGCCACGATGTGCTGCTGAATTGCACGCAGTATAATTGGAATCTGGACGTAATGCGTGCCGCGCTCGCTGCTCGCATAAATTATATGGATCTTGGCGGTCTGTATCACATGACGCGCAAACAGTTTTCGCTCGACAAGGACTTCCGCCGAATCGGACGCATTGCTATCGCGGGGGTGGGAGGCGCGCCAGGTATCACAAACGTGATGGCACGTGCGCTTGCGGATCCTCTCGACCGCGTGGATTCGATTCGCGTTTACAACGCTGGAGCCGACGAGCAGCGTTATGACAGTCCGATCGCCTACACGTTTTCAATAGCAACGATACTTGACGAGCTGACAATGCCGCCGGTTGCTTTCGAAGGAGGACGCTACGTCGAGAAGCCGATGCTTTCTGAGCCGGAGCATGGAAAATTTCGCGCGCCGATAGGCTCGATTACTTTGCGCCATTCGATCCACTCAGAGCTCGGAACTCTTCCTGCGAGTTTCCGCAAGAAAGGCGTGAAAGAAGTATTTTTCAAGATTAATTACGACCCGCGGCTGGTGAACCTTGTTCGCGATCTGGATCAAGCAGGCTTTACAAGTCGCGAGCTCGTCGCAGTAAACGGAACGCGAGTGGCGCCTCGTTCGGTCCTGTTATCGCTCATGCAACAGCGGGCGCCGAAGAAAATGGCACGCGATGTTGAGGCGCTACGGGTGGTTGTGGCGGGTCGAAGCAAGAACCGGCGCATCGCATCGGCTATGGAAATGTGGGCGGATCATTCCACGCGGCCTCAACTGTCGGCGGTCGCGCGCGACACGGGATTCCCGGCGGCGATTGCCGCGGTGATGCTTGGACGTGGTGAAATTCGTGGCACGGGAGTCCAAGCTCCGGAAATTGTTGTTCCACCGGAACCGTTTTTCAACGAGTTGAAAAAGCGCGGATTCACGTTTCGACGCTGGAATTTGTAATTTCAAAGCGCGAATCTCAGGGCCGTGCGTCGGCCGCAGTGAAGTGTGTTACGGAGGATGTCATGCACGAAGGACTTCAGAAAGAAATCGCCACCTACGAAAAACGCACGCCAGCTTCGCGCAAAGCCCATAAGCGAGCCGAGGAAAGGCTGCCTCTGGGTGTAGCGAGTAACTATCGAGCGTACGATCCCTACCCCATTTTTGTCCGCGACGGCAAAGGCGGCCATATTCACGATATCGACGGCAATGAATACATTGATTTCAACCTTTGCTTCGGCGCGTTGATGGCCGGGCACTGCAATCCCGCGGTGATGCGCGCCGTTCAGGAAAAGCTGGGCACCGGGACCATGTTCGGAATGCCTCATAATCTCGAATGGGAACTGGCCGAAGAAATCTGCGAAAGATTTCCGGTGGAGATGGTGCGGTTCAGCAATAGTGGAACGGAATGCACCATGCACGCTGTGCGCCTGGCGCGCGCCGCCACCGGGCGAGACCGCATCATCAAAATGGAGGGCGGCTATCACGGATTGCACGATTCCGTTCTCGTCTCGGTAAAACCGAAAGCCGAGGAAGTGGGCGACGCAAACTTCCCGAATTCCGTGCCGGGCGGCGAGGGCGTAACGAAAGCTACGCTGCAAAACACTCTGGTTGCTCAGTTCAACGATGTGGCCGGCGTCGAGCGCCTTTTTGCAAAGTATCCGGGCGAAATTGCGGCGGTCATTGTCGAACCGATCATGATGAATGTCGGGATCCTGATGCCTGACGAAGGCTATCACCAGGCCTTGCGCGAAATTACTAAAAAGAACGGCGCTCTGCTGATTTTCGATGAAGTCAAAACCGGAGCGAAGCTGGCCCGCGGCGGGGCCTGCGAATATTTCGGAATCAAGCCGGATATCGTTTGCCTGGCAAAATCGATCGGCGGCGGCTTCTCGCTGGCTGCGTTCGCGTCCACACGGGAAGTGATGAGTCTCATCTCTGACCATAAAGTTTTCCACGGCGGCACGTACAACACGAACCCCGTTGCTATGGCCGCGGGACTCGCGATGTTCAGGGAAGTGCTTACGCCCGCGGCTTACGAGCACGTGAATCGGCTGAACAAGAGATTGCTCGATGGCTACAACAAAGAAATCGGCAAGACCGGCTTGAAAGCTTACGTCGTGGGCGCAGGATCAAATGGCTCGCTAATGTTTTTCCCGAAACCGATTCGCAATTACCGCGATTGGCTGAAGGCTGATAGCGAATTGTGGCGCCATTACTGGTTTGCGATGGTGAACCGCGGTGTGATGGCCCAGCCCTATTGGTGGGACGAGCAGTGGACCGTATCGATCGCGCACACCGATGCGGATGTGGACCGCCATCTCGCGGTATTCGCAGAGGTCGCCCCTGCGCTTGCGCAGGCGCAAAAAGAGCCGCATGCGGCGGCCAGCAGCGCGCACTAGGCTTTCGCGGCTCGTTCTCCTGAAGTAACAGCTAAGGTTGGCGCGACAGGTCGCCTTCATCCCTCAAGGAGCAAATTGGCAGAGCTAGCCACTCCGCAGAACGAAACCGCGCATCTGAAACGCGCGCTGGGGCGTTGGGATCTCGTCGCGCTCTTTGTTGTCGCGGTGTTCAATCTGAACGTGGTGCCGAGTATCGCTGCGAATGGCGGCGTCACGGTCTGGCTCTGGATTATTTCGCTGCTCATGTTTTTCTGGCCCCAGGGCATTGCCGTGATCGAATTGGCGCATCGCTATCCGGGAGAAGGCGGCGTGTACCTCTGGGCCAAGGAAGTTTTCGGCGAATTCCACGGCTTCCTTTCGGGTTGGTGCTACTGGACAAATAACATGATGTACGTCCCGACCGTGATGCTGTACTTCGTCGGCGTGTCGGTCTTCGTGTTTCCAAGTCATCAGGCTCTCGCCGACAATAAGACTTTTGCCGTCGCAGCCTCGCTCGGCCTGCTGGCCATTCTCGTCCTGCTCAATATAGTGGGACTTGGCGTGGGAAAATGGATCAACAATTTGGGCAGCATTGGAACCGGTATCGCGGCAGCTGTGCTGGTGGGACTGGGGATCATTGTGGCGTTGCGTTTTGGTACCACAGTCAGCGCCGCGGATTTTCGCGTACCCGCGAATCCGCGATTCCTTCTGAATTCGTTCGGTGTAATTTGTTTTGGACTCGTGGGCCTGGAACTTGCCTCCGTAATGGGGGACGAGATCAAGGACCCCGAGCGCACGCTGCCGGGAGCCGTGGTATGGGGAGGCGTTCTTTCGGGGCTCTTCTACATTGCCACGACGCTGACGTTACTGCTCGCGGTGAGCAAGAATGACATCAATGTCTTGCAGGGAATCGTTCAGGCTGTGAGCCATATGGCTCAGAAAGTCGGCGCAATATGGATCGTCGCGCCTTTCGCCTTGATGCTGAGTATTTCGATCGCAGGCATCGGTTCTGCGTGGCTGGCTGGCTCGGCGCGTATTCCCTTCGTCGCTGGCCTCGATTCATACCTGCCGAGTTGGCTGGGGAAAGTTCATCCCCGCTATGGAACGCCGTACGCGGCGCTGATCGTTCATTTTGTGGTGTCCACGATTCTGGTGCTGATCAGTTTTCTTGGCTCCGGTGTGCAGGAAACTTTTCAACGGCTGCTGTCGCTCGCCGTTGTGCTGCAGTTGCTTCCGTTTCTCTATATCTTTGCAGCGCTGCTGAAGATTGCAGCCGATCCGCTGGCAGGGAAGGGACACTACGGCAAAAGCGTCCTTTGGCTGGCAGGCTCGAGCGGGCTGCTGATGACGATTTTAGGCATGATTTTCGCCTTTTCACCGGCGCAGCAGATCACCTCCGTTTTGTCATACGAATCCTGGATGTTTGGCGGCACGGCGTTTTTCATCGGTCTCGCGGTATTCTTCTTCTTTGTGTATGGGCGCCGGAAGAACGCTGCGCGTGCACGCAGCGGCCTTTAATTACAATTATCGCAGGAGAAGATCATGGCAAGCGAGGCAAAGTCCGCCGTTCGCAGATATCGGATGTATATCAACGGGGAATTTGTAGAGAGCGCCGGCAAAAAATACTTCCCGGTCATAGATCCTTCGACGGAAGAAATTATGGCCGAAGTCCCGGAAGCGAATGAAGAAGACGTGAATCGCGCCGTCGCCGCGGCAAGAGCTGCGTTTGATTCCGGAGCTTGGCCGCAAACGACTGCGCAGGATCGCGGCCGCATCCTTTTTCGGCTGGCTGAGCGCATCCGCAAGGAGGCGCCAAAACTGGCCGAAGTGGAATCGCGCAATTCGGGCAAGCCTATCGTCGAGGCCGAGTATGACATCACTGACGCGGCCACCTGCTTCGAATACTACGGTGGGATGGCCACGAAGATTCTCGGGCAAGTAAATCCAGTGCCGGACAACGCGCTAAGCCTTTCGCTTCGCGAACCGATCGGCGTAGCCGCCCAAATCATCCCCTGGAATTATCCCTTGCTGATGGCTGGGTGGAAGCTGGCGCCGGCGATTGCCGCGGGTTGTACCTGCGTTCTAAAACCAGCGGAGCAGACTCCGCTCACCGCTCTCGAGTTTGCCGGTTATCTCGCTGATGCGGGCTTGCCGCCAGGCGTGGTGAACATCATCACCGGCTTCGGCGAAACTTGCGGCGCGCCGCTGGTGAAGCATCCTGACGTTAACAAAGTTGCATTTACCGGAAGCGCCTCGGTGGGGAAAGCCATCATGAAGGCGGCGGCTGACACGGTGAAACGCGTCACGCTTGAGTTGGGCGGCAAATCGCCGAATATATTTTTTGCCGACGCGGATTTCGAATCTGCGATTGACGGGGCGCTTTTCGGTGTTTTCATCAATCAGGGTGAAGTGTGCTCCGCGGGCAGCCGCATCCTGGTGGAAAAATCCATCTATCCAAAATTCGTGGAAGCGATGAGCGCAAAAGCAAAAACAATTCGTCTCGGGCCGCCGCTCGAGCGCGAGACTAAGATGGGCCCGCTGGTGAGCAAGGATCAATTCGACCGAGTGCGCTCGTATCAGGAACTGGGCAAGAAGGAAGCGAAACTTGCGGCCGGCGGAGGACGCCCTGCATCCATGCCCCGAGGTTATTACGTGGAACCCACAATTTTTTACGATGTGGATAATTCCGCCCGCATCGCGCAAGAGGAAATCTTTGGCCCGGTCGCGGCTGTCATCCCGTTTGCGGACGAAGCCGAAGCGCTGCGGATCGCCAACGCCACTCCCTACGGCTTGGCCGCAGCCATTTGGTCGCGCGATATCTTTAAGGCGCTTCGCATGGTAAAGGCTTTGCGCGCCGGAATTGTTTGGGTAAATCACATGCAGCCTACATACGTCGAGGCGCCTTGGGGCGGTTTCAAACAGTCCGGATTCGGCCGGGAATTGGGGCCATGGGGCATCGAGGAATATCTCGAGACCAAGCAAGTCCACATCAATTTGAACGAACAGCCGATCGGATGGTACTGACATGGCTACAATTCAGTTGCGCACGCCGATACCCGGGCCCAAATCACGGGAATGGATGCAGCGGCGGCAGGCCGCCGTCGCGCGCGGAGTGTCACACGCCACATCGATTTTCGCAGCGCGCGCCGAAGGCGCCGCCATTGAAGACGTAGACGGAAACCGCTTTCTCGATTTTGCCGGCGGAATCGGTGTGGTGAATGTGGGCCACCGCGCGCCAGCCGTTGTGGACGCTATCCGAAAACAGCTCGACGCGTTCGTGCACACCTGCTTCAGCGTCGCTCCGTATGGGAAGTATGTCGAACTAGCCGAGAAACTAAATTCTCTCGTGCCCGGAACTTTCCCGAAGAAGACGGTTCTGGTGAATAGCGGCGCTGAAGCTATCGAAAACGCCGTGAAAATAGCGCGTTGCTATACGCACCATCCGGCGATTATTTGTTTTGAGGACGCTTTCCACGGCCGCACGATGCTCACAATGTCACTCACCAGCAAGACGCATCCGTACAAAGCCGGCTTCGAACCCTTCGCGACGGACATTTATCGCATCCCTTATGCCTATTGCTACCGGTGTTCGTATTCGTTGCAATATCCCTCGTGCGGAGTTTTCTGCGCGCACCACCTGGAAGATACCTTCAAACGCGTGGTGGCAGCGGAAGCAGTCGCGGCAGTCGTTGTAGAGCCCGTTCTCGGCGAAGGTGGGTTCGTTGCACCCCCCGCGGAGTTTTTCACAATCATCCAGGACATCTGCCGCCGCAACAAGATTCTGCTCGTCGCCGATGAAGTGCAGACAGGTTTCGGCCGCACCGGCGCCATGTTTGCCTGCGAGCGATATGGAATTACTCCCGACATCCTTGTCAGCGCGAAATCGATTGCGGATGGGCTGCCGCTCGCTGCCGTCACCGGACGCGCGGAAATCATGGACACTCCGGGCGTCGGAGGTTTGGGCGGTACCTATGGCGGCAACCCGCTCGCGTGTGCCGCCGCGCTTGCGGTCATCGAAACCTTGGAGCGCGATAATTTGCCGGCGCGCGCGGAACAAATCGGAACGAGG
>JBEKSN010000069.1:0-16646 GCA_049517055.1 Candidatus Acidiferrales bacterium | reverse complement strand
GTCCATGATGACGGCGAGATGCTGCGGTAGCCGCTTCAGGTCGAGATTATCGAGGAGGGTCGCTTCCTCGGCGTTCGCAGGCTTCAACAGTTCGCTTGCTTTCACTAAGATTCACTCGAAGGAGACAGCCAGAAAAACTAGCACACGCAGAGGACACACGCAAGGTAACGTAAGACAGAAGCTAGAAGAAATGGTGGCGAAGCAAAGCACCGGATAATCCGGTAGCCGCGGGCTCGAAGATGGAAGTGTAAATCAGGACCAACGTCAAGATGATCATGATGATGCTGGCGGTCCAGGCCACCACGTTGAAACCCCAAGAGTTGGTGTGCTCACCCATTAAATCGCGGCGGTTGATCAGAATCAGAATGAAAATCAAGACGATGGGCAGCCAGATACCGTTCCCCACTTGCGAATAAATCAAGATTTTCCACAATGGCGCTTTGGGGAACAGGACGATACCTGCACCCACCACAATGAGCGTGGTATAGAGCGAATAAAACGCGGGAGCTTCTTTAAACTTGCGATCGATTCCCGCTTCAAAGCCCAGACCTTCGCAGATAACGTGTGCGGTCGAAAGCGGCAGAATCGAGGCCGCGAATAGCGATGCATTCAGGAGTCCGAACGCGAAAAGTCCGCCGGCCCACTTCCCTGCCAGGGGAACCAGCGCTTGCGCCGCCTCTTTGGCGCTGGAAATACTGGTCAGGCCGTGAACGTTCAAAGTCGCGGCGCAGCAGACAATAATAAAAAAGACGATCACCATGCAGGAGATGCTGCCTACCAGCACATCCATCCGCGCATGTTTGTACTGACGCGGCCCGACGCGTTTTTCCACGAAGCCCGCCTGAAGATAAAAAAACTGCCAAGGAGCAATGGTCGTCCCCACCAGCCCGGTCAGCATTAGAAGGTAGGGAGCATTCATGTGCAGGGACGGCACCACGAGTTCGTGCGCCGCGTACAGCCAGTCGGGCTTGGCTAAGAACGCCGATAGCACGTAAGAGAGATAAAAGGCGCAAGCGACGAGAAAGATTTTTTCCACGATGCGATAGCTTCCGTAAATTACAAGCAGCCAAACCGCAATCGCCGCCAGCGGGACGGAAATATAGCGGCTGACGTGCATCACTTCCGACGCTTCCGCCACGCCCGAAAATTCGGCGACGGTATTGAAGAGGTCAACGAAGAGGGCTGCAACCATCACGAAAAACGTGGAGCGGAATCCAAATTCTTCGCGAATCAGGTCGGAGAGGCCTTTCCCGGTGACCACTCCCATGCGCGCGCACATTTCCTCGCTGACGTACAGTGCGATGGTCATAGGAATCAGCGACCACAGGAGCGTGTAGCCAAATTGCGCGCCCGCTTGCGAGTAGGTGCTGATCCCGCCGGCGTCATTATCCACGTTTGAAGTGATAAGCCCCGGGCCCACGACTGCCAGGAACAGGGCCATGCGCTTGCGCCAGAAGTGCGAGCGGCGATTAAAATCCGTGCCGCGCTTCTTCCACGCTCCCCACGCGTTCGTTAAAGAGGCCCAGGTGTCCATCGCTTCGTCTCTCGCGCTCCGCTTGCCGCTCTATTTTCAGACTTTTGCCTGTAGCCTGTTCACCACGTCGTCCACGGTAATTGCGCCGATAGGATGTTTTAGCTCGTTCACTACAGTGAGGCTCCGTAAGTTGTATTTATCGAACAGTTCGAAAACTTCTTTATCCTTCGAATCCGGCGCAACAAAAAGGAGCGGCTGAAAAATCAGTTCGGCCATGCGCTGTTCGGTTTCAGCCAGGAGTAGCCTGCCGATTGGAACCGTTCCGGCAAGCGCGGAATCGCGATTGATCAGCACCACGTTGTCCACTTGATCGATGCCAATTTCGTGGAAGCGAATGTAATCCACCACCTCGCCCCGCGTAGCGTCTTCGCCCACCACGATGATTTCGGTGGTCATCATACCGCCGGCGGAATCTTCGCCGAATTTCATCAGTTGTTCCACGGCGCTGGCTTCGCGATCTTCCATTTCGTGCAAAAGCTCTTTTGATTTGTCGGGCTCAAGGCTCGCAATCAGGTCCGCGGCCTCGTCCGGATTCATTTCCTCCATGATATCCGCGGCGCGTTCCGGATCGAGTTTTTCCACCACTTGCGTTTGCAGCCGCTTGTCGAGTTCGGCGATGGTCTCGGCAGCACTTTCTTCGTCAAGGGAAGCGATAATCGTCTGCCGTTCGTCGGGAGACAACTGCTCCATAATGTCCGCCAAATCGGCCGGATGCAGGGCCGCGAGTTTTTCGCTCGACAGGCGTAATTTCACCCGGCGGAGCGGATCCGGCTCGACTATATTGACGAACTCCCATTGAATTTTCCGCGGTGGCAATTTGGATTGAATCCTTCGAATCGCGCGGGGCGGAACAATTCCCTGCAACAGCCGGCGCACCGCGCCAGCCAGCCCCACATCCACCTGCGTAATGCGCAGTTCCGTGTTTCCATTGGTTTGGGTATCCGCGAGATCGATGTCGTTCACGCGCACAACCTTGCGCCCGTTCGTGTCGATTATTTGCTGGTCCAACAAATCCTTTCCCATGGCCAGGTAGCTCTCGTTCGGCTGGTACAGGTCAAGATCCGATTCATCCGTGGTAAGCGCGATGCGTCCCGGGCTGATCTGACCAATCTGGTCGTAGCGCGCAATCAGTGGCCGGTACTGGCCGCGGCTGAGCAGAAGTTTGGATACCCGGTTGGGCTGATCGCCGGGCTCGACGAACATCTCTTTGACGCGACCTACAAAATTCCCGTGTGAGTCGTACGTCTCGGCCCCTAGCAGTTCCGTTGCGTGAAGCATCGTGACTCCTTCAGCGGCTTCCGCCTTCCTGCGATAACAAGAGCAAGTCCAATACCAATAAAAAATGCCCGAAGCCAGCAACCCAACCGGCTTCGGGCACAAAGAAAATCCCCTAGGCTAGTTTAGGCCTGGCCTTACCTTCCTGTTGGTACGAGCGCCAAACGGTTCAAAGGCAGCCATGGACGAGGCACGGTCGGTCCTGTGAATGCCTGCGAACTGGAGAAGTCGACAACCGGGCCGGCCCCGTTTTGGGACTCCGGCAAGGACGCTACTCCATGGCTCCGAATTGGACTGCAGCTCTGCCATTTCGATGCGCGAGTGCTCGTTTCGACTACTAAATGCAGACGATAACTTTGTCAAGCGAAGAGTGAAGTATTAGCGAGATTTTTGCGAGTTGAATACCATATTTCGAGGAGTGCGCTTCAAACGACGGCAATCGGCAGCATAAAGATCCCAATACGTCGCGCGGATGTAGTCTCTCGGCGCGTAGCTGAGCGCCCGAGCGGTTCGTCGAATGGCCGCCGGACTGCCTTCGAGCTCGAGAAAGGTGCCGATCGGGGTCTCGTCCAGGTCCAGATGGAGCCCGCCAAGGCGGAAGCTGGTCCGGTACTTTTCGTATTTAAAACCCGCGCGCAATCCGAGGTCTTGGAGCACCTGAGGACGAAGCCCCCACTTTCCGACCGCCAGCTCGCTCTCCAGGCGCTCCTTGTATGGCAGCTTCTTCCGGGAGCGCGATGGAGTGGAAAGCGGCGACTTAGCGGTCAAAATCATCGCTCGCGGGCCGCCGCACGAGCCGTTGCCGGGTGCCGGGGTCTGTGTACGCAGTCGCAACAAACGGCCGTGGCGCCAAAAGCTGGAGTCTGGAGTATCGAATAGCGTGTTCTGTTCGAGGGTTCGACCGCGCGGCACCGCACCCATCTTCCGTATATGACGCAGTACCGCGCGAAGGTTTGAAACGCGCAGCTTGATTTCGATTTCCCGCTTGGTTTTTATTTTTGCGGCCACGCCTGAGTATAAACGCCCCCTAATTGTTTATTCCCATTTGCGTCAGAAAATACGCGTAATCAAAAGCTGCTTCATGCAGCCGATCGTAACGCCCCGACGCGCCGCCATGGCCAGCGGGGCTCATATTCGTTTTCAGAATCAAAGTATTGTGGTCGGTTCGGAGAGCGCGCATCTTGGCAACATACTTGGCCGGCTCCCAGTACATAACCTGGCTGTCATTGAAGGAGGTCCTCACAAGCATATTGGGATATGCCTTGGCCTCGATGTTGTCGTAGGGCGAATAGGTCAGCATGTAATCGAACGCCGGCTTTTCCTTGGGATTGCCCCACTCCTCGAATTCGCCGACGGTGAGAGGCAGGGATTCATCCAGCATGGTGTTCATCACGTCCACAAAGGGGACGCCGACCAAAGCCGCGTGGAACAAATCCGGCCGCATATTCAGAACCGCGCCCATCAAGAGGCCGCCAGCGCTTCGCCCTTCGATCACCAAGCGGTCTTTCGAACCGTATCCTTGGGCCAAAAGGTATTCGGCAGAGGCGATGAAGTCGGTAAAAGTATTTTTCTTGTGCATCATGCGGCCGTCATCGTGCCAAGCTTTGCCCATCTCCCCACCGCCGCGAATATGGGCCACCGACACCACGACGCCACGATCCACCATGCTGAAAATATCAGGATCGAAGCCGATGTCATACGAATCGCCGTAAGAACCGTAGGCGGTCAGATAGATGGGACCTTTGCCGTCCAGGATCGCGCCTTTCAGATGAACTAACGAGATCGGTATCTTCACGCCATCGGATGCCGTGGCGTAAATCTGCTCCACCTGGTATCGCGCGCGGTCGTAGCCGCCGGGTACTTCCTTCTGCTTCAGCAAGGTGGAACTGCCGCTCGCCAAGTCATACTCAAAAATAGATCGCGGAGTAATAAACGACTGGTAGGAGTACCGGAATTTGTTGGTGTCATATTCGAGATTGGCGTACGGATAGGTCTCGTAAGCGGGTTCGGGAAATTCGATGCGTCGCGATTCCCCGCTTTGCAGGTTGGTCGCGCGAATCTGCGGCAATCCCTTCTCCCGTTCGTAGGAGATGTAGTAATTCTTGAAGAAATCGGTGCCGTCCAGCATTACATCGGTGCGATTTGGGACGACTTCTCGCCAATTCCTGATCCCGGGATCCGCGACCGGCGCCTTCACCAGACGAAAATTGCGTCCGGTGTCGTTCACGCGAATATAAAAGAAATCGCCATTGTGATCGGGATAGTACTCGACGCCTTGTTTGCGAGGTTCCAGCAATTTCCACTCTGCCATGGGCTGACCGGCGGGAATGTAACGCGCCTCGGTCGTGGTGTGGCTTTCGGACAAGAGCAGCACGTAGGCTTTGCTGCGCGTCTTCTCCGTTTCGATATCAAACTTCTCGTCTTTTTCTTCATAGACCAGAGTGCCAGGGCCGCTGGTGCCAACGGCGTGGCGATACATTTGATAGGAACGCTTGGAAACCTCGTCTTCAATCGTATAAAAGAGGGTGTTGTTGTCATTTGCCCAGGCCACGGAATCGACGCGTTCGGCGTGGTCCACTAAGTTTTTCCCCGTACGCAAATCCTTCACGGCCAGCGTGAATTGGCGGAATCCGGTGTTGTCCGTGGTGTAAGCCAGCAGATTCCCGTCGTCGCTGACGTCGAATGCGCCCAGGGACATAAAGGCCTGCCCCTTGGCGAGTTCATTTACATCCAGGAGAATCTCTTCCGGGGCATCCATGCTGCCTTTTCTCCGGCAACGAATGGCGTACTGCTTTCCCGCTTCCGTTCGCGAGTAATAAAAATAGCCGCCCTCCTTGTAGGGGACTTCCACATCGGTTTCCTTGATCCGGCTCAACATTTCTTCGTAAAGCTTCTTCTGCAGCGGTTCGGTCGGCTTCATCACCGCGTCTGTGTAAACATTTTCGGCTTGCAGATACGCTTTCACATCAGGATTTTTCTTATCACGCAGCCAGTAGTAGTTGTCCACCAGCTTACGGCCATTGATCTCAGTGATTTTGGGCTCTTTCTTCGCGACGGGAGGCGCGGGGAGCGGAGAAGACGTGTCGGCTGCGGGAAGGACTAACACCGAGCTAAGGAGCACTAAACCGAGGGCCAGAAGTGTGGAGTAGAGGTGCCGGAAATAGAATCTATTCATCGGGGTCCCCTTCGGCGAAATTTCAACCGGAATTCCTTTTTGACTCTGAAAACGGCAGCCATTGTACATCCTTTCAACCGCGCCACGCCCTGGGGTAAAGCAATCCTGATGAATCCGGCAGGAACGTGTTGCCAAACGCGTGGGTCAGCCAGATAATCGCTTACCTGCTCGGCCCTGCTGCGCCCGTCTGGAGCAGAGCCTGCTTTCATGACCGAACCTACAACTCCATTGATGCGGCAGTACCACGCGCTCAAGAAGCAGCATCCGGCTGCGCTGCTGCTGTTCCGTCTGGGGGATTTCTACGAACTCTTTTTCGAAGACGCGGTGGTGGCTTCGCGCATTCTGCAAATCACACTCACCGCGCGCAACAAAGAAAAAGGCGATGCTATTCCCATGTGCGGCGTGCCTTACCACGCAGCGGAAAATTACATCGCACGCTTGATTCGAGCGGGGCACAAAGTGGCTATCTGCGAGCAGATGGAACAGCCGGGCCCCGGTAAGAACCTCGTGCGCCGGGAGGTTGTCCGCGTACTGACGCCGGGGACGGCAAGCGGCGCGGGCCTCCTCGAGCCAAAAGAAAATAATTATCTCGCCGCGGTGGCGCGAAATGGGTTTGTGGGTGCGGGACATTTGGCGCTGGGAGCCGCGGCGTCGGGCTCGCCGCAACGTACGTCCCAAAGCAAAGCAGCAGTCGGGCCATTAATCGGGCTCGCATTCGTCGATCTTTCCACCGGCGAATTCCGCACCACCGAGTTTTCAGGCGAAAAAGCGGAAGCACGCCTGCGCGATGAACTCGGCATTCTGCGCCCACGCGAAATTCTCTTGCCCCGTCCGGTCAGTTTGTTCCCGGCCGCGATTCCCACGGAAATGGACGGTCTCGGCGCAGTCGAAACGCGGCTCGATGAATGGGTTTTCAAAACCGATTATGCAGAGCGTGTGCTGGAAGAGCATTTCCGCGTCGTTGCGCTGGAAGGATTCGGTTTGGTCGATCATCCACAAGCCACCGCGGCAGCAGGCGTCATAGTGCATTACTTGAAGGAAACATCAGCGATCGGTGGGCGCAAGCCCGAAGACCGAGCGGCGATTCCTTCGCAGCGCCCCTCCGGCACCGGGCTTGAGCATCTCGATCGCCTTTCTTATTACGAACAGCAAGACGCTATGATTCTGGATTCGCTCACCGTGCGAAACCTTGAATTGGTTGAGCCTGCTGCCGGTGACGATTCTTCCGCAACTCTTCTCAAGGCTATCGACCAGACCTGCACCGGCATGGGAGCTCGGCTTCTACGCCGGTGGATTTTGCGTCCGGAAATTTCACTTTCGGAGATCAACGACCGCCTCGATGCCGTCGGCGAATTAAAGTCGCAGACCATCGTGCGGGAGGAGTTGCACAAGGAGCTCGAAGGGATCCTCGACCTAGAGCGGCTCACCAGCCGCGTCACGCTGGGCATTGCGGCGCCGCGAGACTTGCTGGCTCTGCGGCAATCGCTCGATAAACTGCCAGCGCTCCGCGTGCTGCTCGCCTTTCCAGACGCTCAGGAAGCAAGCGATGGAAAACAATCTCTTACTGGAAGACGGCGATTGTCCGAGCTTCTCGAGCAGTTGGACGAGCTTGCCGATGTGCGCGGAAAAATCGCAAGCGGCATCGCCGACGATCCTCCAGCCACTGCTTCTGACTCCGGCGTCATTCGACGCGGTTTCAACGCGGAACTTGACGAATTGCGCGACATCACCACTCGTGGCCGGCAAATTATCGCGTCCATGGAAGAACGCGAGCGCAAGCGCACGGGAATCGGCTCGCTGAAGATCCGCTATAACCAGGTGTTCGGCTTTTACATCGAGATTTCCAAGGCCAACCTGCATCTGGCTCCGGCGGACTACGAGAGAAAGCAAACCCTGGTCAATGCCGAACGCTTCACTTCGGCTGAATTGAAGGAACACGAGCAGAAAGTGCTTTCGGCGGAAGAAGGCGTTCAGGAAATTGAGCGGCGGCTCTACAGCGAAATCCTCGAGACGATCGCGCGGGAAGCGGCACGCTTGCGGGAAACTTCCGCGGCCATCGCACAGCTCGACGTGCTCGTAAATTTCTCACGACTGGCTACTATGCGAAATTACACGCGCCCGGACTTTACGGAAACCAGTGTGCCGCGCAACGGCATTCGAAAAATAGCAGGCGCGACAGCGGAGATAGATTTGAGAGAACCTTCGCGCGGCATTTTGATGGTTGCCGCCGGCCGGCATCCCGTGATCGAAACTTTACTGCAGGAGCGCGGCGAGCGATTTGTACCTAATGACTTGTATCTGGACGACAGAAGCCAGTTTCTATTGGTGATAACGGGTCCCAACATGGGAGGCAAGTCCACCTATCTTCGACAAGCCGCACTGATATCGATTCTGGCCCAAATGGGATCGTTCGTTCCGGCCGCGCAGGCGAAACTCCCGCTTCTGGATCGCATTTTTACGCGCATTGGAGCCTCTGACAATTTGGCGCGTGGCCGTTCGACTTTCCTGGTGGAAATGAGCGAGGTGGCCGCAATCCTCAACACCGCAACTCCGGCCAGCCTTGTTTTGCTCGATGAAGTTGGGCGCGGCACCTCGACTTTTGATGGTCTGTCGATCGCATGGGCTGTGGTTGAATCGCTACATGCCGGGGCGCGCCCTCGCACTCTTTTCGCCACGCACTATCACGAATTAACGGAACTGGAACAGTTGCTTCCCGGGGTACAAAATGTCCACGTTTCGGTCCAGGAAGCCGGAAGCGAAATTGTTTTTCTAAGGCGCGTCGAGCCCGGCAGCGCCAACAAAAGCTACGGAATCGAGGTTGCGCGCCTGGCCGGATTGCCGACCGATGTAATCGCTCGGGCGCGAGAGATTCTCCGTCGCCACGAACAAAAAGAGGACAAATTAACGGAAGAGCTCTCGCCCGGCGCGGGCGTCGGTAAAACAGCCTCGATGCCGCACCAAACTAGTTTTACCGCTATCGACGAATCCGTGCTCGAATCTTTGCGTGACGCGGATTTGAACAAGCTCACGCCGCTCGAAGCAATGCTCCTGCTGGCCGCGCTGCAAAAACAGCTTTCATGACCACGCGAAAGAAATCGATGTTGGTGCTGGGCATGATGTCCGGAACGTCCGCGGACGGCATCGATGTGGCGCTGGCGCGCATTTCCGGCAGCGGGCCCAAACTTTCGGTGAAGCTCGAAGGTCATCATCACGTCGCCTTCCCCACCCGTGTGCGCCAAGCGATTCTCCGTTTGGCCAACGGAGATCCTACGACCGCGGCGGAAATCAGCCAGCTGAATGTCTTGCTCGGCGAAGAGTTCGCGCGGGCGGCAATTTCGGCATGTAAATCCTGGCGGGTTCCGTTGCGAAGAGTTTCGCTGATTGGTTCGCATGGCCAGACAATCTATCACCAGGGCGCGCCCTCGAACTTTCTCAACCATCCGCGATTAAGTTCGACGCTACAAATCGGCGAGCCCAGCGTGCTTGCCGAACGCACCGGCATCACGACCATTGCGGATTTTCGTCCAGCGGATATGGCCGCCGGAGGACAGGGCGCTCCGCTGGTTCCCTTCGTTGATTATTTGCTGTACCGCCATCCAACGCGGAGCCGGGCGGCCTTGAACATCGGCGGCATCGCCAACGTCACGGTAATTCCCGCGCATGCAAAACCCAAGGATGTCTTCGCCTTCGATACCGGCCCGGGGAATATGATTGTGGACGCACTGGTGGAAGCATTCACGCGCGGCCGCTCGCATTACGACAAGGATTCCGGAGTGGCCATGCGCGGGCGCTTGTTCCCCAACCTGCTATATGAACTTATGGGAGATCCGTATTTACAAAAACAGCCGCCCAAGACCGCGGGCCGCGAGCAGTTCGGCCAAGCGTATGCGCAGAAGATACTCACGTGGCGCAAAAAACATCGCGCGAAGCACGAGGACGTGGTGCGAACTGCGACAATCTTAACTTCGCTTTCAATCGCAAATGCCTTTCAGCGATTTATTTTGCCGCGCACCAAGATCGACGAATTGATTGTCTCCGGCGGGGGCGTCCGCAATCCGCTGATGATGGTTTATCTGGCTGCAACCCTGGGCTTCCCCGTTATTTCTTCCGGCGAGCTTGGAATAAAGCCCGAAGCCAAGGAAGCTTTGGCCTTTGCCGTTCTCGCATACGAGTCCTACCACGGCCGCACGAACAATTTACCGTCCGCGACGGGTGCAAAACATCCCACCATTCTTGGGAAGCTGGTGCATGGACGCGAGCGCTAAATTGCGCGCTCGGTTGCTCGCGCTCGCGCTCGCGGCCTTCCTCTTTCCAGCCGGCTGCTCCCATTTTCGTCCGGCAGCTGATCCGGGCACGGTAACTTTCCTTATCGAGTCCGCGCCAACCAACCTCGACCCTCGCATCGGCGCGGACGCTTACTCTGCTCATCTCGACGGCCTACTTTTTTCGAGCTTGGTCGCGCACGATGCGCAAATGAACGTGATTCCGGATTTAGCCGAGCGCTGGGAAACTCCGGATCCGCTCACGTACATCTTCCATCTTCGCCAGGGCGTAAAATTCCACGATGGACGCGAACTCACCTCAGCAGACGTAAAGTTCACCTTCGACTCCATTATTAGCGGCTCGGTGAAAACTCCCAAGCGCGGAGCTTTCCGGCTGGTCGCTTCCACCGAAGCTCCGGATGCGCATACCTTCGTGTTCCACTTGCGCGAGCCCTACGCATCATTTCTTTTCGGACTTACGCGGCCGAGCGTGGGCATCGTCCCGCGCGATTCGGATGCCGGCATTTCGCAGCGTCCTATCGGCAGCGGGCCATTTCGATTCGTCAGCGCCATTCGCGACGAAGAAATCGTGCTCGAGCGTAATCCTGATTACTTTGGTGGCGCAGCGGCAATTGAGCGCGTGCGTTTTCGCATCGTTCCGGACGCCATCGTCCGCGCCCTCGAACTGCGGAAGGGCTCGGCGGACGTGGAAATTAATTCACTGACGCCCGATATGTCCGCCACGCTCGCGAAGCTGCCCGGCCTCGCGGTGGACGAACAGCCAGGAACACCGCTGGCCTACATCTCATTTAATTTTGAAGATCCCATTCTCGCGCACCGCGAAGTGCGCCAAGCTCTGGCCTACGCCACCGATCGTGCATCGCTAGTCAAATACCTACTTCACGGGCAGGCGCGTTTGGCCACCAGCCTGCTGCCGCCCAATCACTGGGCTTTCGATCCTGATGTCGCTCAATACGGGTACGATCCCGCGCGCGCCGAGCAACTGCTCGAGGCGGCGGGCTTTCCTCGTGGGCCGGACGGCATCCGGTTTCATATCGCGCTGAAAACTTCCACGGATGAATCCGTACGGTTGACCAGCGCGGCAATTGCCGATCAGTGGAAGCGCGTGGGAATTGCGCTGGACCTGCGCCCGCTTGAGTTCGCCACTTTCTTTTCCGATATTTCGCGGGGCAGTTTTCAGCTCTATACGTTGCGCTGGGTCGGCGCCAACAACGACCCAGACATCTTCGAATACGTCTTCGGCTCCAAGAAAATTCCCCCCGATGGCGCGAACCGGGGGCGCTACCGGAATGCGGCGCTCGATTCCCTGCTCGACAGCGCACGAGTGGAAATGGATCAGGAAAAGCGCAAGGCGATCTTGTGGCAGATTCAGAAAATCGTTGCGGAAGACGAGCCTTACATCAACCTGTGGTATCCCAATAACGTCTGCGTGCACCGCAGCAGGCTCACCAATATTTCGATCCCGCCGGGGGGCGACTACGAATTCCTTGTTAACGCGCGATTGCAGTAGGTGCACCGCGCGCTAATGTAACTACGAAGCTGACCCACCTTTCAGAGCCTTCTGAATGTCTGCTTCGGGCAGCGCGCCCTCGCGTGCCAGAGTCCAATGATCGCCATCGATGCGCACGATGGTCGAAGCCAGCACCGCGCCGGTGTCGCCGGCGTCAAGAATCAGCGGCAAACGGGTTCCAAGTTGTTTCACGATTTGCGCCGCGTTCGTGCAGGAAGGAAACCCCGAAAGATTCGCGCTCGTGCCGGTGATTGGCCCCCCGGCAGCGCTAATGATCGCGGTTGGAATCGGCGAATTCGCCCAACGCAATGCTACCCGCCCGCTGTTGCCCGTGACTTTTAGCGGCAGCCGATGCGTAGCCTCCACAACCAGCGTCAGCGCGCCGGGCCAGAATTTATGAGCCAACACGAGAAAAATGTCCGGAACCTCGCGCATCAGCGTTACTGCTTGCTCGATCGAACTCACCAGGATGGGGAGCGCTTTCGTCTCCGGACGGCCCTTGGCCTGAAACACCGCTTCGATCGCGGCAAGGTTAAAAGGGTCGGCCGAAAGCCCGTAGAATGTGTCTGTGGGTACGCCAACGACCTCGCCACGTCTGATGAATCCGGCAGCGTAGTCCACCACATCACTTTCCGGCGCTTTGGGAGATATTTTAAGAACTTCGACGGGCAATGTTCACTCGCGGGTTACGACTTTATTCGTTGGCAAGCTACCACAGCCATACCCGCTCAATCAAGCCGCTACAGCGATGCGGAGCGATAACGTGCGAGTAAGACGCTCCCAGCAGGTTTACGCGAGGTCAAGCGTTTGTTACGCTGGTTACATGGCGCCACAGTTCCCCTCCGACAAACGAGCGCAAACCGCGCCGGAAAGTGTTCCAGTGCGCGCGCGCGAGGGCCATTCCACAGCCAGCGCCCGCGTCGGCAACGCTGATTCCATCACCAGCCGTGACAATAAATGGCTAAAAATCTTTCGAGCCGCTCTGCGCGGCTCCGGTCCGGCTGAAAGCGAGCCAATCGCTGGGGAAGGCCCGAAGCTCGTCGAAGAAGGCGTACGTTCGGGACTTGAAACGGAAGCTTTGTTGGTGAGTGAAACCGGCGAGCGCCATTTGGAACGCATACTCCAAGTTGCAAGCGAGAGCGACTCCGGAATACCGCGGTCCCGAATTTTCCGCACAACCGACAAGCTGTTCGAAAGCGTCGCAGGTACCGAAGCCCCGCAGGGCCTTGCTGCACTGTTTCGCCAGCGCGCATGGAATTTTGATGATGTAATGCGCGGGCGGGCCAATCTCGCAGGCGTTTTCTCCGGCGGTTTGCCACTCATGGTTGTAATGGCTGCGGTTCAAGACCCCGGCAACGTCGGCACGATTGTGCGCTCAGCCGAAGCCTTCGGAGCTTCGGGGGTTGTCGCTACGCGCGGTACGGCTGATCCATGGTCCCCCAAGGCGCTGCGAGCATCGGCCGGCTCAGCGCTACGCTTGCCGCTACTGCGAGGCATGGCGATTCCTATTCTTCTCGCGCAGTTGCGTGTCGCCGGAGTGACAATTGTGGCCGCGGGAACGAGGCCAACTGCCGCGGGACCACCAACAGCCGACCTACGCGGCGCTTGTGCGATCTTTATCGGTAACGAAGGCGCAGGCTTGCCCGGCGAAGTGGAGCACGCGGCCGACGATTGGGTCTCGATCGCGATGAAGAACGATGTGGAATCGCTGAATGCAGGTGTAGCTGCATCCGTAATTTTATTCGAAGCGGCGCGCCAGAGACGAGGCGCGTAAATCGCATGGGACTTTTTCAAACACTCGATCCCGAAGCACAATCGCAGGCCGGCCGCCCGCTTGCGGACCGCATGCGTCCGCGAACCTTGGACGAATTCATCGGCCAGGAAGAACTTCTGGGGGCGGGAAAACCGCTTCGGGTCCAAATCGAGCGCGACGAGCTGAGCTCGATGCTGCTGTGGGGTCCCCCAGGCTGCGGAAAGACTACGCTGGCGCGAATTATTGCCAAAACCACGCGGTCGGACTTCATTCCCTTCAGCGCGGTGCTGGCGGGCATCAAGGAAATCAAGGAAGTGATGTCTAAAGCGGAAGGCGCGCGCCGCTACGGAATGCGCACAATTGTTTTCGTGGACGAAGTGCATCGCTTCAACCGCGCGCAACAGGACGCCTTCCTTCCCCACGTCGAAGCCGGAAATATTCTGCTGATTGGGGCTACCACGGAGAATCCGTCGTTTGAAGTAATCGCTCCGCTGCTTTCGCGCATGCGAGTGTACGTGATGCGAGCTCTCACGAAAGACCAAATCATCGGACTTCTGCGGGGCGCGCTTGCCGACGCCATTCGCGGCATGGGAAAAGAACAAGTTGAAGCGGGGGACGATATTCTCGATCGCATTGCCGTCCTGGCCAACGGCGACGCGCGCTCGGCATACAACACGCTCGAAGCGCTGGCGATGGGTACAACTCCCGGCGCGGATTCGCGTCGCGTTCTGTCGCAAGCGCGCCTCGAGGATGTTTTGCAGAAGAAGCTTCTGCCCTATGACAAATCCGGCGAGGAGCATTTCAACCTGATTTCGGCTCTTCATAAATCGGTGCGCAATTCAGACGCCGATGCTTCTCTTTACTGGCTGGCGCGCATGCTCGAATCCGGTGAGGATCCGCTGTACGTCGCGCGCCGATTGGTGCGCATGGCCAATGAAGACATAGGGCTAGCAGAACCAAACGCCGTTCAAGTAGCGCTGGCCGCGATGCAGGCGTTCGAATTTCTTGGCCCGCCTGAAGGCAACCTTGCGCTGGCGCAAGCCGCTGTGTATCTGGCGCTCGCGCCGAAATCGAATGCGGTTTACGCAGCGTATGGCGACGTTCAAGAGGATCTGCAAAGAACGATGGCTGAGCCGGTGCCGTTGCACCTGCGCAACGCAGTCACCGGCTTGATGAAGCACATCGGCTACGGCAAAGGCTATCAGTACGCGCATAATGCGGAAGAAAAAGTTACGGACATGACCTGCTTGCCGGAAAGTCTGTCCGATCGCGTTTACTACCATCCCACCGATCAGGGATTTGAGGCGCGCATTAGGCAGAGGCTCGAGGAAATCCGGCGGATCAAGAGCAAACCTTCGGACCACAAGGAACACGCATGAGTGCTAGACGAAATCGTGGGACGCCTCGAGGCACGAGAGTTTTGGTCGCCTTGTTTCTTGTTTTGTCCCTGACGCTGCACTTTCCGCCGCGATCCCGCGCGCAAGGAAAATCGCTTGTGAAGGTTGATGAAGACGTTCAGGCCTTTGCTATCGCTCCTGACAATCGGATCGTCTATTCCGTCCAACATATGCGCAAGGTAAAGAAGGCCCGACTGGAACGCGACGATTTGTGGATCTCCTCGCCCGAGGGCAGGCAAAAAAAGATCGTTGATGGAGAGAAATTATTTGAAGATCCATTGCTGAGTTATCAGGTGCAATCGTTTGCGTGGTCGCCGGACGGGCGCCGCATCGCGGTGATGATGCAAACTGTCGAAATGGAACAGCCAAAAGGCACCCGGGACCAGCAAATGGACGAACAACAGACCGTGCGCGGGGCGGTAGCCATTTATCTGATGGATGCCGAAGGCCACCAAATTCCCATCCAAGGGATGAAGGACGGATTGCTCAGCGATGGTTACAACGCCGCATGGCTCGCGGACGGAGCTACGCTGGTGTACGTTACGAGGACCGGCGGAGATTTCTACGAACTGAACTCGCTGCGTCCGGCGGAGGGAAAGAGCAAGCCACTTTTCCAGGGGCATACGTTTGCAGCTCTGGCGTGGGACACCAAGAATAACCAGGCATTTGGAATTGAGGAAAGCATGAAAGTCCTCAGTTCCCCGATGCTCGTGCGGCTGGACCTCGTCAAGGAAACTCGCACGGCCATCATGCCGATCGATCAGTATGCAGGAGACTTTGCGCTTTCGCCTTCAGCTCAAAAAGTGGCGTATTTCCGCGACGGCGACACACTCGAAGTCCGGGACATCACCAATCCTGGAGACAAACCAGCGCAAGTCCGAGTCGCTATTGGGCAGTTTCAGTGGGGCCACGATGAAAAGCGAGTCTTGCTGAAGCGCGGAGACCCGCTAAAATCCGCCCGGCTGACGTGGGTGGGCTTGTATGACGGGCAGTTTGAGCCGCTCTTGCACGATCTTGAGTTTCACGACTACGCAGTTTCACCGGACGGCCAGTTCGTGGCAGTAACCGAGCCAGGGAAACGAAGTCTCCTGGTGTACAGTTTGCGCTAGAGCAATTTCGTTCGTTGCGGAAGTTCGCGCGCCCGCCTGATGTGCTCCTTCAAAATGCACGAGTTCATCATCACGAAGATTCCGGCGCGCCTGGCGCGTTCCGCTGCCTCAGCATGAATGACACCTTCCTGCATCCAGACGCAGCGAGCGCCAATCTGAATGGCAGACTCCACGATTTCCGGGACGATTACGGATCGGCGAAATATATCCACGATATCCACCCGCCCAGGAATGTCCTGCAGCCGCGCGTAGCTCTTTTCGCCCAGCACTTCCGTTTCGTTTGGGTTCACTGGAATGACGCGGTACCCAACGGATTGCAGATATTGGGCCACGCCAAAGCTCGCGCGCGTGCGGCGGTTCGAAAGGCCCACGACGGCAATCGTTTTGCTGGACGCCAGGACCTGAGTGATGGCATCTGACTGGGAGATGCTGGAGCGCTCGAGCTTGGAATCCGGATTCAAAGCGGAACTCGGCTTATCCGCGGAGTCGGCCATCAAATTCCCTGGGTGTCTCCCTCAATAATTGTGCGCGCGTGCGCCGCCGACCTGAGCGGGAGGGATGCGCGCACTTCTGCAAGGGCGCGCAGGAATTTCTCGTTTTCCTCATGAGT
>JBEKSN010000068.1:0-17513 GCA_049517055.1 Candidatus Acidiferrales bacterium | reverse complement strand
CCTTGGTGCTCGTGCTGGCCCAAAGCACGCGCTGCGTTTGCGCGCCACGAGCTGCCAGCGCAGCCCAGCGTGGGCCGCTAAAGATCTTCTTGTAACTCTGATAAGCAAGTTTCGCATTGGCGATCGCAACTTTGCCTTTCAGACCTCGCAATGTTTGCAGATCGGAGGGGTTAGTCGTTTTCTTGATTTTGTCATCGATCTGGCTGTCAATCAGGGTATCGATCCGGCTGACGAAAAAACTTGCGACGCTGGCCACGCGGCTCAAATCTCCGCCTTTTTTGGCAAACTCTTCCAGCCCTGCTACGTACGCTTCCGCGACGCGCTCGTACACTTCCTGCGCGAACAATAGCGTCACGTTAATGTTGATGCCTTCGCTGATGAGCTGCTGGAAAGCGGGGATGCCCTCAGTCGTGCCGGGAACCTTGATCATTGCGTTCTCGCGGCCCAGGGTCTTCCACAAGCGCCGGGCTTCATCCAGCGTTTCTTTTGTCTTGTGCGCGAGATATGGCGACACTTCAAGGCTGACGTAGCCATCACGCCGCTTCGTTTGCTCGTAGACCGGCCGAAAAACGTCGGTGGCGTCCTGAATGTCTTTCGCGGCGAGAAATTCAAAAATCCCTTTTGCGTCCAGGTCCTTTCTCGTCTCCAGTTCTGCAAGTGTTTTCGTATAGTCCGTGCTTCCGGTAATGGCTTTCTCGAAAATAGAGGGATTGGATGTCACTCCACGCAGCCCGTCTTCTTCGATCAGTCTCTTGAGTTCTCCCGTCGAGATCAGGCTGCGGCGAATGTAATCAAGCCAAACCGATTGCCCGAACCCTATCAGAGCTTTCAGGGGATTTTCGGACGGCTTGCCTTCGCTCGAAGTCGGAGTGGTCTTAGCAGTTGTGCTCATCGTAATTCTCCCTTAGCAACTCGTATTTCATGCCTCAGACGCGTTGTGCTCACGGATTATTTGGGGGCGGCTATCATTTCAGCCCTTGAGTTTTGACGCCTGTTAATTTACGCCGATTTAGCGGTCTCGGGCAACGTCCTATAGTAAGCCCGGCGGGCACGAGTTGTCGCCATTCCCAAGCCCTAATTCTACCGCACTAATCATGACAGTCGCGTGAAAGCAGCATTCTGATGGAACCAGTCTCCGGCAATTTCGCTTCAAAGCACGGCTGAAGGTACTGTCCGCCACTGCGGGGAGCGCTAGCACTCGCGCCTGGAGGTTGAAATCTGTGAGATTATTTGTTAGTCGAACAACAGCCGCTTGCTGAGGCGGAGCGGAAAGTATACGACCCGGCTCAGACGCGAGGTACGCGCGAGGAGCCGCCCTAATAATTTCTGCGTGAGAGATTCCAGGTCGATGTGGCGCCGGCCGCGATGAAGCCGCGTTGCCCGTCCCAAAAACTCCGCCGCAGAAACCGGGGTATCCTCTTCGTCACAAGCGTCGCCCTTGGTGATCAGCAAACTCGCGGTCTTCTCCGAAACCGCCCCATCAACGCGGCGAATGGCCCGGTGGACGACAACCAGCCCGTTCCGCTGGAAAACGATCACGTCACCTGCGGAAATCTTTGCGAAATCACAGCGGCGAATAAAAACAAAATCTCCCGATCTTATCCAGGGAACCATGCTGCCACCCGATACTCGCAAACATGCTGATCCTTGCGAGCGCATTTTGTCCGCAACCGGCAGGGCGGCATCCGCGGCCGCCAAGACAAACGGCTCCTTGCCTTCCATAGGAACCCGGGAAACATGGGATGTGGCGCTCATTAAGGCGTCAATTGCACCGTTTGAGTTGCGATCACTTGGCCGTCAAGCGAAACGCGCGTAGTCCACTCGCCGAGCATGTGCCGCTGTTGGATCCAGGTACCGGCGACAGGGAGCGTCTGAATCGCAACCAGAGGTTCGTCTGAGCCCTGCTGTACCGCGAAAGCTATTTGGGTTTGTTGATACAGATTGCCGCCGGGAAGCAAGAGCTCAAGAGTTTGAACGTGGTTCCCGACCGGCACGTTCTGCCAGGACACTTTGACTTCCAGGTCGCGAGTCGCGGTGGCGCTGAAACTTGTTTCACCGGCGCAGCTGGGAGCCTCCTTATCGCAAAACGAAAATGTGGCCGTCGCCGGTGCTGCGGGAGGTGCTCCGCCGTCCGCCGAGGTCATCTGGCAGCCCGAGAATCCCACCACGGCAATAACAACGCTGGCCGCCAGTAGAGTTCTTTTTTGCCAACGCCGATCTTTCACTCTTAAGCGCAACATGAAATCCTCGCTAAAATGGGATGGTAAAAGCGTAAGCCCGTTGATCCGTTGTCGTGACATATATGCGAGAAAGCACTTCATCGATGGACGGGTCGCCCACAGTTCCCTTGGTAGGCCCGACGTTCGTGATTTCATCTTTCACATCGGCTCCGGTCGTGACCATAAGCTCGTGAATCATGCCGTCGCTAGATCCCACGTAAACATAATTTAGCCCTATCGTTGACATCGGCGCGGAAGGGTTGGCAATCGTTGTATTCCACACCGTCGCGAACACCGGCGTCGGCCGCGACGTGTCAATGGAAAGCGCGTGAACCGCGGTAGCGCCTGAGAAAATGACGACATACGGCGGCGCATATCCCAGAACAACCGGATAGCTAACTATGGGCCCGTCCGTGGATGCGTAAGAAGCCAACGTCGCGCCTGTCGAGGGATTGATCGCATAGATCGTGCTGTTCCCCGCGGTGCACGTGCTTGAGACAATGGAATCGCCGACAGTGCCTACGAACAGAACATCGCTTGCGAAAGTGAGGGTCGGCGACGCGTCGATGTCGCCTAGATTTGCGATTGCCTTCACCGCGCCTGTGCTCGGATTGACCTGCCAAAGACTGGGCTGTGAAGTGCCGCATGCGCTGCGACTGGTGATCCAAACAACGCTGTGAACATAATCAACCAGCGGCGTCGAGTTGATGATATCCAAATTTTGTGCGCCTTCGTTCGTGGTGGTGATTGGGCCGGTGAGCGGCGACCATGACGCGTTTGCGCCGGTATTGCCGTTCAACGCAAAGATCTGATTCGCGGAGGTCGTTGTCGTGATCCGTGAGCCGAAGAAAACCTGGTCATTCGAGCCGCCGGCGATTGATTTCAATTGGACGGCAGGACCACCCTGAAGGGTCAGCGTGCCGCTCGATATAGGGTTTACCACCCAGTTGACCACTCCAGTATCTGTGTTTAGGGCGTAGACCAATCCATTCTGGTCCGTCAAATAATCGATATCTTGTCCCGTGGATGAAGACGCCGCATCGATTAGCGGTGAACGAGACGCTATGGAGCCGCCAAGTGACACTGGGACAAACTCCCGCAATCCGGTAGCGGCGTTAATGAAAAATACGAGGTTGGTTTGCGATCCCATGGCCGCAACTGTTCCGGGAATCAGGGATGGGCTGGCGAGATCCGTGGCAAAAGTCGCTGCAATCCACTGAGTGTTTTGCTGAGCGGCAGCAGTAGCCGCGGGTGTCGCTGAAATTTCTTCCGTAAACGTTGATCCGTTGGTTATATCCTGGTCGGAGTAATAGTTCGAACTATCGTGCAGGAATACCTTATAGAAATAGGTCGTTCCGTTCGCTGGCGCGCCGCCAGGGGAAGCGCAGGTATCTGTAGCGGCATTGTCCGTGAAACTTGTTTTGCCCGTTGAGTCCTCGAACACCACCGTTCCGGTACCAACGGTCGCACATAGTGCCGGAACCTGCGTATCAGTCGGCACCGAGCTTTTATCTACTGGAGAGCTGGTACGCCGGAGGATCAGCACGCCGGTATAAGTTTCAGAGCCAACTGCAGTGCCGATCAGCGCAGGAATGTTCCAATTCAGCGTAACGCTCGCGTTGCCGGGGGTTGCTGTTAGTCCCGTCACATTCTGGACGAATGTTACGTCCAATTCGGGCGAGGTCGCGTTGCTAGCTTCCTTCGATCCAAAAACAGTCGAAAAGCCATCATTGGCCGCGCTGTCTTTAATTATCGTTCCGTAGTTTGTGCTGCCGTTGTACCAGTTTTGTACATCTGTCGTGATATTGAATTGGGCGGTCGTGCTGGCGTTTGTGACCGTCGCTGTTGCCGTGGCCGCGCTCGCGATGTCTCCTCCCGCGGCAGTCCAGGTAGTTGTCGCGACCCGCGTATTCCAGCTCACTATATTTGATTGCCAGAAATTGGTTACGTCGTACGCCTGGTACGTCAAGGTGCCTGCGCTCACGGGCGGCGCCGTGGTCACGTGCAGGGTCAACATCGCCTGTTTAATGCCCACATTCGGAATGCGCGATAGATCGAACTCGACAATTGCGCGCTCATTCGCGCCTGTGGCCGAGGCCACGGTAAGCGTATTACCGACATTGTTGCTGTTAGGTGTCGCCTGAATGAGCGTTGCATCTGCGCCGCGCGCTTGCGAGTCAGTCCCCGATTTCTGCAACACGATCGTCTCGCGCGCAATCACAGGCGCAGCCAGCAGCAGCGCTAACCCCAACGCAAGCCACCGACGCCAGTAAGCGCGCTGAATTCCGGTCACCGGGTGTTGTCTAACCATGGAACCTGTTGCCTCCAGCTAGTTTGGGCCGAAACTCGGCGTCCGCTTACGAGCGGCGTGGTGCTGCGTTGCATACCCCACCTTGACCGGGCAGTTTCCCACACGCCAGTGCTAAGGTCTCGTAAATCGGTTCCGAAACACACCGCGGCTTAACATAAGCTCGCTTCTTTTTCGGACGTTTTTCATCGGCGTGGGCGATTTTCTGCGTTCTTTCCATTGCTTTCCCTGGGTTCAGTTATTTGCGAAACCGCGAGGTGCTCATTAAGGAGTCAATTGCACCGTCTGAGACGCGATCACCTGACCGTCAAGAGAAACGCGCGCGCTCCATTCACCTGTTATTTGCCGCTGTTGTATCCACGTCCCGGCTACGGGCAAATTTCGAGTGGCAACGAAAGGCTGGTTCGTGTCGGATGAAATCGCGAAAGCAGTGGTGATTTGCTGGTAAAGACCGCCGTTTGGCACCAGCACCTCGAGCTTCTGAATGTGGTTTCCGGCTGGCACGTTTTCCCAGGCGACGTTGATTTTGACGTCGCGAACCGCAGCAACACTGAAAGAAGTGGCCGGCGAGCAGTCTGAAAATCCGCTCGCGCAAAACGTAAATGTCGCGCTGACAGCAGGCGGAGGGACTTTGTCCGCGGAACTCGATTTCATTTGGCACGCGGAAAATCCTGAAACAAGAAGAAGCATGCCTGCAAGCAATAGGATTTTCTTTAGAGCCTGATTGCCTTCAACACGTCCTGAGCGCGACATAGCTGCCTCTTTTAAAACGGATAAGTGAACTCGAAAGCGCGTTGATCGCTGGTTGAAACATAGAGAGTCGATAGCACAATATCGAGGGCCGGATCGCCCACGACGCCAGGCGTCCCGGTATCTACAGTTACGTCCTTCAGGTCTGTGCCGTCTGAAATATCCAGCTCGTGAATCTTCCCATCAGCCGAGCCGACGAACACGTCGCTGAGGCTGGTTAAGGAAACCGGCGCCGATGGTACGGAAATTGTCGTATCCCATACGTCGGTAAACGTCGGTCCAGTGGGATCGTAGGAAACCGCATGTACCGCGCTGGCTCCCGAGAAGACGATCGTGTATGGTGCCGCGTTATTCAGCACCAGGGGGAAGCTGACAATCGCTCCATCGCCCACACTGTACGATGTCACCATCTGTCCGGTCGCGGGATTAACCGCATAGAGGACGCCGTTGCCCGCCGTGCAAGTTGATCCCGAAATGAAGTTCCCATTCGTGGCCACGAACAGAACATCGCCTGCCGTCGACAAGGTCGGCGAGGTATCTGTATCGCCCAAGCTTGCGTTGGCGATGACGAGGCCGGTATTCGGATCGAGTCTCCAAAGGCTCGGCTGGGAGGTCCCGCAAGCGCTGCGGCTGGTCACCCAAATCACGCCGTTGATGTAGTCAATCTGCGGAGTCGAGTTGATGATATCCATGCTCGGAACGAAGCTCACTCCTCCGGTCGTAGTCCATACGGTCGCACCGGTGTTGCCATCCAATCCCAGAATCTCGTTTGCTGTTGTTGTCCCGGTATTGCGAGTGCCGACTGCAAGCAAGTCCGTAGCGCGCCTGTACGAAGCGGAACTGTCCGATTTCAACTGCACTGCCGCGGCCCCTTGAAAGGAATTTGCGGTAGCGCCAGTCGGGTTGGCTACCCACAGAATGACTCCGGTATCGGTGGACACTGCGTAGACCAAGCCATCGTTATCGGCTACATAAATTATGTTGTCCCCCGTGGACGACGAGGCGGAATCAATGAGCGACGAACGCGATGTAATCGGACCACCGATCGAAACTGGAGGAAACAGTCGCAGGCCGGTGTTGGGGTTGACCATGAAGAGCAGATTGCTCTGCGAACCGATCACCGTCACTGAACCTGGAATCAGAGATGGCGCCGCCAGCGTGGTCGAGGCGGTGTTAGCCATCCACTTGGACTCTCCTCTAGCTGCCGCGGAGGCAGCAGGCGTTGCCGAGATTTCTTCAGCGAACGTCGAGCCATTGGAAATTGGCTGCGAAGAGTAGTAATTCAAATTGTCGCGCAGAAACACTTTGTAAAAATAAGTTATTGCGTTGTGAGGCCCTCCGATTCCGGTTGGGCACGTGGTGGAATTATCCGTAAAACTCGTTTTTCCTGACGTGTCATCGAACACAACTGTCGCAGTTCCCACCGTGGCGCATAAACCTGGATCCGTTGTATCCGTGGGGACGGAGCTTTTGTCCACCGGAAGACTTGACCGCCGAAGAATCACAACTCCGACGTACGACTCTCCCGGCTTGGGAGTTCCAATCGGCGAAGGAATCGTCCAGTTCAGCGTGACACTGGCGTTACCCGGGGTGGCCGTAAGACTGCTCACATTTTGAACGAACGTGACGTCGAGTTCAGGAGCATTCGTTGCAACGCTCGCCTCTTTCGAACCGAACACCGTGCTAGCCGCGGTCGCGTCGTTTTCCGTTTGGTCCTTAATGATGGTTCCGTAGTTCGGGTTGCCGTTGTACCAGCCTTGCACATCAGGGGTAATGTCGAATTGCGCCGTCGTGCTGGCATTCGTGACGGTCGCCGTTCCTGTAGCTGTGCCGCCGATGTCGCCGCCGGGAATGCCCCAAGCCGTGGTCGCTACGCGTGTGTTCCAGGTAACCGTGGAGGGTTGCCAGAACGTTGCGACGTCGTATGCGCCGTAGGTCAAAGTCCCTGCTGAAAGTGGAGGCGGCGTGGTTACGTGCAGCGTCAACAAAGCTTGCTTAATGCCCACATTGGGAATCCGCGAAAGGTCAAACTCGATGATAGCTCGCTCGTTGGCGGAAGAAAGAGACTCGACCGTAACAGTTGGTCCAACGTTGTTTGAGGTGGGGCTGGCCTGATTCAGCGTAGCATCACCGCCGCGAAGTTGTTGATCGGTTGCTGACTTCTGCAAAACGATTGTTTCCCGAGCGATCACCGGCGCAGCCAGCAACAGCGCTACCAACAATACCGGGCACCGGTGCCACGACGTGCGCTGAATTCCGACCACCGGCCGTTGTCTATCCATGGCCCTAAGCCTCCAGCTAAATTTGTGCCCAACTCGCCCGCGGCCTACGAACGGCGCGGCGCCGCGTTGCATACTCCGCCTTGTCCGGGCAATTTCCCGCACGCCAGCGCTAAGGTCTCGTAAATCGGTTCCGAAACACACTGCGGCTTAACGTAAGCTCGCTTCTTTTTCGGTTGCTTTTCATCGCCGTGCGCGATTTTTTGCGTTCTTTCCATTGGTTCCCCTGGGTCAGTTACTGCCGGCTTGCACTGCCGGCGTAGCGACCGGCGAAGGAATTGAACACAATTCTTTTCTGTTCGGTTTCTGCGCGTGCAGTGCGCTAGTCGGATTCTGCACACCAGCTAAACCGGCTTTCAGTTCAGCCAAGTCACACGCTCGCTCGTACGCTCCCAGCAAATCCCCGCCTTCCATCTGCGCGAGTCCCGGGCAACGTTCGCAGTATTGTCGGATCGAACATTTGGAGCACACTGGCAACTGTGACTCCCGCACCGCTCGCACACGCTCCATCTCTGGCGATTTGAACCAAATCTCCTCGAAGCGCTGCTGCCGCAGGTTGCCCGTGGCAACGGGCATCTGCACACACGGAAAAACCTCTCCGTACGGAGAAATGTAGCAACTGTTGTGGCCCGCGCTGCACGGGATGTCCTCATATGCCTGGCTTTCAATTCCGCTCGACGTAGCGCTCCCGGTCGTAAGTTGCGCCGCTTGCACGCTGTCCTGCGAACTTGATGGCGGGTTAAGAATTGGATCCTGGAGAATCGGCAAGAGGTCTTGCACCGGGTTCCGCAATTGCAAAAGACCCATGTCTCCGTCCATCTTGGGAGTAATCGTCATATCCAGGACGTAAGGGACGCCCAACTCCGCCGCAAGCGCTTGTACGTTTCGATAAGCCATCAAGTTCTGCTTCATCAGCGGACACGCAATCTTTACCTGCAAACCCTCCGCCTGCAGGAATCGAATAGCAGTCAAAGTGCGTTCTAACGATCCGCGAACCTTGGTAATCGCGTCATGGACCGCCGGCTCGGCGCTATAAATGCTGATTTGAATGCGGCGCACGCTCAAAGCGCGCAACTTGCGGGCTCGCTCGGCATCAATCAAAAGCGCGTTGGTTTTTAGGCTGATATCGAAGTGCAGGGAGCGCGCGAACTCGAGCAATTCGAAAAGATCGTCGCGCAAAAAAATCTCGCCGCCGCTCAATGTGAGAAACAGCGTGCCGGATTGCGCCAGTTGCTCCAGCACATTTTTGATCTCATCCGTTTTCATCTCTCCGTGATCTTCGTGATCGAGATAGCAATGGATGCACCGTTCGTTGCATCTGTACGTGAGATCCACATGGACGCTCCAGGGAAGGTGGCGCTCCACCGTCCTGCTAATCAACCCGTCCATGACCGGAGTCTTTGCCATTCCTCAGCCTTTTCCTTCTGTTGCGACGAACACCAACTGCTTCTGCTCCAGCGCAGTCACCAATTCGCCGATGTCGGCTCGGGCCGCTTCTAGGCTGACTTCGTATTCTGTGGAGATTCTTTCGGCGATTTCCTCCAGGCTCCGGCCGTCGGCGTGTTTCCAGATCAGGCTTGCGGTCTCGTTAAGCTCATGCACTTGGCTGTCCTCCGGCGAAATAATCACCATTTCACCGTCAACTTCCCGCCAAGCGAGTTTTGGATTCCGAACGATGTATCCTTTCATGCCGCGATCACCTTCCAGAATTCGGCGTGCCGGCGAAAATGCAGCCGATGGCACGGTATTTCCTCGATCAGGCCCATCAACGTTTGCAGCAATGTTTCATGCGCGCGTTTTTCGGCCGTGAAGAACAGAACGCAAGGCAACAGCGCGCGGAGCGCTTCCTTCAAGGACAGCGACTCGGCGCGATCGTCGTTCGCCTGCTTCAGCAGGTACAAACCCGCCACAGGAAATAGCCGGTTGATTCCCGCCGCTCGAAATTCTCCCCAGAAAGGCGTTCCGTGCGCCTGCCAGCAGCCATCGGAGTAGCGCAGTAGAGAAATTTCGTCAGTGAGGACGCTGCCTTCGGGTGACAGCGACGCAACCGTGCTCTTCCCCGCTCCCGAGCGCCCGAAGAAAATATACGCGCGACCGTCCCGTACAACCGTCGCACCATGCAGAAGAAATCCGCGTTGCGGCAGGAGCACCATCGTCAACAAAATGCGCAGTAGCGAGTCCAGCGCATATTCATGGCGCACGCCATAAAATTTAGCCCCTCGCGAACCGAGAATCAGCTTCGCGTCGTCCAGCAGATATGAAAATTCGCCCATCTTCGTCCGCGTCTCTGGTTCATTCAGATGAACGGGAAAGCCATTCGCGGAGTTCTGCGTGAATTCGCGATAGCGTCGCAAGGCTGGCGCGAGCAGCGTTTCTTCTCGAATGAATAGCGAAAGCGGCACGTTTCCAATGGAAATTTGAAGCGGAGCGCAAGTGTCCGGCCGCTTGACGGGATAATCCATTTCGGCCATTGTTCCCAAGTTCACGGCGGTAATGCCTATAACTGCGGGACGTGAGGGCGTCCTCGCAGTTCCCCCAAATTGCAAATTTACCCAACAAAAGATAGGTGCCAGAGCCAGTCTCGTTCGGTGTACGTAATGCGTCAACTGCATATGGGGGCCCCGATTCGTATCTGCCACTATCGCTGGGAAGACCTGGAGTAGAGATGAAAGGAGGGTTTAAGCGCGGCGGCTGGCCCAGCCGTACTTCCGCAAAAGCCGCAGAGGGCGCAGTGCAATATAAAGAGGTGCCAGGGGGCCGGGCAAACGCATCATTTGCCAGTCTTCTTCGGCGGGTATGACGGAAAGCCGCAAGGCATAGCGCCACCCCTCAAGGGTTCCGGACAACATCCGGCGGCGAAAATTGAAGCGTCCGGGAGCGTCGATCGGTCGGTAGTCAGGGCTCATGAGACGGCTTGTAATTTCCGAGGCAACATCCGTGGCCACGCGATCGGCTTGCACTCGACGCCAAATTTCATTCGGCAGCGGTGCATCAAGCAATCCGGCCGCAAGAGCAAGTCCGACATGAAGCATTCGCTCTGCCTTTAGGGATTCTGTTCGCTGCATTGTGATATCCCAGTTCAGGTTCGGGTAGCGCCTCAGTAGCTCGGAAATATCCGCGATCCATGAAAATCGCGCCCAGAAATCTTTTGCCCCGTGAATGCAAAGTATGGGCAGCCCGTCTTCCAATGAGAACGTCCGAACTTCTCGCTCGTTCAGCCTTACTGACACTAGCCGGAGCGAAAGCTCATCGAGATTGGGAGGCTTCGGAAAATGCCGAAGCGTCAATTCGGTGTGAAGCTCCACCATTACACGTCGTTCCTCGTCACGATAGTTGTATTCGCCCGGAACCGCCGAAGCATCTGCGCCAGACGACATGACCCAATCGAATTTCGCGCGATACCCAAGTCCAAGCATCAGTTCATGGGCCTTCGGCACATCGCTCTGGCGCAAAACGATGTCCAAATCTTCGAATTCCCGAAGCGTTATGTCGCCATAGGCTTGCACCGCCAGCGCGGGGCCCTTGTAAGGAATCGCCTCGATCCCCTGGGAACGAAAAAGATCGAGAATCTTGATCAGTTCCGCTGCAAGAAACAGGCAGCGGATCGTATTCGCGCGGCAACCATTTCTTAGGCGGTCCGCGGCAGCCGCCGGCAACGCATCCCTCGCAATCGCTTGCAACTGCCGCCCAACGAGCGGAAAGATTGAGTTTTCTTCCGCCTCGTTGAGCACATAGTCCCAATCGAGATCACCTTCCAGCAATTGGGCGATCTTCTGCGCTAAGGACGAATCGAGTTGAATATGCGAACAGTAGGCGAGAAGCTGTTTCTCGGGGCTGACGGCGGAAGTCATCAATATTTCAGATCGAGAGTTAACGAGAAATTCTACGCTATTTCAATATCTGGGGCTGGGGGATTCTTTGCTGAGGTGAGTTTCCGCGAAGCAAATGGAGCGCCACAAAAAGTTCCACACTCGAGCCGCAAGATCGTTTTCAATTGGCCGAAGAACTCTGTTGCGCTGGCGTTTACTTCGCGGTGATCCAGGTTGATTCATGCAGCAATACCGGGAACGGTGGTACTTTTCATTTCCACTAGCTTCCCGATTTTGCGTAACCTCGCTCGGAAACTGCCTGGCTCGAGTCCCGCGCGCGCGCAAACCGTCTGAAAATCTGCGTCATTATCGAAGAGAAATTCTTGAGCTTTTCGCTGCACTCGCAAGCTCCCGTTGCGCCAATCTTCTACCGCTGATATGACCACTGCGGTCCAGAGTCTTCGCTCGCCGATTAGTTCCTCTGTTACCGTATTTTGAGGGTCTACTTGATACTGCTCGCCGCCCTTCCCCATGACATCCCCCTATCCCGCTGCCTCCGTCCCGCTTCCGGCGGAGAGATGAAACGTATACTTTCTACAACAGCAGCTTCAGCGCCATTAAGGGGGCAGTTCAAGCGGAGAACGCTACACCTCGGAACGACTGCGGTTTCATGACGTTACGTCAGGCTGTGAAATGCGAACAAAATTCTGCGCTCAAACCGGCTGTCTGCCTGCGGTCATATGTGTCGGAAAGGTGCACGCAAAGTATTCAGCGATGCGATACGGAGAATTGCCTGCTAAAAGCGAATTCATAACACGCTGGAAATTATTGGACGGTTTCAGCTGTGAGAATTTCTCGAAGCTTCGTCGAAAGCGTAGCCATCGTGAACGGCTTTTGAAGAAGTACCGCATCCATATCTAGTATCCCGTGATGCACCACGGCCTGGTCGGTGTACCCGGACATATAGAGGACATTGATTTTTGGCCGAATCAGTTTCACGCGTTCGGCCAGCTCCCGGCCACTAATGCCCGGCATTACCACGTCCGTCATCAAAAGGTGGATTGTTCCCGCGTGCATGGCTGCCAATTCGAGAGCGGTGTGGCCATCTTCCGCTTCAATGACCGTATATCCGCTCATCTCCAGATATTCGCGGGCCAATTCCCGGACGCCTTTCTCGTCTTCCACCAGAAGAATAGTTTCCGATCCGCGTTCTATGGATTGAACGTCGGTGCGCCGGTCGCGTCCGCGCTCTCCCTCTTCATCTTCAATTCTCGGCAGATAAATCTTGAAACTCGTTCCGCGGTCCGGTTCGCTATACACCCAGACGTAGCCGCCGCTTTGTTTCACGATTCCGTATACCGTCGCGAGACCGAGTCCCGTTCCCTTTCCTTTTTCCTTCGTCGTAAAGAACGGTTCGAAAATGTGCGTTTGCGTTTCGGCGTCCATACCGCAGCCATTGTCGGTAACCGCGAGCATTACGTATTTGCCGGGCGCCAGCACGGCAGGGGACCCCGAATAGGAAGCATCCAAATCGACATTCGCAGTCTCAATCGTCAGGCGACCGCCCTGCGGCATCGCGTCGCGCGCATTAACGGCAAGATTCAGGATCACTTGCTCAATCTGGCTGCGGTCTGCCTTGATCAGGCCCACGTCGGCAGTGGAAGAGGTTTCCAACTGAATGTCCTCGCCGATCAGCCTTCGCAGAATTCTCTCCATGTCCATAAAAATGCTTTGAATGCTGATTATTTTGGGCGCCAGCATTTGCTTTCTACTGAAAGCAAGCAATTGGCGCGTAAGCGAGGTGGCCCGCTGCGAAGCCGTTTGGATTTGCTCCGCGTTACGCCGCAACGGATCCCCAGCGGCCAGACGATCCGCGAGCAAATCTGCGTAGCCTTGGATAACCATCAAGAGATTGTTGAAATCGTGAGCAATTCCTCCCGCCAATCGTCCGACGGCTTCCATTTTCTGCGATTGGCGAAGCTGCTCCTCCAGTTGCCTGCGGTCCGTGATGTCAAGCGCCATGCAAATCGCGCCCTGCAATTGGCCGCTGGCGTCGCGCAGGGGCTCGACATGGCACGCGTAAGATCCGCCTTTCCATTCGACATGGAAGGTGGTCGGTTCTCCCGCCATTGCGCGACGATGAGCCGCGATCGGCTTGAAACTCTGATCGGACGTCTCAAAATATTCCGGCAGCGACATTCCCACCACTTGATTCTGCTTTAATCCCAGACGCGTCAGCCCCGCTCCCATTGCAGATGTGAAGCGAAGATCCTTTCCCACCGTCCAAAGAACAGCGGGCAGTTGTTCGACCAAGACGCGCAAACGCGCTTCGCTTTCGCGTACTTTTTCCTCCGCGCGTTTCCTCTCGATGGCTAGAGCGATCTGCCCCCCGACCGAGCCCAAAAATTCAAGATCCCGCTCCGTGTATGCATTTTCGTTTTCGTAATGCTGAACCACCAAGACGCCTATCGTGGCCGCCGGCGTTTGTAGCGGCACTCCCAACCAGGACGGCGAAGGCGTGCCGACCAGCTCCACTTCTCCTTGCTCAGCGAGCTTGTCGAATGCCCTTTGGGGAATCAACATAGCCCGTCCGGTACGATACACGTACGCAGTGCAACTTCTTCCGACCTGCTGAGGAGGCGGCGCAACGTCAAACTGGTCTACAAAGAACGGAAAATGGAACATCTCTGTCGCCGGCTCGTACAGCGCCACGAAGCAATTTTCAGTGTAGAGCACTTTCTTGAGTGCGAGGTGAATGAGCCGGAGCAGGTCGTCGAGGTTGTCGGTTACATTCACGCCCCGAATGATTTCAAAGTTTACCTGCCGCTCGAGTTCGGCGCGTTTGTAATCAGTGATGTCTTCTACCGTGCCCTCATAACAAACGATCTTCCCGTGCGCGTCTCGCACCGCGCGCGCATTTTCGGAAACCCAGATTTTCGCGCCATCCTTGCGGCGAAGTTGATATTCAAATTGTTCGACCACGCCTCTCTTTTCGATCCGCCGTTTGAATTCCTCGCGAAATTCCGGATCGGCGTAGGCGTCCTGGGCCACGTTGGTGATGCATTCCAACATTTCCCCACAACTGGAATATCCGCACATTCGCGCAAGTGCGGGATTCATGCTCAGGATGCGGCCTTGCGGTGTAGTCTGAAAAATCCCCTCCACTGCGTTTTCGAATAAGAGCCTGAGCCTTTCCTCCGCACGTTGCTGGGCCTCTTCAGCGCGGCACCGCTCGGTGATGTCTTCGTACATCCCGAAGCTGCCCGTGCGCTTTCCGTTTGCGTTCAGCGGCACCGCCACGATCTGGACGTCCACCAGCGAACCGTCGCTGCGGCGGCGCTTGCCCTCCGCCCGCACCACCTCGCCGCTTGTGGCGCGCCTGCTCAATTCCAGGGCCTCGCTCGCATCGCGTGCCGGAACAACCAATAAATCCAGTTCCGCTCCCAGAATGTCTGATTGCCGATAGCCAAAGAGGGTTTCAAAAGCGGGGTTGCACATCTGAACGCGGCCATTGGCGTCCATGACCACGATGGCCAGCGGATTGTTTTCCGTCAGCGCGTGCAGGTAGGCATTGTGCTCTGCGACTTTTTCTTCTGCGGTTCGCCTCGCGCTGATGTCCTGAACGGATGCGAGAGTCGCCTTGCGGCCGCCAAAAAGAATTCCCTGCGTAGTCACTTCGACTTCGAAAATTTCGCCGTTCTTTCGCCGATGGCGCCAGTACCCTCGAAAAGCCAGAGCCGATGGATTGTTGCGGACGGCTTCGAGCACGCGTGGAATGTCTTCGACCGGGCGTATATCGGTGATACACATGCGCAGGAGTTCCTCGCGCGCGTATCCATATTGTGCCAGAGCTGCTTCGTTGACGTCGAGAAAGGCCAATGTTTTCGGGTCGTAAATGTACATCGGCTGCGGATTGCCGGAAAATAGAAGCTGGGGATTCGTACCGTCGAACCTGTCGCGTAATGCTCGCGCATCGCCGTCCCTAGGAGCCTTGGCCAGAGGACCTGCCGCCACGGGCTCTTGTCCGCGTCTTCGGGGACGCAAGGGCGCCTTCGGATTCGTCCGAAACTTGTTTTTCTTGCTAGACATGTCGCTGGACTTGGAATTGGCGGGTGCCCAGTTCGCCCGACACCCATTTGTAGCGGACCACGGCGAGGGTCGCAATGGTACGAACGTACCAAAATTGCAGATTCCATGACACTTAGGACACCGTGGGAGGTGCCGCCGCGCTCGGCCTTTTCCGGCGCGATGGCTTTTTAGCGAAATTCAGGAGTCAGAATCAAGAATACCGGCAGTTACCGCAGTTGAATAAAACTTTGGATGATGTTCGACGGCGCTAAAGAGAAACTGAACCTGAAGCTGACGAAGACGCGGGCTTTCGGGAACGGGAATGTGGTGCTGTGGTACGAGCCGACGATGTAAGCGGGTAGCCCCGTGCGCTTTGGCCCTTTGCAGACGGGCGGGCCGAAAATTCCGTCGGACCAAGAAATTCACGATTTCTGACGCGGAAACTCTTCGACGTGAAACTCTCCCTTGCGGCCAAAGTAGATTACTTTTTTGCCGGTCAAGAAAGCCCAATACCCGATGGTTCCCGCAGCAGTGGCCTGCTTTACAAACTCGGGGTAGCGGATCTGGTCGGCTTGGGCGCCGCGGATGGCGGCGACGAGCGCAGACTGCGAGAACTCGCCGGCGATCTTCGAGTGCGGTAGCGTCATCTGCTCACGGTGTGTCTCGCCGTCCGTAGTGTAAAAAGTTTCCTCGCCGCGAAGCAAGTCGGCGAAGTAGGATTCAACGCCGGCGTTCACGAGCATGCCCACGACCTCAGGAAAAGTGAGCTTTCCCGCCTGTGAACCCGCCAGCGCCTTGTGCATCGCTTCCGTATTCATCGTCGCGTTCCATGAGGACCTGTCCAGGCCGTAGCCTGGACAGGCAGTTTGATTTAGAGCCTCATCGCGCCGTTACTTCTTTGGGCGGGATTCGGGCGGCACTTGGTTGTTTGCGCGGTAGTAGGCGACGAGCAAGCCGTAGTGTTCTCCCATGTGCTCGACGTAACCGATCCAGTAATCGAGATGTTTGAGGACGCCTGCGTCGCCTTCCTTTTGAATCAGCGCGGCGCCGTCGGTGACGGATTTCTTCAGGTACGCGACGGTCTCGGCTTTGGTTTTGTAATTGGCGACTGCGGGATCGTTTGCCGCTTCACCCAGCTTCGAGCCGGCGACGTGGTTTAAGAAATCGTAGTTCGAGCCGGCAACGTGCAGAAGCACTTGCTGGAAAGTGCGGACGTCGGGAGTGAGCTTGTAGGTGTATTTGTCTTCGGGCCAATCTTCCGCCATGGTGACGAGGCGGTTGCCCACGTCGTTCCAGGATTCGAGTACGGCTTCGCTCGGAGTTTTAGTTTTTTTCGCGGCGGCGTCTTGCGCGCGGGCTACGGTTACGCTTGCGCCGGAAACCGGAAAACACAACCAGCGCGACGAGGAAGAGTATGGAGCGAGAAATGTTTCTCATGTTGGAACTCCTTCGGTGGATTGTCCCCGCTGTGCGCCCCGGGTGCCCGGTAGCGTACCTAGGAATTTAAGGCAAGTCCAGCACCTGTGGATCAGATTCCGACGAGCGCATTTGTCGGAGCTTCGCGCGAGATGCAGCCTTACAGAGGCTGAGGAACAGGAGGTGCCGTATAATCTGCAGTGATGAATACCATCACCCAGGGCGCGTTGATTGCGCTGCAATGTTTTGTCGTGCTGTTCGTGGCGTTGCATAATTGGATTCCACTCGGAAGTCTCAATGACGTGAAAGGCGCTCGTGCGGCGTTCCCGGGCAGCAAACTTCTGATTACCACGCTCATCAACGTCACTCCATTTGCGATCGGACTCGCCGGCAGCGCTTTCCACTTTGGCAAACGCTACCCGGACTGGCTCCTCTGGTGGCTTTGGATCACCTACGTGCTTGCGTGCTTCGGCTCATTGAAGGCGTGGTGGATTCCCTACCTTTTTCGCCCGGATCCAGACCTCGCCGCGCGTTATAAAGTGATGTACGAAACGACGCACGCTTTCCTGCCCGAGCGCAATGGCATCGCGCCGAATACGCTGCATGTGATCTTTGACGTTGTGACGATCGCCATATTGATCGCTCTCGGCGCGCTGACGGCCCA